>NZ_CP093528.1:0-300000 GCF_022682305.1 Shinella zoogloeoides
ATGCAGATGAATACGGCCAGAGCGGCTGGTGCATTCGCGAACGGGGAAAATGCACGACAGACACTCCCGCAAGAAGGGGTGCAAGAGGCGGCGGGAGTTCCATCCGATATGAAACATGACGCGCTTTTCGAACGGGTCAGTGCGCGGCTGAAGGCGCAGGTCGGTCCGGACGTCTTCGCGAGCTGGTTCGGTCGCCTCAAGATCCATTCGGTTTCCAAGAGCCTCGTGCGCCTTTCGGTGCCCACGACCTTCCTGAAGTCCTGGATCAACAACCGTTACCTCGACCTCATCACCAGTCTCTTCCAGCAGGAGGATCCCGAGATCCTCAAGGTGGAAATCCTGGTGCGCACCGCGACCCGCGGCGTCCGCGCCGGCATGGCCGAAGAAACGACTGTGACCGAGCAGCCCGCCCCGCAGGCGCAGCAGCGCCGCCCGGCCGGCGGCCCGCAGCCGGTCGCCAATGTCGCCGCGTCGGTCACCGCCACGGCCCAGCCGCGCGCGCCGCAGTCCGGCCCCCTCTTCGGCTCGCCGCTCGACCAGCGCTACACGTTCGACGCCTTCGTCGAAGGCACCTCGAACCGCGTCGCCCTTGCCGCCGCCCGCACCATTGCGGAAGCCGGTGCCGGCGCCGTGCGCTTCAATCCGCTCTTCATTCATTCCAGCGTCGGTCTCGGCAAGACGCATCTTCTGCAGGCCATCGCGCTCGGCGCGCTCTCCAGCGCCCGCAACCCGCGCGTCGTTTACCTGACGGCCGAATATTTCATGTGGCGCTTCGCAACCGCGATCCGCGACAACGATGCGCTCTCCCTCAAGGAGACGCTGCGCAACATCGATCTTCTGATTATCGACGACATGCAATTCCTGCAGGGCAACTCGATCCAGAACGAGTTCTGCCACCTGCTCAACATGCTGCTCGATTCCGCCAAGCAGGTCGTCGTCGCCGCCGACCGCGCACCGTGGGAACTGGAATCGCTCGATCCGCGCGTTCGCTCCCGTCTTCAGGGTGGCGTCGCCATCGAGATGGAAGCGCCCGACTACGAGATGCGCCTTGAAATCCTCAAGCGCCGCCTTGCCGCCGCGCAGCAGGAAGACGCCTCGCTCGACATCTCGCCGGAAATTCTGAGCCATGTCGCCCGCAATATCACGGCCAGCGGCCGCGAGCTGGAAGGCGCCTTTAACCAGCTGCTCTTCCGCCGCTCCTTCGAGCCGAACCTGACGATCGAGCGCGTCGATGAACTGCTCGGCCATCTGGTCGCCGCCGGCGAGCCGCGCCGCGTGCGCATCGAGGACATCCAGCGCGTCGTCGCCAAGCATTACAACGTCTCGCGCCAGGAACTGGTCTCGAACCGCCGCACGCGCGTCATCGTCAAGCCGCGCCAGATCGCCATGTATCTGTCGAAGACGCTGACGCCGCGCTCCTTCCCGGAGATCGGCCGCCGCTTCGGCGGACGCGACCATACGACCGTGCTGCATGCCGTGCGCAAGATCGAGGAACTGATCTCGGGCGATACCAAGCTCAGCCACGAGATCGAGCTTCTGAAGCGCCTGATCAACGAATAGGCCGCCGGCCTTTCCAACAAACGCCGCGCCGTCTGCGAGATGGCGCGGCGTTTTGCCGTTCGAGGGACGCGGAGCCACCGGCATGAGACTGCTCGTCACCTATATGGAACTGTGCGATCCGCCGGTGAACCATCCGGCGCTGCCCGCACCCTCCGCCGGCCTGTCCATCCAGCCTGAGAGGCTGTCCGTGGCGGACTATGTCGCGCTCTACCGAGAGGTCGGCACGCCGCTCGACTGGGATTCCCGCCTGCGCCTGCCGCAGAAGGCGCTTGCGGCCTTCCTGTCCGCCTCGTCGACAAGGATCTACGTGCTGCGCGAGGTGGGGAAGGCGGTCGGCTTCTGCGAATTCGATGCCGTCGATACACCAGATATCGAACTCACCCATTTCGGTCTCATCCCGGCCGCCTATGGCCGGCGGCTCGGGCCTTTCCTGCTGGACACCGCCCTGCGGGCCGTCTGGAGCGAGACGACGCGGCGGCTCTGGCTGCACACGGATACGAACGACCATGCCAAGGCGCAGGCGACCTATGCCCGGGCAGGCTTCACGATCTTCAAGGAGCAGGTCGAGGACTTCCCGGACTGAGCCGATGCGCGAAGCGCTCTAGCAGGCAAGATCGGCGACGACGGCGTCGAGGATCAGCATCCCGGCCGGGGTGCAGCGCAGGCGCGAATTGCCGAGCCGCTCGATGAAGCCGTGGTCGATGAGGAACTGTTCGCGGTCCGGGTCCAGGTCGCGGCCGGAAAAGGCCTGCCAGCGGGCAAGGTCCACGCCTTCCTTCAGCCGCAGGCCCATTAGCAGGAGTTCGTCGGCCTGTGCCTCGTATTCCAGCACTTCCTGGTCGACCATGCCGTGGCCCTCGGCCTCGACGAGCGACAGCCAGCCCTCGGGCTTGCGCTCCGTCGCGGTCGCGATCTTCGCGCCGCCCGTCGTCAGCCGGCCATGGGCGCCGGGACCGATGCCGACATAATCGCCATAGCGCCAGTAGGTGAGGTTGTGGCGGCTTTCCGAGCCGGGGCGGGCATGGTTGGAAACCTCGTAGGCCGGCATGCCCTCGCGCTCGGTGATCTCCTGCGTCGCCTCGTAGAGCACGGCGGATTGCTCTCCATCCGGCACCACCAGCTTGCCGGCCTTGGCGAGACCGTAGAAGGGCGTGCCCTCTTCGATGGTGAGCTGGTAGAGCGAGAGGTGGTCGACCGCGTAGGAGACGGCTTCCTTCAGCTCCCGGTCCCATTCCTCCACCGTCTGGTTCGGGCGGGCATAGATGAGGTCGAAGGACATGCGCGGGAAGATGTCGCGGGCAAGCCGTATGGCCTTCAGCGCATCGGCGACATCATGCAGCCGCCCGAGGAATTTCAGGTCCCGGTCGTTCAGCGCCTGCACGCCGAGCGAGACGCGGTTGACGCCGGCGGCGCGGTAGCCGCGGAAACGTTCGGCCTCCACGCTGGAGGGGTTCGCCTCCATGGTGATCTCGATACCATCGGGCACATGCCAGTGGCGGGCGATGCCGTTGAGGATCGCGTCCACCGTCTCCGGCGCCATCAGCGAGGGCGTGCCGCCGCCCATGAAGATGCTGGTGACGGTGCGCGAGCCCGTCAGCCGGCGCATCGTCGCCATTTCCTTCAGGAAGGCCTGCACGAAGCGCGGCTGGTCGACCGGCTGGTGGCGCACATGGCTGTTGAAGTCGCAATAGGGGCATTTGGCGGCACAGAACGGCCAGTGCACATAGATGCCGAAGCCGGGATCGGAAAGGCCCGTTCCCATGCTCGGCCGGATATCGAAGGGCACCGCCGTCATGACGTTTCAGGCTTTCAGGCAGGTTTCGACGAAGATCTTGAAGGCGCGGGCGCGGTGCGAGAGCGCTGTCGCGTCACCCGGCTTCCAGCCGTGCTTTTCTTCCGCGCTCATCTCGCCGAAGGTCGTCTCGTACCCTTCCGGCTGGAAGACGGGATCGTAGCCGAAACCCTTGTCGCCGCGCGGCGGCCAGACCACATGGCCTTCCACCTCGCCGCGGAAGAGTTCCGTATGGCCGTCCGGCCAGGCAAGGCACAGCACGGAGACGAAGCGCGCGGTGCGGTCCCTGGCGTCCGTAGCGCCCTTTTCGGCCAGCGCCTTTTCGACCTTCTCCATGGCCATGGTGAAATCGCGCGTGCCGTCTTCCTTCTCCGCCCAGTTGGCGGTGTAGACGCCCGGCGCGCCGCCCAGCGCGTCGATCACGAGGCCGGAATCGTCCGAAAGGGCCGGCAGGCCCGAGGCCTTTGCCGAGGCGAGGGCCTTGATCGTCGCGTTCTCCTCGAAGGTCGTGCCGGTCTCGTCCGGTTCCTCGAATTTCAGTTCCGCGGCGGACTTGGCGGAAAAGCCGAAGGGGCCGATCAGGTCCTCGATCTCGCGGATCTTTCCGGCATTGTGGCTGGCGACGACGATCGTCTTGGTATCGAGCTTGCGCATAAGGGTTCCTAAGCGATGTTCCAGAGACCGGGCTCTGCACATTCGAGACTGTTGCCGGCGGGGTCGCGAAAATAGATCGAGCGGGCGCCGTTCGGCCAGCGAAAATCCGCTTCGATGGCGATGCCGGCTTCTTCCAGCTTTTTCACCCAGAAATCAAGCGCGGGGCCGGGAATGCGGAAACAGGCGTGGCCGGGGCCGCTGGTGCCATGCACCGGCACGGGAAAGGCCTGCGGCGGCGGGGGCACGGCGGTCTCCTTCGCATTGAAGATCAGGAAAACGCCTGGGCCGCAGCGAAAGAAGACGTGGCGGTTGCCGTGCCGCGTGATCTTCTCGAGGCCGAGAATGCCGCCATAGAAGGCCTCCGCCGCGTCGAGGTCATCCGCGTAAAGCGCGGTTTCGAGAATGCCTTCGATCGCGGCGGTCATGGTCTTGCGCCTTTTCTCAGGCGATAGCCTGCTTCTGCAGGGCGACGAGGTCGGCAATGCCGCCCCGGGCAAGCGCCATCAGGCTGGAGAATTCCTCCTCCGTGAACGGCTTGCCTTCCGCGGTGCCCTGGATTTCGACGATGCCGCCCGAGCCGGTCATGACGAAGTTGGCATCGGTCTCGGCGGCGGAGTCTTCCAGATAATCGAGGTCGATCACCGACTGTGCGGCGAAGATGCCGCAGGAGATCGCGGCGACGTGGTCCTTCAGCACCTTCTCGACCTTGATCATGTTGCGCGCTTCCATCCACTTCAGGCAGTCGTGGAGGGCGATCCATGCGCCGGTGATGGAGGCCGTGCGCGTGCCGCCGTCCGCCTGGATGACGTCGCAGTCGACGGTGATCTGGCGCTCGCCGAGGGCTTCGAGGTCGACGATGGCGCGCAGCGACCGGCCGATGAGACGCTGGATTTCCTGCGTGCGGCCGCCCTGCTTGCCGGCGGCGGCTTCACGCTTCATGCGGTCGCCGGTGGCGCGCGGCAGCATGCCGTATTCGGCCGTCACCCAGCCCTTGCCGCTGTTGCGCAGCCACGGCGGCGTCTTGTCCTCAAGGCTTGCGGTGACGAGCACGTGCGTATCGCCGAACTTGACGAGACAGGAGCCTTCGGCATGCTTGGAAACGTTGCGCTCGAAGGAAACCTTGCGCATCTGATCGGTTTTTCTGCCGGACGGCCGCATTGCGAACTCCTGTCTGAGATATGTGTGAGGCTGCTTTAGACCACTTCGCCGGGCGAGGGAATGCCGGAGGCCGAAGGTCAAGGAAAATCCGTTTTGCGCCGGCCGGCGAAATCACTATATTCCGGGCGGACAACAGGGTTGCAGTTCAAAGATGGTTTTGAGATCTCCGGGACCTGACATTCAGGCGGCGCTCGACGAGCGTTCGGGCGAAATCTTCCGCCGCATCGTCGAAACGTATCTCGAGAGCGGCGAGCCGCTCGGCTCGCGCAACCTGTCGCGCATCCTGCCCATGTCGCTCTCGCCCGCCTCCGTGCGCAATGTGATGAGCGATCTGGAAGAACTCGGCCTCATCTATTCGCCGCATATCAGCGCGGGCCGCCTGCCGACGCAGCTGGGCTTGCGCTTCTTCGTCGACGCCTTCATGCAGGTCGGCAACATTTCCGCCGAGGACCGCGCCTCCATCGAGCGCCATGTCCGCCCGCACGGCCAGAAGCACACCGCCGTCGAGACCATGATGAACGAGGCGAGCCAGGCGCTGTCAGGCATGTCGCGGGGTGCGGGTCTCGTCATCACCACCAAGAACGACGCCGTGCTCAAGCATGTCGAGTTCATCCGGCTGGAGCCGACCAAGGCGCTTGTCGTGCTGGTCGGCGATCACGACCAGGTGGAGAACCGCATCATCGAGCTGCCGGCGGGCGTCACCAGCTCGCAGCTCACCGAGGCGGCCAATTTCCTCAACGCGCATCTGTCGGGCAACACGCTGCTGGAGGCCCGCTCACAGCTGGAGCGCCTGCGCGGCGAGATCAGCAGCGAGCTCGACAAGCTGTCGCAGGACCTCGTCGAACGCGGCCTTGCCGTCTGGTCGGGTGGCTTCGAGGAGGCAAAGCCGACGCGCCTTATCGTACGCGGCCGGGCGAACCTTCTGGAAGGCCTTGCCGGCGCCGACGATATCGACCGCCTGCGCATGCTCTTCGACGACCTCGAGCGCAAGGACAGCCTGATCGAGCTGCTGAACCTCGCTGAGACAGGGCCGGGCGTGCGTATCTTCATCGGCTCGGAGAACAAGCTCTTCTCCCTCTCCGGCTCCTCGCTCATCGTCGCGCCATACCGGGATGGTGACGACAAGATCGTCGGCGCGGTCGGTGTCATCGGCCCGACGCGGCTCAACTATTCCCGTATCGTGCCCATGGTGGACTATACGGCCCAGCTCATGTCGCGGCTTTCGCGCTGAGAATAGCCAATCCGGCCTTCAGCCCTTGATTTTTCAGGCTCAAAGCTCGATATCGGGCCCAAACCCAGAAAATGCAATTCGGAGTACGTCATGACCGACGAAACCAAGAAACACGGACCTGACGACGTGGTGGACATCAACTTCGCCGCGCAAGCAGCGGCCGATGCCGCCGTCGAGGCAGAAACCCCGGCCGAAGCCGATCCGATCGACGTGCTGCGTGCGGAAAACGCCGACCTTCGCGACAAGTACCTGCGCCTTGCCGCCGAGATGGACAACCTGCGCCGCCGCACCGAGCGCGACGTGAAGGATGCCAAGTCCTATTCCGTCGCCGGTTTCGCCCGCGACATGCTGGCCGTGTCCGACAACCTGCGCCGCGCGCTGGACGCCATTCCGGCCGATGCCCGTGAAGGCGGCGATGCCGGCCTCACTGCGCTGGCGGAAGGCGTCGAGATGACCGAGCGTTCCATGCTCGCCGCGCTCGAGCGCCATGGCGTGCGCAAGCTCGACCCGATGGGTGAGAAGTTCGACCCGAACTTCCACCAGGCCATGTTCGAAGTGCCGAACCCCGAGATCGCCAGCAACACGGTCGTGCAGGTCGTGCAGGCCGGCTACGTCATCGGCGAGCGCGTGCTGCGTCCCGCCATGGTCGGTGTTTCCAAGGGCGGCCCCAAGGCCCCTGCGGGCGAGGCGAACGCCGCACAGGCCTGATAGGCTCTTTTCGACAATCCGAACGCCCGCATCAGCAATGGTGCGGGCGTTTTTCTTGCGCGGTTTTTGCTGAGCCTGAAAAACGAAACCGCCGCAGGACGCTGGTCCGCGGCGGTTTCGCAAGCAATCGGTATCTTGCGGCCTTACGCCGCGTTGGACGCCTGTTCCTCGCTGAGGCAGGCGTAGATGGCGCTCTCGCTGTCGGAAGCGCGCAGCTTTGCGACCATTGCGGGATCGCGCAGCACGCGGGCGATCCGCGAAAGGGCTTTCAGATGATCCGCGCCGGCGCCTTCCGGCGCCAGGAGCAGGAAGACGAGATCGACCGGCTGGTCGTCCAGCGCCTCGAAGTCGACGGGCGTTTCGAGCCTCGCGAAGAGGCCGGTGATCTGCGAAAGCTCCTTCAGCTTGCCGTGCGGAATGGCGATGCCATTGCCGACACCGGTCGAACCAAGTCGCTCTCGCTGAAGGATGACGTCGAAGATCTCGCGTTCGGGAAGCCCGGTGATCTTGGCCGCTTTTGCCGCCAGCTCCTGAAGCAGCTGCTTCTTGGAATTGGCCTTCATCGCCGGAATAATCGCACTCTGCTGCAGTAGACCTGCCAATGCCATGCTCTTGTCCTCGTGCGCTGGGTGAAGGGTTTGAAGAAGCGTGGCGCCCGTCCCGGCGCCACGCTCCCGTCACTCAGCCTTTGATATTGGCTGCATCGATCCAGCCAATATTTCCGTCGTTGCGTCGGTAGACGATATTGAGCTGCTCCGACCCGGCGCTGCGGAAGAGAAGAACCGGCTCGTCCGTCATGTCGAGCGCCATCACGGCGCCTGCGACGGACATGGTCCTGAGTTTCTTCGTGCTTTCCGCGACGATGGTCGGCGCGTAGTCCTCGGGAAGCTCTTCGTCTTCGTCGGGGACAGAATCCATCACCGTGTAGGCCACTTCCGCAAAGGCGTCGTGACCGTTGCCATTGTGGTGTGCCTTGAGTTTGCGCTTGTACCGGCGAAGGCGCTTTTCGATCCGCTCCGAGGCTGCCTGGAAGGCCGCCAGCGGATCGTTTGCCTCGCCATTGGCCTGCAAGGCCGTCCCCGTATCCAGGTGAAGCTTGCAGTCCGCACTGTACCGCGATCCCGCTTTTTCCACGGTGACCTGGCTCGAATACCCTCCGTCGAAATATTTGGTTACGGCTTCTCCGACCTGCTCTTCAATCCGCTGGCGGAAGCTGTCGCCGATTTCCATATGTTTACCGGACACACGCACACTCATGGAGGTTACCTCTCTTTCATGATTTGCGCGCACCAGTCTATTCCAACCTCATCTGCGTTCCAAGCTTTTCACGCACGCGCTGTTTGCTGCATCGCACGCTCAAGAAAAGCGGGGATATGTTTTGGAAGTCCGGTATGCCTTTCCTTCGAAAGTGGGGCGCGCATTAGCCCTTCCAGCCGGGCAAGTCAATCGGCGGATTCAGCTATCGTTAACTTCCGGCAGCCTGAAGCGGCGCTTATCCCGGCTTTGTTTCAGCCGCCGGACGCCTTGGCGAGCGCCCGCTTTTCGCGCCTGCGCTGCACGGAGGAGGGGATGTTCATCGCCTCGCGGTACTTGGCCACCGTCCGGCGGGCAAGTTCCACGCCGCCCTTGTGCAGTGCATCAACGATATCGTCGTCGGAAAGCACCGCGTCGGGCGTCTCCCGCGCGATCATGGTGCGAATCCGGTGGCGCACGCTCTCGGCCGAATGAGAATCGCCGCCTTCCGCCGAGCCGATGGAGACTGTGAAGAAATACTTCAGCTCGAACAGGCCGCGCGGCGTCAACATGTACTTGTTCGAGGTGACGCGGCTCACCGTCGATTCGTGCATGCCGATCGCCTCGGCGATGGTCTTGAGATTCAGCGGGCGCAGGTGATCGACGCCGTGCATCAGGAAGCCGTCCTGTTGGCGCACGATCTCGCTCGCCACCTTCATGATGGTGCGGGCGCGCTGGTCGAGGCTGCGCGTCAGCCAGTTGGCCGTCTGCAAGCATTCGTTGAGGAAACCGTAGTCGGCGCTGTCGCGGCTCGTGCGGCTGGAGACGGCGGCATAGTAGTCGCGGTTGACGAGGACGCGGGGCAGGGTGTCGGGGTTGAGCTCGACCTGCCAGGAGCCGTCGGGCGCGGCGCGCACGATGATGTCGGGCACAACGGCCTCCGAGGCGCTGGTCTCGTAGCGCGTGCCGGGTTTGGGGTCGAGCTTGCGGATTTCGGCCAGCATGTCGAGCAGGTCTTCCTCGCCCACGCCGCACAGCTTCTTCAGCGTCGCGAAATCGCGCCGGGCGAGCAGTTCGAGATTGTCGACCAGAACGGCCATGGCCGGGTCCAGCCGGTCGAGCGCCCGAAGCTGGATGGAGAGGCACTCACTGAGCGTGCGGGCGAAGACGCCGGGCGGGTCCAGCTCCTGCAGGCGGGAAAGCACGCGCCCGATATCGGCGGCGGGCTTGCCGAGCTTTTCCGCCGTCTCGGCGACGCTGCCCTGGAAGTAGCCGGCCTCGTCGAGCTGGTCGACGAGATGCTGGGCAATCAGCCGGTCAATGGCGTCCGTGAGCACGAAGGGGATCTGCTCGTTCAGCACGTCGCGCAGCGTCTTGCGGCTCGCCACGAAGTCGTCGAGGTCGTAGCCCTCGCCGTCCTCGCCGCCGGGCATGGATTTCCACTGGCCGAGAAGCTCCGGCGCATCCGCCGCGCGCGGGCCTGTGTCGTCGGGAAAGACATTGTCCAGCCCGCCGTCGAGCGTTTCCGGCGCGCTGCCGGCGCTGCCCGTCGTTGCATTGTCGTAGAGGTCCGGCTGGAAGCCGTCCTCGCTGCCGGCGTTTTCGGCATGGGGAGCGTCGTCGCCGGTAAAGGGATCATCCACGCCGCGGCCGTCCTCGCCGGCGGCGATCTCGAGCAGCGGGTTCTTCTCGACTTCCTGCTCGATGAACTGCGTCAGCTCGACATGCGTCATCTGCAGCAGCTGGATCGACTGCATGAGCTGCGGGGTCATGACCAGCGACTGGTTCTGGCGCAGGAAAAGGCTGGCGGCGAGGGCCATGCGGACGCTCTGTTCTCCCGGAAAGCGGCCTCTGGCCATCGTGGCCGGGGCGGCGGAATCCAACTGGCCCGAAAATTGCGTTTTTACGGGGTTTGGTCAAGCCGCGGCCGGGAACGTGGTGAAGATCGCCTAGAGGCTGAAATTGTCGCCGAGGTAGAGCCGGCGCACGTCGGCATTGTTGACGATGTCGTTCGCCCGGCCATGGGTCAGCACTTCGCCGGCATGGATGATATAGGCGCGGTCGATGAGGCCGAGTGTCTCGCGCACGTTATGGTCGGTGATCAGGACGCCGATGCCGCGCGAGGTGAGGTGGCGCACCAGCGCCTGGATGTCGGCGACCGAGATGGGATCGACGCCCGCGAAGGGCTCGTCAAGCAGCATGAAGGTCGGGTCGGTGGCGAGCGCGCGGGCGATTTCGAGACGGCGGCGCTCGCCGCCCGAAAGGGCGACGGCCGGCGACTTGCGCAGATGTGCGATGGAGAATTCGGCCAGCAGGCTGTCGAGCTTGGCTTCGCGCCGCGCCTTGTCCTTGTCGTGCACTTCCAGCACGGCGCGGATGTTCTCCTCCACCGTCAGTCCGCGGAAGATCGAGGCTTCCTGCGGCAGGTAGCCGACGCCAAGGCGCGCGCGGCGATACATCGGCATGGTGGTGACGTCGTGGCCGTTGATCTCGATCGAGCCTTCGTCGACGGGCACGAGACCGGTAATCATGTAGAAACAGGTCGTCTTGCCGGCGCCGTTCGGACCGAGCAGGCCCACGGCCTCGCCGCGCCGCACGACCAGCGACACACCGTTGACGACGCGCCGGTCGCGATAGGTCTTCGTCAGCCCGCGCGCAATCAGCGTGCCTTCGTAGCGCGACAGGTCACTGTTGCGCTGAGGCTCCTGCGCGGCCTTCTTCGGGCGGCGCGTCAATCGGGTGAGCAGGGAGGAAGACACGTGGCGCTATATCAGTTCGTTTGCTTGCGGGATTTCGGGTCGAGCTGGATCATGACACGCCCGCCGCAGGCGTCGAGCTTGGCTTCGCCGGTCTTCATGGCCACGGTGAGCTGGCAGCCGACGAAGACGTTCTCGCCCTCCGACAGCACGACCTTATCGCCCTTGAGTAGCAGCGTCTCGTTGACCATGTTGAAGGTGCCGGTGTCGGCCGTCGCTTCCTGGCTCTGCGACTTGAGGTAGACCTTGTCGAAGACGTCGATCGTCTCGATGTCCGCGTCGCCGCCGGAGATCGAGCCGCCGCCGCCCGACTTGTAATGCACGACCATGCGGCCGGCTTGCAGCGTCGTGGTGCCCTGTACGACCTTCACATTGCCCGTGAACTCTGCCTTGCTCTCCTGGTCGCGGATCTCGAGCTTGTCGCTCTGGATCTGGATCGGCTGGTCGTTCGACAGCTTCATGCCCTTCATGTTGCTCGACGTCTGCTGGGCGCCGGCGGAGCCGGCGGCAAGCACGAGGCCGGCGGCAAGAGCGAAAAGGCTGGCGGCCCGACGGGGGGCGGAGAAACTGGCGAACATGGGGCTCTTACTTTTCCCGGTTGCGGATGGCGGCAGGATCGACATCGACGACGACCTTGCCTTCGAAGGTTACAACCCGGCCTTTATCCGTCATTCGCAGCGACTGCGCAACAATGGATGCGGAGGGCGCGCGGATTGAAACCGGCTCCGTCGTCGACATGGTTCCGCCGTTGACGTCGAGATTGGCGGAACGGAAGGCGGCGGTCAGGCCGTTGTTGAGATTGATGGTGAAGGGCGCGGTCATGTCGAGCAGGTTCTTGCCGCGGTCGTAGACGCCCGTTTCGGCCAGAACCTCGGCGGTCGTGTTCTCGTTGACCGGCATCTTCGCCGTGATGTTCTCGAGTGTGATGACGTCAGGCTGCTTCATGTCCTGCAGCGCCCGCTCCGCCTTCATCGAATAGCTGATGCCGTCGTCGTTGCGCCCGGCGATGGCCGGGTAGCGCATGACGAGCTTGCCGTCCTCGATGGTCGCGCTTTCGACCTGGAGATTGGAGGGAATGTAGGTACGCACGATCGAAACGACCGCGAAGACCGCGCCGATGAGGAGGGCGGCGACCGGCAGGGCGATCTTCAGCAGGCGCACGCGCCGGGAATGCCGCGTGGCGAGGCGGTAAGCCTCGGCGGTTCCGCCCATGCCCTGCGCACCCGTCGGTGCTTCTGCCACGTTGTCCAGCATCCTGCCTGCTTGAATGTCCGCTCCGGTCCTCGCCGTCAAAGGGCCGCAACCATAACGGGCCTCATATGGCGATTATTCCTGAACAAACAATGGATGTCCAAGAAAGTTCGGCGACGAATTGCCATTTGCGCCGGGAATGCCATATCGATAGGGCCTTCCGCAAGCCACCTTGAGAGGCGGCGATCCAGTATCGAGGACAGGACATGGACCAATCCGCCATCGCCGACCGTCGGCAACTGCGCCGCAAGCTCACCTTCTGGCGCGTCGCGGCCGTGCTGATCGCGCTTGCCGCGGTCTTTGCGGCGGTCGCCTGGCGCTGGCCCGGCGAGACGGGCGATCACATCGCCCGCGTCAGCATTTCGGGCATCATCCAGGACGACAGCGAGCTTCTGGCGCGCCTCGACGCCATCGCGCAAAACGAACGGGCCAAGGCGCTTGTCGTCACGATCGCCTCGCCCGGCGGCACGACCTATGGCGGCGAGGTCATCTTCAAGGCGCTGCGCAAGGTGGCGGAGAAGAAGCCGGTCGTCTCGGACGTGCGCACGCTGGCGGCCTCGGCCGGCTATATGGTCGCGACGGCGGGTGACACGATCATCGCCGGAGAAAGCTCGATCACCGGTTCCATCGGCGTCCTCTTCCAGTACCCGCAACTCAAGGAGCTGATGGACAAGATCGGCGTCTCGCTGGAGGAGATCAAGTCCGCGCCGCTGAAGGCGGAGCCCTCGCCCTTCCATCCGGTAAGCGAGGACGCCAAGGCGATGATCCGTGCCATGGTTATGGACAGCTACGACTGGTTCGTCGATCTCGTCGCCGAGCGCCGCAAGCTGCCGCGCGTCGAGGTGCTGCGCCTTGCCGACGGCAGCATCTTCACCGGCCGGCAGGCGCTGGCCGCGAAGCTGGTCGACACGCTCGGCGGGCCGGAGGCGATCCGCGCCTATCTCGACACCCGCAAGGTGGCGAAGGACCTGCCCTTCATCGATTACGAGGCGCCGCGCCGCTCGGCCATCCCCTTCTTCGGCGGCAGCATCCGTGAGCTTGCCCGCTCCGTGCTCGGACTACCGGTCGACCTGCAGCCGACGATCGAAAAGCTGACCGGGGAGAAGTTGTTTCTTGACGGTCTTGTTTCGGTTTGGCAGGTTGATCGCGATTGAAAAACAAGAATTTTTGAGGGGGATACAGTGATCAAGTCGGAACTGGTGCAGATCGTCGCAGCCCGCAATCCCCACCTCTATCACCGCGACGTCGAGAACATCGTCAACGCGGTGCTGGACGAGATCACCGATGCGCTGGCCGCCGGCAATCGTGTCGAGCTGCGCGGCTTCGGCGCCTTTTCCGTCAAGAATCGCCCCTCGCGTTCCGGCCGCAACCCGCGCACGGGCGATGCGGTCTTCGTCGAGGAGAAGTGGGTTCCGTTCTTCAAGACAGGCAAGGAGCTGCGCGAGCGCCTCAATCCCGGTCAGGCCGACCAGGACGATTGAGGCGTCGCCGCTGCCGACAAGGTGACGCAATGGTCAAGAGAATAGTCAACGTCGTTATCCTCATCCCGGTCGCCATCGTGCTGATCGTGCTGTCGGTGGCGAACCGTCAACCGGTGACGCTGGCGTTCAATCCGTTCCGGCCGGAGGACAGCCTGCTCTCCGTCACCGCGCCCTTCTTCGTCTACATCTTCCTTGCGACGATCTTCGGTCTCGTGCTCGGCGCGCTCATCACCTGGTTCGCGCAGGGCAAGCACCGCAAGCGCGCGCGCCTCGAGGCAGGCGAAGCGGTGAAATGGCATACGGAAGCGGACAGGCACCGCGGCCGCGCCGAGGCCCTGGCCGCGCAGGCCGTGGTGCCCGTTTCCGGAAAGTGATCAGGCGGCCCCGCCGCCCAGCCTCGCGCCGAGATCGGCGAAGAACTGCGTCGCAAGCTTCTTCGACGTCGAATCGATGAGGCGCGAGCCGAGCTGGGCGAGCTTGCCGCCGATCTGCGCCTTCACGTCATAGGCCAGGATCGTCTCGGCGCCGTCCTCGGTCAGGCGCACATCCGCCCCACCCTTCGCAAAGCCCGCAATGCCGCCCTTGCCCTCGCCTGATATCGTATAGCTTTCCGGCGGGTTGAGGTTGGAGAGCGTCACCTCGCCGGTGAAGGTTGCCGAGACGGGGCCGATCTTGATCTTCACGGTCGCTTCCAGCTCGGTCGGCGATTTCATGGTGAGCGACTGACAGCCCGGAATACAGGCCTTCAGCACCTCCGGGTCGTTGAGCGCCGCCCAGACGGCCTCGCGCGGGGCGGCAATGCGTTCTTCGCCGGACATGTCCATGATCGATCTCCTCCCTGGAACGGTTCCAAATTTATCGCAATCGGAAAGCGCTTTGCCAAGTGGGGGAGGGATGGTATGGGAGCCGCTTGTTTTCCGGCGCTGCCGGCTCATTTTCAACCGACGACGGACGATCGATCGTGAAGGACAAACACCGCCGGCCGAAGAGCGGCCTCGCCGCGCCCGCAAGGACGCAGGCACACAGCCGGCCGGCCGGCAAGGCGTCACCCGCCGCGACCCCGAAGCCCGCCCAGGCTCCGAAGAAAGAGCCGCGCCCCGCGCCCGAGGCCCCCGCCCGCCCGCTGATGCGCCGCGAGGGCGAAAAGCCCGCTGAGCGCGTGCCCGTCATCCTCGAAACCGCCGGCTCCGACCAGTACCGCCTCATCGACAGCGGTGCCGGCGAGAAGCTGGAGCAATACGGCCCCTACCGCATCGTGCGTCCGGAGGCCCAGGCGCTCTGGCAACGGAGCCTGCCGGCCGCGCTCTGGGACAAGGCCGACGCCCTCTTCACCGGCGATACGGACGAGGACGGCATGGGCCGCTGGAAGTTCCCCAAGGCGGCGCTTGGCGAGACCTGGCCGATGCAGCTCCTCGGCGTCGATTTCCACGGTCGCTTCACCGCCTTCCGCCACGTCGGCGTCTTCCCGGAACAACTCGCTCACTGGAGCTGGATGAAGGAAAAGGTCGAGACTGCCGGCCGCCCGGTCAAGGTGCTGAACCTCTTCGGCTATACCGGGGTCGCCTCGCTCATCGCCGCCAGCGCCGGTGCCGAAGTCACCCATGTCGATGCCTCGAAGAAGGCCATCGGCTGGGCGCGCGAGAACCAGGCGCTCGGCCGCATGGAGAAGCTGCCGATCCGCTGGATCTGCGAAGACGCGATGAAGTTCATCCAGCGCGAGGAGCGCCGCGGCAGCAAATACGACATCATCCTCACCGACCCGCCGAAATTCGGCCGCGGGCCGAACGGCGAGGTCTGGCACCTCTTCGACCATCTGCCGCTGATGCTCGACATCTGCCGCGAGATCCTGTCGCCCAAGGCCATCGGCCTCGTGCTGACGGCCTATTCGATCCGCGCGAGCTTCTATTCCATCCATGAGTTGATGCGCGAGACCATGCGCGGCGCCGGCGGCACGGTGGAATCGGGCGAGCTCGTCATCCGCGAGAGCGGCCCGGACGGCGGGCAAGCCGGCCGCGCCCTCTCCACCTCCCTCTTCAGCCGATGGATCAGCGCATGAGCCACGACCACCACGGAACCCGCCGCGTCGGGCAGGTGAAGGAAGTCACGAGCCTTTCGAACCCCATCGTCAAGGACATCAAGGCACTCGCCAACAAGAAGGACCGCGACGAGACGAAGAGCTTCATGGCCGAGGGTCTGAAGCTCGTCATCGATGCGCTGGAACTCGGTTTCGAGATCAGGACGCTGGTCTACGCCAAGAACGTCAAGGACAAGCCGCAGGTCGTGCAGGCTGCGACGAAGACCGTGGCGCGCGGTGGGCTGGTGCTTGAAGTCAGCGAGAAGGTGCTCTCCTCGATCACGCGGCGCGACAATCCACAGATGGTCGTCGGTATCTTCACCCAGCGCTGGACGAGCCTGCGCGATATCCGTCCGAAGGCGAACGAGACCTATGTGGCGCTCGACCGCGTGCGCGATCCCGGCAATCTCGGCACGATCATCCGCACGGCGGATGCGGCCGGCGCGAGCGGCGTCATCCTCCTCGGCGAGACGACCGACCCCTATTCGATGGAAACCGTACGCGCCACCATGGGTTCGGTCTTCGCCCTGCCGCTGGTCAAGGCCAGCCCCGCCGACTTCCTCGGCTGGAAGAAGGGCGCGGGCGTTTCCGTCGTCGCCACGCACCTTGCGGGCGCGGTCGACTACCGCACCATCGATTACCGGAAAAAGCCCGTCGTCCTCCTCATGGGCAACGAGCAGCAGGGCCTGCCCGATGAGCTTGCCCGCGAGGCCGATGCGCTTGCCCGCATTCCGCAGGCCGGCCTTGCCGATTCGCTGAATCTGGCCATCGCCACCGGCATCATGCTCTTCGAGGCGCGCCGCCATCTCCTGACGCTGGAAGAGCGGGCATGAACGAACGCATTCCGCTGTTTTCCCGGCCGCTGCCGGTCGTCGTCCTCATCCTGCTTGCGCTGCTGCTGGACCAGGCGGTGAAGTTCGCCGTCGAGACCTGGCTTCCCTTCCAGGAGCCGGTGCATGTCATGCCCATGCTGGCGCTCTACCGCACCTACAATTACGGCGTCGCCTTCTCCATGCTGTCGGGCATGGAAGGCTGGTTCATCGTCACGCTCCGGCTCTTCGTCGTCGCCTTCGTCATCTGGCTCTGGCGGCAGACGCCCAAGGCGCGCGGCCTTGCCCATGCCGGCTACGCCTTCATCATCGCGGGCGCCTTCGGCAATCTCATCGACCGGGCGCTCTTCGGCTACGTGATCGACTATATCCTCTTCTACACCGAGACATGGTCCTTTGCGGTCTTCAACCTCGCCGACAGCTTTATCACCATCGGCGCGGGCCTCGTCGTCCTCGATGAGCTTCTGCTGCTGCGTCGCCCGAAAAGCTAAAATTCGAACGACTTGCTGAAGCCGATCTGAACGGACCCCGTGCTAATGGGGTCCGCATGAGCGAACCCGTCAAGCTTCAGAACCGGCTCCAGGCCGAATTCGCCGAACCGCCGCGCCGTTCGGCCCGCACCTCTTCCGGGGCGGGTGAGGAGGGCGATTTGCCGGCCGCCGCGCCGACCGGCAATGCGGCGATCCGCAACGCGATTGCCGGCCTCGGATTGCTGATGGCCGGGCTTGTCCTTGCGGCGGGCGTGGCGGCCGGGTTCTATGTCGCCGCCATCGGCCTCGGCCTTGCAGGGATTGCCGGCGTCGCTTTCCTCCTGCGGGTCCGCCTGCCGACAGCGGGCATGGAAGCCGCGCATGACCGCTCCTGGGAGCGTAGCGAGACGTCGCAGATCCTTTCGGCCATCCATGACGTGCTTGGGGATATCGTCGTCATGCGCGCGCTCGACGGCCGTATCCTCAGCGCCAATGCCGTCCTGGGCACGCTGACGGGCGCCGCCGAGATCGAGGGCAGGACCTGCGAGGCGCTGGGCCTTGCCTTCCGCTCGCAGGCGATCCCCCATCGCTACGATGTCGACGTCGCCGGACGCATCTATTCCTGGCACGACGTCACCGTGCGCGATCCGGTCTCCGGTGAACTCGTTATCCATTCCATCGCTCGCGACGTGACGGAGGAGCGCCGGGCGGAGCGCGAGCGCGAGCGCGCCCGCCAGCGGGCGGAAGAGGCGAGCGCGGCGAAATCGCGCCTGCTCGCCACCGTCAGCCACGAGATCCGCACGCCGCTCTCGGGCATCCTCGGCATGTCGCACCTCATCGGCCAGACGCGCCTTTCGGCCGAACAGAAGAACTACCTTTCCGGCATGCGCCAGTCCGGCCATGCGCTCGTCCAGCTCGTCGACGACCTTCTCGACTTCTCCTCCATCGAGGCCGGCCGTTTCCAACTCCGCCCGTCGGAGGAGCCGGTGCGCCCGATGCTGGAAAGCGTCGTGGAAATGCTCTCGCCGCGCGCTCACGAGAAGGGCATCGAGATCGGCTCCTTCGTTTCGCCCGAGGTGCCGGGACTTCTGCTCTACGATGCGCCGCGCCTGCGCCAGGTGCTCTATAACGTCGTCGGCAATGCCGTGAAATTCACCCATACCGGCGGCGTCTTCCTCGAAACGACACTCGACCGCGACGCCGTCGTCATCCGCGTCACCGACAGCGGCCCGGGCATGAGCGCCGGGGAACAGGCGCGTATCTTCGAGGAATTCGAACAGGCCGGAAGCGCCGCCCAGCGCAGCGGCGGCACCGGCCTCGGTCTTGCCATCTCTGCCCGCATCCTGCGCGAGGCGGGCGGTGCGCTGACGCTCGAAAGCGTGCCCGGCAAGGGCAGCACCTTCACCATCCGCATGCCGGTCGATCTGCGCACGACGGTGGCGGGCAGGACGCGCAAGGGCGTGCTTTCGGACAGCCTCGTCTTCCTGCTCGCGCCCGAAGGGCCGGCCGCCAGGGCGTTGGCGTGCACCGTCGAGGCGCTCGGGGGTGCTTGTCATCTCGCCACCACCGTCACTGAAGCGCTGGAACACCTCCAGTCCCTTGCCGGGCGCAGGGCGGAACTGACCGACATCATTGTCGACAACCGCCTTGCCGGGGCCTTCCGCCGGGAACTGGCCGACCTCGCCTATCTGCGCGACAGCGGCGCGCGCCGCATCTATCTCGTCAATCCGGAAGAACGCGGCGCGCGGGCGATCGGCAATGGCGAGGGCTACGACTCCTGGCTCATCCGCCCGCTGCGCGAGCGTTCGCTGGTCGAGGTGCTGCGCGGCCGCATGAAGGGCATCGAGGTGCGCGACGCCATCAACGACAATCGACCGATCCTGAAGGACCTGCCGCCCGCCGTGCCCGATCCGGTGCCGGCCGCCCCGGCGGGCGCGCGCATCCTCCTTGCCGAGGACGACCCGGTGAACGCCATGCTGGTGCGCTCCGTGCTGGAGCGGGCGGGCCATACGGTGCGCCATGTGCCGGATTATCCGGCGCTCGTCGCCGCGCTCGGCGGGGCGACGGCTGCCGGTCCCTTCGCCGCCGACCTCATCGTCACCGATCTCGGCATGCCCGGCGGCGAGGGCAGGGAGATGATCGCCCGCATCGCCAGGGGTGATTATGGCAATGCGCCGCTGCCGGTGATCGTGCTGACGGCGGACAGCCGCGCCGGCCTCGGCGAGGCGCTGCGGGATGCCGGCGCCGGTGCGGTTCTGGCCAAGCCCGCGGATCCGGCCCGGCTGGTCGCGGAAATCGCCCGCCTCATGCGCCGCGCCACCGCATGAGGCTACCCAAGCCCGCTTCGCGTCATTATCTTGTTGCAGAATCGTGGTTTAAACCACGCAGTTTCGCCTAACGGATACAGTATCATGACGCTCGACCTCGCCCCGACCATCGCACCGCAGGAGACGGCCCAGAAGCCGGCCCCCGTCGCCGGCCGCTCGGGCACGGACGTGCTCGGCCGCATCGGCAATCTCGAAACGCGCATCGCCCGTTCCGTCTCGGAGATCGACGCCGCGCAGGCCGTCCGCTATCGCGTCTTTGCCGAGGAGATGAACGCCACGCTCTCGTCCGATGCCGTGCGCCGCAAGCGCGATATCGACGCCTGGGACATGGTCTGCGACCACCTGCTGGTGCTCGACACCACGATCGAGGGCGATGCGGAAGAGCAGATCGTCGGCACCTATCGCCTGTTGCGGCAGGACGTGGCGGCAGGCTCCGGCGGTTTCTATTCCCAGTCCGAATTCGACGTCGAGGCGCTGATCGCCCGCCATCCCGACAAGCGCTTCATGGAACTCGGCCGTTCCTGCGTGCTGCCCGCCTATCGCACAAAGCGCACTGTGGAGTTGCTCTGGCAGGGTGCCTGGGCCTATTCGCTGAGACATGGCATCGACGTGATGTTCGGCTGTGCCTCCTTCCATGGAACGGTGCCGGAGGAGCATGCACTGGCGCTCTCCTTCCTGCATCATAACGTTCTTGCGAAAGACGAGTGGAGCGTTTCGGCCCGGCCGGAACGCTTCCGCACCATGGACCTGATGCCGTCCGAAGGCGTCGATGCGCGCAAGGCGCTCGCCGCCATGCCGCCGCTCGTCAAGGGTTACCTGCGCCTTGGCGCGGCCATCGGCGACGGCGCGGTCGTCGACCACAGTTTCAATACGACGGATGTGCTGATCGTCCTGCCGATCGGCAAGATCTCGGGCCGCTACCTGAATTACTACGGTGCGGATGCGGGGCGTTTCGCCAGCTAGCCCTTTGGGCGTCATCTGTTGGTTTCCGCCCGCTCCAGAGGCCTGGAGCGGGCGGTTTTCGTTATACGCCGGAATTGTAGGCGGCGAGCGCGGCCATGTTGACGATGTCGCTGTCCTTCGCGCCCATCGAGACGATCTGCACCGACTTGTCGAGACCGACGAGCAGGGGACCGATGACCGTCGAGCCACCAAGTTCCTGAAGCATCTTGGTCGAGATCGAGGCCGAGTGGAACGCCGGCATGACGAGCACGTTGCCGGGCGCCGAAAGGCGGCAGAACGGATACTGTTCCATGATGCGCGGGTTCAGCGCCACATCGGCCGCCATCTCGCCGTCATATTCGAAATCGACGCGGCGGCGGTCGAGGATCTTCACGGCCTCGCGCACCCGTTCCGAGCGTTCGCCGGAAGGATGGCCGAAGGTCGAGTAGGCGAGCATGGCGACGCGCGGCTCGTAGCCGAGGCGGCGGGCAAGGCCGGCCGCTTCCTCGGCGATATCCGCCAGTTCCTCCGAGGAGGGCATGTCGTGCACGGCCGTGTCGGCGACCAGCACGGCGCGGCCGCGGCAGAGCGCCAGCGAGGCGCCGATGACCCGGTGGCCGGGCTTGGCGTCGATGCAGCGGCGCACGTCTTCCAGCGCGGTCGAGTAGTTGCGGGTGAGACCCGTCACCATGCCGTCCGCATCGCCCAGCGCCACCATGCAGGCCGCGAAGTGATTGCGGTCGTTATGGATCAGGCGCTGCGCGTCACGGAAGAGGAAGCCCTTCCGCTGGAGGCGCGCATAGAGATAGTCGATATAGACATTGTTGCGCTTGGAGATGCGGGCATTGACCAGCTCGATGCCGGGCCGGTCGAGATCGATGCCGGCTTTTTCCGCCGTCTCGCGCATCTGCTCCTCGCGGCCGAGCAGGATGGCGGTGCCGAGCTGCTGGTTGGCGTAGGAGACGGCGGCGCGCATCATCTGCTCCTCCTCGCCTTCCGCGAAGACCACGCGCTTCGGCTGGCGGCGCACGCGGGCATAGATCTGCTGCAGCGTCGAGGCGATCGGATCGCGGCGAGCGCGCAGGTCGCGGGCATAGGCGTCGAGGTCGGGAATGTCCTTGCGCGCGACGCCCGTCTCCATCGCCGCCTTGGCGACGGCGACGGGGATTGCCGAGATGAGGCGCGGGTCGAAGGGCACGGGGATGATGTACTGCGCGCCGAAGCGCGGACGCACGCCCTGATAGGCGGCGGCGACGTCATCCGGCACGTCTTCCTTGGCAAGATGCGCCAGCGCCTCGGCGGCGGCGATCTTCATCGCATCGTTGATGGTGGAGGCGCGCACGTCGAGCGCCCCGCGGAAGATGTAGGGGAAGCCGAGCACGTTGTTGACCTGGTTCGGATAGTCCGAACGGCCGGTCGCGACGATGGCGTCGTCGCGGATGCGGGCGACTTCTTCCGGCGTGATTTCCGGGTCGGGATTGGCCATGGCGAAGATGATCGGCTTCGGCGCCATGGAGCGGATCATCTCCTCGGAGAAGGCGCCCTTGGCGGAAAGGCCGAAGACGACGTCCGCGCCCACCATGGCCTCGGCCAGCGAACGGCGATCCGTCTTGACGGCGTGGGCCGACTTCCACTGGTTCATGCCGTCTTCGCGGCCCTGGTAGATGACGCCCTTGGTGTCGCAGAGGATGACGTTTTCCGGGGCGAAGCCCATTGCCTTGATCAGTTCGATGCAGGCGATGGCGGCTGCGCCCGCGCCGTTGCAGACGAGCTTGGTGGTCTTGAAGTCGCGGCCGGTCAGCGCCAACGCGTTGATGAGGCCCGCGGCGGCGATGATGGCGGTGCCGTGCTGGTCGTCGTGGAAGACGGGGATGTCCATCAGTTCGCGCAGGCGTTGCTCGATGATGAAGCAGTCGGGGGCCTTGATGTCCTCGAGATTGATGCCGCCGAAGGAGGGGCCGAGATAGCGCACGCAGTTGATGAACTCGTCGACATTCTCGGTGTCGACCTCGAGGTCGATGGAATCGACGTCGGCGAAGCGCTTGAAGAGGACGGACTTGCCTTCCATCACGGGCTTGGAGGCGAGGGCGCCGAGATTGCCGAGGCCAAGGATGGCGGTGCCGTTGGAGATGACCGCGACCATGTTGCCGCGCGTCGTGTAGTCATAGGCGGTGGCGGGGTTCTCGGCGATGGCCTTCACCGGTACGGCGACGCCCGGCGAATAGGCGAGCGCGAGGTCGCGCTGCGTCGCCATCGGCTTGGTGGGCGTGATTTCCAGCTTGCCGGGACGGCCGGTCGCGTGGAAGTCCAGCGCCTCCTGGTCCGTGACGGTTGCCCTCTGGCGATCTGATTTGTCGGTTCCCGGCATATTCCCCCCTTCACACTTCTGTGGGCGATAGGCCCATAACTGCATACGGCAGTTGTTTTCTATACCCCCGCACGGCTAGGGTGAAACCTCTTTTTTGGGAAGAACAGACCCTCCGTTTTGGAAGAAACAGTATCTCCGTGAACGATCAGATCGTGCGAGCGAACGACATCCTGTCGACGGCAGAGCTTGCCAGCGACGAAAGCCGCGCATCGGCAACGCCGATGATGGAACAGTATATCGAGATCAAGGCCGCCAACCCGGACAGCATGCTGTTCTACCGGATGGGCGACTTCTACGAGCTGTTCTTCCAGGACGCGGTGGACGCATCGCGCGCCCTCGGCATCACGCTGACCAAGCGCGGCCAGCATCTGGGCCTCGATATCCCGATGTGCGGCGTGCCCGTCCATGCGGCGGACGACTATCTCCAGAAGCTGATCGCCGTCGGCTTCCGCGTGGCGGTCTGCGAGCAGGTGGAAGACCCGGCGGAGGCCAAGAAGCGCGGCTCCAAGTCGGTGGTGCGCCGCGATGTGGTGCGCCTCGTCACGCCCGGCACGCTGACCGAGGAAAAGCTCCTTTCGCCCTCCGACGCCAACTACCTGATGGCCGTCGCCCGCATCCGCGGCGGGGCGGAACCGGCCATGGCGCTCGCCTGGATCGACATCTCTACCGGCATCTTCCGCCTGTCCGAGACGGCGCAGGGCCAGCTTCTCGCCGATATCCTGCGTATCGATCCGCGCGAGCTGATCGTGCCGGACACGCTGTTCCACGACCCGGAATTCCGCCCGGTGCTGGATGTCGTCGGCCGCGTCGCCGTGCCCCAACCGGCCGTGCTGTTCGACAGCGCGACGGCTGAGGGCCGCATCGCCCGCTATTTCGGCGTCTCGACGCTCGACGGCTTCGGCACCTTCTCCCGCGCCGAGCTTGCCGCGGCCTCGGCGGCGATCTCCTACGTGGAGAAGACCCAGATCGCCGAGCGCCCGCCGCTCGGACGGCCGGAGCGCGAAAGCTCGGCCTCCACGCTCTTCATCGACCCGGCGACGCGCGGCAATCTCGAACTGGTGCGCACCCAGTCCGGCGACCGCGCCGGCACGCTGCTGAAGGCCATCGACCGCACCGTCACCAGCGGTGGCGCGCGCCTTCTCGCCGAGCGGCTGATGTCGCCGCTGACCGACCCCGACGCGATCAACGTGCGGCTCGATTCCATCGCGATGCTGGGCGAACGCCCGTCCTTCAGCGAGGACCTGCGCCGCGCGCTGAAGGCGCTGCCCGACATGCCCAGAGCCCTTTCCCGTATCGCGCTCGGCCGTGGCGGCCCGCGCGACCTCGGCGCGATCCTGCAGGGTCTTTCGGTGTCCTCCGCCATCGCGCAGCTGATGGTGGTGGAAGATCTCGGCGGCGAGCTTGCGGGTGCCCGCGCCGCCATCGCCGCGCTGCCCGTCGACCTGTCACACCGCCTCGCCGTGATGCTGGCCGACGAATTGCCGCTCCTGAAACGCGACGGCGGCTTCATCCGCGAGGGAGCGGACGGCGAGTTGGACGAGATGCGCGCGTTGCGCGACCAATCCCGCCGCGTCATTGCCGGCCTGCAACTGCAATATGCCGAGGAAACGGGCGTCAAGTCGCTGAAGATCAAGCACAACAACGTGCTCGGTTATTTCATCGAGGTCTCCGCCGGCAATGCCTCGGCGCTGACGGACGGCGACGAGGCCAAGGCCCGCTTCATCCACCGCCAGACCATGGCCGGCGCGATGCGCTTCACGACGACGGTGCTCTCCGAGCTGGAAACCAGGATCGCCAACGCCGCCGACCGGGCGCTCGCCATCGAGCTTGCCGCCTTCGACAGGCTGGTCGAGGCGGTTGTCGCTGAGGCCGAGGCCATCAAGGCGGCGGCGCGCGCGCTTGCCGTGGTCGACGTCTCCGTCGGCCTTGCGGCGCTTGCCGAGGAGCAGGCCTATTGCCGGCCCGTGGTCGACAATTCCACCATGTTCGCCATCGTCGGCGGTCGGCATCCGGTCGTCGAGCAGGCGCTGCGCCGCCAGCAGGCCGCCGCTTTCGTCGCCAATTCCTGTGACCTCTCGCCCACGGACGGCAAGGGCCACGGCGCGATCTGGCTGCTGACCGGCCCCAACATGGGTGGTAAGTCGACCTTCCTGCGCCAGAACGCGCTCATCGCCATCCTCGCGCAGATGGGCGCCTACGTGCCGGCCGAGAGCGCCCATATCGGCATCGTCGACCGGCTCTTCTCGCGCGTCGGCGCGTCGGACGACCTTGCGCGCGGCCGCTCCACCTTCATGGTCGAGATGGTCGAGACGGCGGCGATCCTCAACCAGGCGACCGAGCGCTCGCTGGTCATCCTCGACGAGATCGGTCGCGGCACCGCCACCTTCGATGGTCTCTCCATCGCCTGGGCCGCCGTCGAGCACCTGCACGAGGCCAACCGTTGCCGGGGTCTCTTCGCCACCCATTTCCACGAGCTGACCGTGCTGTCGGAAAAGCTCGCCCGCCTTTCCAATGCCACGATGCGCGTCAAGGAATGGGACGGCGACGTCATCTTCCTGCATGAGGTCGGCCCCGGCGCGGCGGACCGCTCCTACGGCATCCAGGTGGCCCGCCTTGCCGGCCTGCCGCCTTCGGTCGTGGCACGCGCGAAGGACGTGCTCGCCAAGCTGGAGGATGCCGACCGCAAGAACCCGGCAAGCCAGCTCATCGACGACCTGCCGCTCTTCCAGGTGGCGGTGCGCCGCGAGGAGGCGCAGCGTAGCGGGCCGTCGAAGGTGGAGGAACTGGTCAAGGGCCTCAACCCGGACGACATGACGCCGCGCGAGGCGCTGGATGCGCTCTATGCGCTGAAGAAAGAACTTGGCAAAGCCTAGCGGCTCGGATCATTGTCCTTGCATGCTGAAAGGGTCTATAGGCATGCGAACCGAACGGGCGATGGACGACAAGCGGGACGCAGGCCGGAATCCGATGGAAAAGAAGCTTCTGGCGCCGGCCGAGTCCGGCCTGCTCGACGTTCCGGCGTTGCGCGCCCGCTGCGAATTCATCGCCAGCACCAATGCCGATTTCCGCGACCGCATGCGCCGCGAACTTCTCGCCGAGTTCAAGAAGGTCAACGTGGCAGGCCGCGCCCGCGCCCGCGAGCTGCTTTTCGAGGACGGCAGCGGCCTGCAATGCGCCGCGCGCATCTCCTGGCTTCAGGACCAGCTCATCGCCGTCCTGCACGACTTCGCCCTCAACCATGTCTTCAGCGCGGGACAGGCCCCGCCCGATACGCGCATCACGGTCACGGCCGTCGGCGGCTACGGGCGCGGCACGCTGGCGCCCGGCTCGGATATCGACCTGCTCTTCCTGCTGCCGGCAAGGCCGGCCCCCTGGAGCGAGCCGGCCATCGAGTTCATGCTCTATATCCTGTGGGATCTCGGCTTCAAGGTCGGTCACGCCACGCGCAATCTGGAGGAATGCATCCAGCTTTCCAAGGGCGACATGACCATCCGAACGGCGATCCTCGAGGCGCGCTACATCTGCGGCTCGGTGGCGCTGTTCGAGGAGATGGCGGTGCGCTTCGACCGCGAGATCGTGCGCGGCACCGGCCCGGAATTCATCGCGGCGAAGCTCGCCGAGCGCGACGAGCGCCACCGCAAGGCCGGCGACACGCGCTATCTCGTCGAGCCGAACGTCAAGGAAGGCAAGGGCGGGCTGCGTGACCTGCATACGCTGTTCTGGATCGCCAAATATTTCTACCACATCAAGGACCCTGCCGAACTGGTGAAGCTCGGCGTCCTCTCGCGTCAGGAATACAAGCTCTTCCGCAAGGCGGACGATTTCCTCTGGGCGGTGCGCTGCCACATGCATTTCCTGACGGGCAAGGCCGAGGAGCGCCTTTCCTTCGACATCCAGCGCGAGATCGCCGAATGCCTCGGCTACCAGCCGCATCCGGGCCTGTCCGCCGTCGAGCGCTTCATGAAGCACTATTTCCTCGTGGCCAAGGACGTCGGCGACCTCACGCGCATCTTCTGCGCGACGCTGGAGGACCAGCAGGCCAAGGAAGCGCCGGGCATCACCGCCGCCATCAGCCGCTTCACGCGGCGCACGCGAAAAATCGCCGGAACGCTGGATTTCCTGGAGGATCGCGGCCGCATCACCATCGTCGACCCCGAGGTGTTCAAGCGCGATCCGGTCAACCTCATCCGTCTCTTCCACATCGCCGACATCAACGGGCTGGAATTCCATCCGGACGCGCTGAAACAGGTCACCCGCTCGCTGGCGCTCATCAACGGCGCGCTGCGCGAGGACGAGGAGGCGAACCGCCTGTTCCTGTCCATCCTCACCTCGCCGCGCGATCCGGCGCTGATCCTGCGCCGCATGAACGAAGCCGGCGTGCTCGGCCGCTTCATCCCGGATTTCGGCAAGATCGTCGCGATGATGCAGTTCAACATGTATCATCACTACACGGTCGACGAGCACCTGATCCGCTCCGTCGGGGTGCTGGCGAATATCGACCAGGGCCGTGAGAAGGAAGCCCATCCCCTCAGCTACCAGGTGATGCCGAGCATCGAGGACCGCATCCCGCTCTATGTCGCCGTCCTGCTGCACGATATCGCCAAGGGTCGGCCGGAGGACCATTCGGTGGCCGGCGCCAAGGTCGCGCGAAAACTCTGCCCGCGCTTCGGCCTGTCGCCCAAGCAGACGGAACTGGTCGTCTGGCTTATCGAGGAGCACCTGACCATGTCGATGGTCGCACAGACGCGCGACCTCAACGACCGCAAGACCATCGTGGATTTCGCCGACAAGGTGCAGTCCATGGAGCGGCTGAAGATGCTGCTGGTGCTGACGGTCTGCGATATCCGCGCCGTCGGCCCGGGCGTGTGGAACGGCTGGAAGGGCCAGCTCCTGCGCACGCTCTACTATGAGACGGAACTGCTCATCTCCGGCGGCTTTTCCGAGCTGTCGCGCAAGGAGCGCGCGCAGGCCGCCCGCGAAATGCTGTCGCAGGCGCTGCCGGACGACTGGAGCCAGAAGGACCGCAAGACCTATACGCGCCTCCACTACGAGCCTTACCTTCTCACGGTGTCGCTGGAGGATCAGGTCCGTCACGCCGCCTTCATCCGCGAGACGGACCGGGCGAGGCAGACGCTCGCCACTACGGTGCGTACCCATTCCTTCCATGCCATCACGGAAATCACGGTGCTGTCGCCCGACCATCCGCGCCTCCTGACGGTCATCGCCGGGGCCTGCGCGGCGGCGGGGGCGAACATCGTCGACGCGCAGATCTTCACGACCTCGGACGGCCGCGCGCTCGACACGATCCTCGTCAACCGTGAATTCCCCAACGATGCGGACGAGATGCGCCGCGCCGGCACGATCGGCCGCATGATCGAGGACGTGCTGTCCGGCCGCAAGCGCCTGCCGGAGGTGATCGCGACGCGCACGAAGAGCCGCAAGCGCAGCCGCACCTTCACGGTCTCGCCGGCCGTCACCATTTCCAACACGCTGTCGAACAAGTTCACCGTCATCGAGATCGAATGCCTCGACCGCCCCGGCCTTCTTTCCGAGGTCACGGCCGTGCTCTCCGATCTCTCGCTCGATATCGCCTCGGCGCATATCACCACCTTCGGCGAGAAGGTCATCGACACCTTCTACGTCACCGACCTCGTCGGCCAGAAGGTCACCAACGAAAACAGGCAGGCCAACATCGTCGCGCGGCTGAAGGCCGTCATGGCCGACGAGGTGGATGAACTGCGCGACCGCATGCCGCCCGGCATGATCGCGCCCGTTCCCGCCGTGGCGAAAAGGATCAGGGCAGAACAATGAGTCTCGTCAGGAAATTCGCGACCGTGGGCGGCGCGACGCTCGGCAGCCGCGTGCTCGGCTTCGCGCGCGAAACGCTGATGGCTGCGGCCCTCGGCACGGGGCCGATGGCCGACGCCTTCTATGCCGCCTTCCGTTTCCCGAACCTCTTTCGCCGGCTCTTCGCCGAGGGCGCGTTCAACGCCGCCTTCGTGCCGCTCTTCGCCAAGGAGATCGAGGCCGGCGGCATCGACGGGGCCAAGCGCTTCTCCGAGGAGGTTTTCGGCGTCCTCTTCACCGTGCTCATGGTGCTGACCGTCGCGATGGAATTCCTCATGCCGTTCCTCGTCGCCTGGGTAATCGCGCCCGGCTTCGTGGGCGATCCGGAGAAGTTCGACATCACGGTGCGGCTCGCCGCCGTCATGTTCCCCTATCTCATGTGCATGTCGCTGACGGCCATGCTGTCGGGCATGCTGAACTCGCTGCATCACTATTTCGCCGCCGCCGTCGCCCCGATCTTCCTCAACGTCGTCCTGATCGGCGCACTCGGCTACGGTCTCTGGCAGGGCGCTTCGCCGCTGGAAACGGCCTGGTATCTTTCCTGGGGCGTGCTTGCCGCCGGCATTCTCCAGATGGCGGTGCTCTATGCCGGGGTGCGCTATGCCGGCATGCGGATCGGCTTCCGCCGCCCGCGCATGACGCCGAACGTCAAGCGCCTGCTCTGGCTCGCCTTCCCGGCCGCCGTCACGGGCGGCATCACCCAGATCAACCAGCTCATCGGCCAGATGATCGCCTCCACCAAGGAGGGCGCGATCTCGGCCCTGCAATATGCCGACCGCGTCTACCAGCTTCCGCTCGGCGTCGTCGGTATCGCCGTCGGCGTGGTCCTGCTGCCGGAACTGGCGCGCGCGCTGAAGGGCGGCCACGAGCGCGAGGCCGGCAACCTGCAGAACCGCTCCCTGGAATTCGTGCTCTTCCTGACGCTGCCGGCCGCCGGTGCGCTCTGGGTCATCTCCGACGAGATCGTGCGCGTGCTTTACGAGCGCGGCGCCTTCAACCCGCAAACGACCTCCATCGTCGCCGGAACGCTCGCCATCTACGGCCTCGGCCTGCCCGGTTTCGTGATGATCAAGGCCCTCAATCCCGGCTTCTTCGCCCGCGAGGATACAAGGACGCCGATGCGCATCACCATGCTCTCGGTTGTCGTCAACTGCGTGCTGGCGGTCTCGCTCTTCCCGCTCTTCCACGAGCGCGGGATCGCGACCGCGGAGACCGCCTCCGGCTGGCTGACGGCGCTCCTGCTCTTCGTCACGCTGGTGCGACGGGGCCATTGGCCGCTGGAGAAGGCGCTCGTCTGGCGTGTCGCACGGCTGCTCGTCGCCACGCTCGTCATGGCCGCGACGCTCGAATATGCCTCCGGCTACCTTGCCGATTATCTCGGCTCGGCCGCGCCGATCTACACGCAGATCCTCGCCCTCGGCGCGCTCGTGGCACTCGCCATGGTCGTCTATTTCGCGGTCGCCTTCCTCATCGGCGGGGCGGACCTCGGCATGATCCGCCGCAACATGAAGCGCAAGCCGAAGGCCGCCCCGTCGGAGTGAGATGTCAGCGCGCGGCGAGCCGCGCGCGCTTCGTCAGCCGGGCGAACCCGCCGCCGCAATAATGCCAGCGCCGCTTCGGCCCGACATCGACATGCACGATGCCGTTGCAATAGGTACCGATGCCGCCGATGGCCGGCGCCGTGCTGGCCGCCGCGATGATCCGTTTCACGGAAACGCCGGGGACGCGGATATCGGCGGCAAGGCATTTGCGGTGATAGGAGCCGCGCCGCCCGTTCGAGCGATGGCCCGAGGTGACGAGCGGCCGCCGGCCGACGACCCGGGCGATATGGGTGAGAACCCCGCGCAACTTGCCCGGAAAGCATCGGTGCCGCACGCGCGGCGTCTGGATCGTGTAGATTTTTGCGTCCGCGCCCTTATCGGCTCTGGAAGCATGTTTGCGGCCTGCCGTGGTCTCGGTCGCGAAGAGCGATGTCAGCGCGACGACGCAGGCAAGCAGGATGGAACCGTTCTTCTGCACGGGTCATCTCCGTTTTGCGCCCCTTCGTCACAAAACGGCCGATCGGGACCGGCCTTCCCCCCAAATCCCCGGCGGGAAGGGACAACCGGAAAATGTCTTTTATAAGGACTCTCTCATGCGCGCCGCGGCCTCTCGGCGCGCCCCCTTGATCGAGGCCCCCGCGCCGTGCATAAGCGCGACGTATTTTTATAGGCAGTTCCGGCTGAAGATTTTCCCGGAATTGCTCGTGCAACTGGGACCAGGCCCTCCACCCGCCTGAAGGAAACACCGTCATGAGCGCATTCAAGCCTCTCGTCTTCTCCGGCGTCCAGCCGACCGGCAATCTTCACCTCGGCAACTATCTGGGCGCGATCCGCAAGTTCGTCGCCCTGCAGGAAGACAACGACTGCATCTATTGCGTCGTCGACCTCCACGCGCTCACCGCGCAGCTCGTGCATGAGGACATGCGGAACCAGATCCGCTCCATCGCCGCCGCCTTCATTGCCTCCGGTATCGACCCGAAGAAGCATATCGTCTTCAACCAGTCCGCTGTGCCGCAGCATTCCGAGCTCGCCTGGATCTTCAATTGCGTGGCGCGCATCGGCTGGATGGAGCGCATGACGCAGTTCAAGGACAAGGCCGGCGGCAAGAATGCCGAGCAGGTCTCCCTCGGCCTGCTCGCCTATCCGAGCCTGATGGCGGCCGACATCCTCGTCTATCGCGCGACCCATGTTCCGGTCGGCGACGACCAGAAGCAGCATCTGGAGCTGACACGCGACATCGCGCAGAAGTTCAACATCGACTTCGGCAGCCACATCCGCAAGGCCGGCACGGGTGTCGACATCGTCGTTGGCGAGGAGCCGGTGCATGCCTATTTCCCAATGGTCGAGCCGCTGATCGGTGGTCCTGCACCGCGCGTCATGAGCCTGCGCGATGGCACGAAGAAGATGTCGAAGTCGGATGCCTCGGACCTTTCGCGCATCAACCTGCTCGACGATGCCGACACCATCTCCAAGAAGATCCGCAAGGCCAAGACCGACCCGGACGCCTTGCCGAGCGAAGCCGAAGGCCTGAAGGGTCGTCCCGAGGCGGAAAATCTCGTCGGCATCTATGCCGCGCTCTCCGACAAGTCCAAGGCGGACATCCTCGCCGAATTCGGCGGCCAGCAATTCTCGGTCTTCAAGCCGGCGCTGGTCGATCTCGCCGTCAACGTCCTCTCGCCGATCACCGACGAGATGCGCCGCCTGATGGACGACACGAGCCACATCGACGCGATCCTCCGGGACGGCGGCGAAAGGGCGCGGGCAAGGGCGGAAAAAACCATGAAGGAAGTTCGCGACATCATCGGTTTTGTGCAGTAAGGTCGCCGCGAAAAGACCGCATATCAGGAGCGCGCATGGTTTCTCGCCGACTTTCCCGCCTTGAGGGTCACCGCCGCAAGTTCCTGGCGGTCATCGACGATACGCCGGAATGCCAGCGTGCCGTCCACTATGCGGGAATGCGTGCGAAGAATTCCAACGGCGCCGTCGTCCTGCTCTACGTGATCGCCAATGCCGATTTCCAGCAATGGCTGGGCGTCGAGGAGATCATGCGGGCGGAAGCGCGCGAGGAAGCGGAAGCCGTGCTCGCCAAGGCGGCGCAAGCGCTGCGCGAGGCTATCGGCATCGAGCCGGAAACGGTGATCCGCGAAGGCGTCGCCAGCGAGCAGATCAACGGTCTCATCGATGAGGATCGCGACATCGCGATCCTCGTTCTGGCCGCCGGCTCCGCAAAGGAGGGGCCGGGGCCGCTGGTTTCCTCCCTCGCCAGCCGCGGGCAGGCCTTCCCCATTCCCGTGACGGTCATCCCGGATCAGCTCAGCGACGAGGAACTCGACGCATTGAGCTGACCTTCCGTCTTGAAGAGCGGGGCGGAAACGCCTATCTTCTTTTGAATTATTCTAAATGTATGGGCCGACCAAAGCGGCTGGCCGCACGGAGAGAAAGATGTTCATCCAGACCGAAGCGACGCCGAACCCGTCGACCCTGAAGTTCCTGCCGGGCAAGGTGGTGCTGGAGACCGGCACGGCCGAGTTCCGCGACGAGACGGAAGCGCGGGCCGCATCCCCGCTCGCCGCCCGCCTCTTCGGCATTCCGGGCGTCAAGGGCGTGTTCCTCGGCTACGATTTCATCACCGTCACCAAGGATGATGCCGACTGGCAGCACATGAAGCCGGCGATCCTCGGCAACATCATGGAACACTTCATGTCCGGCCTGCCGGTTCTTGCCGGCGGTGCGCTCGGCGGCAGCGAGGACGACGAGGGCGAGTTCTTCAACGAGGGCGACGAGACCATCGTCGCCACCATCAAGGAACTGCTCGATACGCGCGTTCGCCCGGCCGTTGCGCAGGACGGCGGCGACATCACCTTCAAGGGGTTCCGCGACGGTGTCGTCTACCTCAACATGAAGGGCGCCTGCTCGGGCTGCCCGTCCTCGACGGCGACGCTCAAGCACGGCGTCCAGAACCTTCTCCGCCATTTCGTACCGGAAGTGCAGGAAGTTGAAGCCGTCGCATAAGGCCCGTTCCGTGAAACCGGGATGCCCGGCATGATCGTCCTTGCGATCGATACGGCGGGCACCGGCTGCTACGCGGCGCTCTATGATTCCAACCGGGATGCTGTCCTCGGCGTCGCTGGAGCCGATATCGGCCGCGGCCATGCCGAGCGGCTGATGGAGTTCGTCGACGCGGCGCTCGATGCCGCGGGCCTCGATATCAAGGCCGTCGGCCGCATCGCCGTCACTGTAGGTCCCGGCTCCTTCACCGGCATCCGTGTCGGCGTTGCCGCCGCGCGCGGCCTTGCGCTCGCCCTCGGCGTTCCCACGGTCGGCGTTTCCAGCCTAGCTGCGCTCGCCGCCGATCATCGGACCGGCGCGCCGCTCATGGTCGCCATGGATGCCAAGCGCGACGAGGTCTACTGGCAGCGCTTCGCCGTGGATGGTTCGGAAGCGACGCCGGCCGCCATCGCCGCCATCACGGAGGCCCGCGCCATCGCCGCCGTCCATGACGGCGCGCTCGTAGGCTCCGCCGCCCATCTCTTGCGGGACGGTGTGTCGCAGGGCATCGATAGCGTTTCCATCGCCACTGTCGCCCGCCTCGGCGCGCAGCTTTCTCCTGAAAATCATCTGCCGAAGCCGCTTTACCTGCGCGGTCCCGATGCCAAGCCGCAGGCGGGTTTCGCGATCCGGAGGGCGTGACATGTCGCTCGCTGACTATTTCACTCGCAAGCCCGTCTTCGACATCTTCCCCCTCGAAACGGACGATGCCGGCATCGCGGCAACCCTGCACCGGGCGCGGTTCCCCCAGCCGTGGAACGACGGCGAGTTTCACTCCCTTCTGTCGCAGGGCCCCGTCTTCGGCTTCCTCGCGGTCAGGCAGGGCGCCCTAGGCCGCGCGGCCGGTGGCTTTGTCCTGGCGCGCGCCACGGCAGGCGAGGCGGAAATCCTGACCATCGGCGTCGATGAGCGATTCGGCCGCGCCGGTCTCGGCTGGCGGCTGATGCTGGCGGCGATGCACGAGGCGAAGATGCGCGGCGCCGAGGATATCTTCCTGGAGGTGGACGAGGGCAATGTCGCGGCCCGCGGTCTCTACGGCAAGCTCGGCTTTTCCAAGGTCGGCGAGCGCAAGGCCTATTACGCCGCTGCCGATGGCACCCGGTCCACGGCGCTTGTCATGCGGCGCGATCTTCGCTAGTCCCCTTTCGGGAGGGCCGAACGAAAGGGCAGATCGTATGGCGGATGCGGAAAAATCGCTGGAAGAGCTTTGCGTCGAGCGCGGCATGCGCATGACCGAGCAGCGCCGCGTCATCGCGCGCGTGCTCGAGGCTTCCGCCGATCACCCGGATGTGGAAGAGCTCTATCGCCGCTCCTCCGCCGTCGATGCGCGCATCTCCATCTCCACCGTCTACCGAACGGTCAAGCTCTTCGAGGATGCGGGCATCATCGAGCGCCATGATTTCCGCGACGGGCGTTCGCGCTACGAGACCGTGCCGGACGAGCATCACGACCACCTGATCGACCTCAAGAACGGCCAGGTCATCGAATTCCATTCGCCCGAGATCGAGGCCTTGCAGGAACGTATCGCCCGCGAGCACGGCTTCAAGCTGGTCGATCACCGCCTGGAACTCTACGGGATTCCCCTCAAGGAGGGCGAGTGAGGCGGGAGGGCTCGCAGCACCCTCGGGTGACCGCGTGATCACCTGGCTGCGCATCGCCATCGGTCTCGTCGTCCTGCTCGCGGTTACGCTCGTCCTGCTGCCTGTCCAGCTCGTCGGCCTGCGCTTCAACCTGAAGGTCCGCCGTTACATCCCGCGCCTCTGGCACCGCGTCGCCTGCCGCGTGCTCGGCCTCAAGGTGCGCGTGCACGGCACCCTGGAAAGAAGCCGCCCCCTGCTGATCGCCGCCAACCATGCCTCCTGGAAGGACATCATGGTGCTCGGTTCCATCGCCGATGTCGTCTATATCGCGAAATCCGAGGTGCGCGGCTGGCCGGTCTTCGGCGTCCTCGCCCGCCTGCAGGCGACGATCTTCGTCGAGCGCGAGCAGCGCCAGAAGACCGGCGACCAGGTGGACGAGATCGCGCGGCGTCTGGCGGACGGTGAGGTCGTCGTGCTCTTTCCCGAAGGCACCACCTCGGACGGCAACCAGCTTCTGGAGGTCAAGTCCTCGCTCTTCGGCGCGGCCGCCTCCGCCGTGCCGCATGCGCCTGATGGCGTCGTCCACATCCAGCCCGTCTCCATCGCCTATACGGGCGTGCACGGCATGGCGATGGGGCGCTACCACCGGCCGCTCGCGGCCTGGCCCGGCGATATCGAGCTCCTCCCCCACCTTCTCGGCATCGCGCGGGAAGGGGCGGTCGATGTCGATGTCGATTTCGGCGAGCGCGTCGACTATACCCGGACGAGCAACCGCAAGGCGGTGAGCCGCACGGTCGGTGCGCGCATCCGCGCCATGCTCGGCGCGCGCCTGCGCGGCAGATAGAGCTTCAAATTTCGGCCTTTTTCCCCTATGGAAGCCGCCATGAGCGAACAATCCCTCTCCACGCCGAGCACCCGCAAGGTCTTCGTCAAGACCTACGGCTGTCAGATGAACGTCTATGACAGCGAGCGCATGACCGATGCGCTGTCGAAGGACGGCTATCAGGCGACGGACGTGCTGGAAGAGGCCGACCTCGTTCTCCTCAATACCTGTCACATCCGCGAGAAGGCCGCCGAAAAGGTCTATTCCGAACTCGGCCGCCTGCGCGAGATGAAGAAGGCCCGGGCGAAGGGCGGCCGCGAGATGGTGATCGGCGTCACCGGCTGCGTCGCCCAGGCCGAGGGCAAGGAGATCCTGCGCCGCGCCCCTGCCGTCGATCTCGTCGTCGGCCCGCAGACCTATCACCGCCTGCCGGAAGCGCTGCGCCGCGCCAAGGGCGGCGAGCGCGTGGTCGAGACGGATTATGCACTGGAAGACAAGTTCGAGCATCTGCCCGCGCCGGAAAAGGCGAAGACCCGCGCGCGCGGCGTCACCGCCTTCCTCACCGTGCAGGAAGGCTGCGACAAGTTCTGCACCTTCTGCGTGGTGCCCTATACCCGCGGCTCGGAAGTCTCCCGCCCCGTCATGCAGATCGTCGCCGAGGCCGAGCGCCTCGCTGAGGCGGGCGTGCGTGAAATCACCCTGCTCGGCCAGAACGTCAACGCCTGGCACGGCCTCGGCCCGGACGGCCGCGAATGGGGCCTCGGCGATCTTCTCTACCGCCTTGCCGAAATCGAGGGCCTTGCGCGCCTGCGCTACACGACCAGCCACCCGCGCGACATGGACGACCGCCTCATCGAGGCGCATCGCGACCTGCCCAAGCTGATGCCCTACCTGCATCTGCCGGTGCAGGCCGGCTCCGACCGCATCCTGAAGGCCATGAACCGCCGCCATACGGCAGCCGAATACATCGCCCTCATCGAACGCATCCGCGCCGTCCAGCCGGAACTCGCCATATCCGGCGATTTCATCGTCGGCTTCCCCGGCGAGACCGATCAGGACTTCGAGGACACGATGCGCCTCGTCGAGACGGTCGGTTATGCACAGGCATTTTCGTTCAAGTATTCCACCCGCCCCGGCACGCCCGGCGCGGAGATGGACGGCCATGTCGAAGAGGTCGTGAAGACCGAACGCCTTGAAAGATTGCAGGCTTTGCTCTTCCGCCAGCAGGGCGAATTCGCCCTCGGCTGCGTCGGCAAGGAGATCGACCTGCTTCTGGAGAAGCCCGGACGCAAGCCCGGCCAGCTCGTCGGCCGCTCGCCCTGGCTGCAGCCTGTGAATATTGATGCAAAAGGTTCGGAAATCGGTGACATTATCCGGGTACGAATCACCGATGCCGGGCCCAACAGCCTCTTCGCGCAAGCGATCGGTTGACGGGCGGATTTCAAGGAGCTTGACCGCTTGAACGGACACGAACTGACGACGTCATCGCCGCGCCAGTCGAAAAGCCAGACCGACGCCAATCAATTCGTGCTCACTTTCGAGAACAATCGATACGCAAGCGAGCTTTTCGGCCAGTTCGACCAGAACCTGAAGCTTCTGGAACAGCGCCTCAACATCGATGCGCGAGCGCGGGGCAATTCCGTTTCCATCTCCGGTGAAGTCATGGCCACCAACCAGGCCCGCCGCGCGCTGGATTATCTCTACGACCGGCTCCAGAAGGGCGGCTCGATCGAGCTGTCCGACGTCGAGGGCGCCATCCGCATGGCGATCGCGGCCGACGACCAGTTGTCCCTGCCGACGATGGAGCGTAAAGCCAAGCTTACCATGTCGCAGATCTCCACCCGCAAGAAGACCATCGCCGCCCGCACGCCGACGCAGGATACCTATATCCGCGCGCTGGAGCGGTCAGAGCTCGTCTTCGGCGTCGGCCCGGCCGGCACGGGCAAGACCTATCTCGCCGTCGCTTATGCCGCCCAGCTTCTCGAGCGCGGCGCGGTGGACCGCATCATCCTCTCTCGTCCCGCCGTCGAAGCCGGCGAGCGCCTCGGCTTCCTGCCCGGCGACATGAAGGAGAAGGTCGATCCCTATCTGCGTCCGCTCTATGACGCGCTCTACGACATGATGCCGGGCGACAAGGTCGAACGCGCCATCACGGCCGGCGTCATCGAGATCGCGCCGCTCGCCTTCATGCGCGGCCGCACGCTCGCCAACGCCGCCGTCATCCTCGACGAGGCGCAGAACACGACCTCGATGCAGATGAAGATGTTCCTGACGCGTCTCGGCGAGAACGGCCGCATGATCGTCACGGGCGATCCGAGCCAGGTCGACCTGCCGCGCGGCGTGAAGTCCGGTCTCGTGGAAGCCCTGCAGATCCTCAAGGGTGTCGAGGGCGTCTCGGTCGTCCGCTTCAAGGATGTCGACGTCGTGCGCCATCCGATGGTCGCCCGCATCGTCCGCGCCTACGAGGCGCAGACGGCAGTGCAGGACGAAAGCGAGCTGCCGGACCGCTGAGGCCGGATACCTGATGAGCGAACTCGATATCCAGATCTCCATAGAGGAGGGCGCATGGCCCTCCGAGGAACGCCTTTTCGAAATGAGCGGGCGCGTGCTCGGCGCGGCGGCGGATTATCTGCGAAAGCAGGAAAAGCAGCCCTTCCCGAAGACCGGCGCGCCGGAAGTCTCCCTCGTCTTCACGAATGACGAAAGCATCCGCGCCATCAATGCGGAATGGCGCAGCCAGGACAAGCCGACCAACGTCCTGTCCTTCCCCGCCTTCCCGGTGACGCCCGGAAAGATGCCGGGTCCGATGCTCGGCGACATCATCTTCGCCGAGGAGACATTGACCCGCGAGGCGGCCGATCTCGGCAAGTCTTTCGACGATCATCTCACGCATCTCATGGTGCATGGATTTCTGCATCTCTTCGGTTATGATCATATGGAAGACGAAGAGGCTGAAAAAATGGAGGGGCTTGAGACTCGCATTCTTGCCGAGCTTGGCCTATCTGACCCCTACGGGGATGGCCCCGAAGAATAGTTTGGACCAATGAGCGACTTTAGAAATCAGCCGGCAGCGGCGGAAAAGAACGAGGCGGACGCCTCAAGTCAGGACGAGGCGGGCAGTAGTAGCAGCGCGCCGAAGCAGGAAAGCGGGGGCCGGTCATCCTTCTGGTCCCGTGCGACACGGCTTTGGCGCATGACGGGCGCCTCCACGCTGCGCAAGGACCTCGCCGAGGCCCTGATGACGGAAGACACCGGCGGCGAGCCGGCCTTCCTGCCCGAAGAACGGGCGATGCTGCACAATATTCTCCGCTTCCGCGAGGTGCGCGTCGAGGACGTCATGGTCCCGCGCGCCGATATCGAGGCCGTCGACCAGGACATCACCATTGCCGAACTGATGGTGATCTTCGAGGATTCCGGCCGCTCGCGCATGCCGGTCTATAACGAGAGCCTGGATGATCCGCGCGGCATGGTCCACATCCGCGACCTGCTCGCCTACGTCACCAAACAGGCCCGCAACAAGCGCCGCAATGGTGCAAAGCCCGCTGCCGTTACCGGCGAAAAGCCGGCGCGTACGCCAAAGGCCGAATTCGACCTCGGCCGCGTCGATCTTTCCAAGACCGTTGCCGAAGCCGGCATCATCCGCCCGGTCCTCTTCGTGCCGCCATCGATGCTGGCCGCCGACCTCATGGCGCGCATGCAGGCCGACCGCACCCAGATGGCCCTCGTCATCGACGAATATGGCGGCACGGACGGCCTCGCCTCGCTGGAAGACATCGTCGAGATGGTCGTCGGCGATATCGAGGACGAGCACGACGACGACGAGGCGATGATCCAGCGCGTCAGCGACGACGTCTTCATCGCCGATGCCCGCGTCGAGCTTGAGGAACTGGCCGAAGCCATCGGTTCCGATTTCGATATCCGCGAACAGCTTGAAGATGCCGATACGCTCGGCGGCCTGATCTTCGCCTCGCTCGGCCGCATCCCGGTGCGCGGCGAGGTCGTGCAGGCCGTGCCCGGCTTCGAATTCCACGTCCTCGACGCGGACCCGCGCCGCGTCAAGCGCGTGCGCGTCACCCGCAAGCGCGCCGGCTCCGTCCGCCGCCGCGAGCGCCGGCCGGAAGGCGAGGGCACTGCTCCCGCCAAGCTGAGCGAACAGCGTAATGATGAGGCCGGGGCGGAATAGGCCTCTCACCCTAACCCTCTCCCCGCTTGCGGGGAGAAGGTGGCCGGCAGGCCGGATGAGGGGCACGGCATCCCTGCAACCCTCCGGAATGGCCATCCCGACATGTCCCCTCATGACACAGGACAAGCCGCTTCTTTTTTGGAACACTGGCGCGGCTGATTCGGGGACACACAAAGGGGATGGCATGGAGCGGCTCGCGGGCAAGGTCATGCTCCTGTCTGGGACAAGACGGGCGCTGGTGGCATTTCTTGCGGGTCTGGTCGGCGTGCTGGCGCTGCCGCCCTTCGGCTTCTTCGCCGTGCTCTTCGTTTCGTTCACCCTTTTCGTCTGGCTGCTCGACGGCGCGAGCGCGGCGCCGGATGCCGGTTTCCTGCGGCGCTTCGCGCCCGCCTTCCGCATCGGCTGGTGCTTCGGCTTCGGTTATTTCGTTGGCGGTCTCTGGTGGCTTGGCAATGCGCTGCTGGTCGAGGCGGACGCCTTCGCCTGGGCGCTGCCGCTCGCCGTTCTGGGCCTGCCTGCTTGCCTTGCCGTCTACTACGGTTTCGCCGCCGCGCTCGCCCGCCTCCTCTGGTCGGACGGCATGGGGCGCATCGCGGCGCTCGCCTTCGCCTTCGGGATTGCGGAATGGCTGCGCGGCTTCGTCTTCACCGGTTTCCCCTGGAACGCGGTCGGCTATGGCGCGATGCCCGTGCCGCTGCTCATGCAATCCGCCGGCGTCGTCGGTATTGCCGGCATGAATGCGCTTGCCGTCTTCGTCTTCGCCGCGCCGGCGCTCCTGGGCACGCGGCGCGGCCGTGGCCTCGGTCTTGCGCTGGCGACGCTGCTTTTCGCCGCCCATGTCGCCTACGGTTACTACGCGCTCCATATCGCTCCCTCGCCGCAAGGCGAGGCGGTGACCGTCCGCCTCGTCCAGCCCGCTATCGACCAGACCATGAAGCTCGACGATTCCGCCCGGGCGGAGATTTTCGAGCGGCATCTGGCGTTGAGCGCGGCCGCGCCCGAGGCGGGGGGCAAGCGGCCGGATGTCATCGTCTGGCCCGAAACCTCCATCCCCTTCATCCTGACGGACAACCCCGACGCGCTGGTGCGCATCGCCGAGGTGCTGGAGGATGACCAGATGCTGATCGCCGGGGCGGTCCGCAGCGAAAGCGCCGGCTCCGGCAAGGCGCCGCGCTACTACAATTCCATCTATGTCGTCGACGGCAAGGGACAGATCATCGCCGCCGCCGACAAGGTGCATCTCGTGCCCTTCGGCGAATACATGCCCTTCGCGGAGGTCTTCGAAAGCCTCGGTGTGAGCGCGGTCGCCATGCCGGGCGGCTTCTCGGCCGCGCGCGAGCATCAGGTGCTGACCGCCGCCGGCAGGGGCTTCTATCCGTTGATCTGCTATGAGGCGGTCTTCCCCTCGGAGATCGCCGCGACGGCGGATGGGGCGGCCGCGCTTCTGAACGTCACCAACGACGCATGGTTCGGCGACACGCCCGGCCCCTACCAGCATTTCCTTCAGGCGCGCCTCACCGCGATCGAGCGCGGCATGCCGTTGATTCGGGCCGCCAACAACGGCATTTCGGCCGTGGTCGATGCGCGTGGGCGGCTGGTCTCCGGTCTGGCCTATGGTGCCGTCGGCGTGGTTGATGCAACTATTCCGGGAAAATTTTCGCCGGGAGAAGAGGCGAAGTGGCGGAACTGGGTGCTTCCGCTCCTGTTGGCCGCACTCTTTGCCATGGCGGCCATTTCCCGCATTGGTTTTAGAAACAGGGTGAATTGACCCAAAACCCCTAAAATAGCATAGTGCACCCCGCCGGCGGTTCTCCTGTATTGTAGCGACCTTGAGAGTTTGCGCATGCAACGTGACGTTATGGTCGCGTGGGGCCATCGGTAGGGTAGGGGCCATATCCGCATTAGGACTTAAAGTGATGATGGAAAACAAGAAGAAGCCGAATCCGATCGATATTCATGTCGGCAGCCGGATCAGGCTTCGCAGGACCATGCTCGGCATGAGCCAGGAGAAGCTGGGCGAAAGTCTCGGCATCACCTTCCAGCAGATCCAGAAATACGAGAAGGGCACGAACCGCGTCGGCGCCAGCCGCCTGCAGAACATTTCGAGCATTCTCAACGTGCCCGTCTCCTTCTTCTTCGAGGATGCGCCGGGTGAGCAGGCTGATTCCCAGACCGGCCTCGCCGAGGCTTCCAGCTCCAACTATGTGGTCGATTTCCTCTCCTCTTCCGAAGGCCTGCAGCTCAACCGCGCCTTCGTGAAGATCGGCGATCCCAAGGTGCGCCGCAAGCTGGTCGATCTGGTGAAGGCGCTGGCCGCCGAATCCGAGACCGAATGAGCGTGTCCTGAACGCGTGAATGAAAAAAGCGGCCCTTCGGGGCCGTTTTTTATGGGCCGCACGCCTGTAGCCTCCATGCGACAGCCCCGGAAAATCGGCATTGCCCAGGTCATATAAAGACATTCTTATGTCCTTGTGTGCTTGTCTTTGCCGGGCGAGTTGAATAACAACGTCGCAGTCATTTTCTTTGAGGGGAATTCCCGCATGCGCAGCAGCTATCTCTTCACCAGCGAGTCCGTCGCTGAAGGCCATCCCGACAAGGTTTGCGATCGTATCTCCGACGAGATCGTCGATCTGGTCTATCGCGAGGCCGTGAAGTCGAAGATCGATCCGTGGTCGGTCCGCATCGCCTGCGAGACGCTTGCGACGACCAACCGCGTGGTGATCGCCGGTGAAGTGCGCCTGCCGCCGAGCCTGCTCAAGAAGTACAGGGACGGCAAGGATGTCATCAACCCCGCCAAGTTCAAGTCGGCCGCCCGCAAGGCGATCCGCGATATCGGCTATGAGCAGGACGGCTTCCACTGGAAGACGGTGAAGATCGACGTGCTGCTGCATTCCCAGTCCGCCGACATCGCTCAGGGTGTCGACAACGCCGCCGACAAGCAGGGTGACGAGGGCGCCGGCGACCAGGGCATCATGTTCGGCTACGCCTGCCGCGAGACGGCCGAACTCATGCCGGCCCCGCTCTATTATTCGCACCGTATCCTCCAGCTCCTCGCCGATGCCCGCAAGAAGGGCGTGGGCGATGCCGGCAAGCTCGGCCCGGATGCCAAGAGCCAGGTGACGGTACGCTATGTCGATGGCAAGCCCGCTGACGTCGCCTCCATCGTGCTATCCACGCAGCATCTCGATGCAAGCTGGGATTCGAAGAAGGTGCGCGAGGTCGTCGAGCCGTATATCCGTGAAGCACTGGCCGACATCAAGATCGCCGACGATTGCTCCTGGTACATCAACCCGACGGGCAAGTTCGTCATCGGCGGCCCGGATGGTGACGCCGGCCTAACCGGCCGCAAGATCATCGTCGATACCTATGGCGGCGCAGCGCCCCATGGCGGCGGCGCCTTCTCCGGCAAGGACACGACCAAGGTCGACCGCTCGGCCGCTTATGCCGCCCGCTACCTCGCCAAGAACGTCGTTGCCGCCGGCCTTGCCGAGCGCTGCACGATCCAGATCTCCTACGCCATCGGCGTTGCCCAGCCCCTGTCGATCTATGTCGATCTGCACGGCACGGGCAAGGTGAGCGAGGACGAGGTGGAAGCCGCGATCCGCAAGGTCATGGACCTCTCTCCGTCGGGCATCCGCCGTCACCTCGACCTCAACAAGCCGATTTACGCCAAGACCGCCGCCTACGGGCATTTCGGCCGCAAGGCCGGCCGTGACGGTTCCTTCTCCTGGGAGCGCCTCGACCTCGTCAAGGCCCTCAAGGACGCTATCAAGAACTGAGGCCGACCATGACCGATGCACAACGCCGCAGCCGCGCGACCGAAGCCTTCTTCGGTCGCCGCAAGGGAAAACCGTTGCGCGAGCGGCAGGCGCTGCATCTGGAGACGCTGCTGCCGGCGCTGAAGGTCGATCTTTCGGCTCCCGCGCCGGCGGATATCGCCACGCTCTACGATTTCAGGCCCGATCGCATGCGCCTCGAGATCGGCTTCGGCGGCGGCGAACATCTCATCCATCGCGCGCAGGAAACGCCGGATACGGCCTTCATCGGCGTCGAGCCCTTCGTCAATTCCATGGCCAAGCTCATCGGCAGCGTCGAGGAGACGGGCGCGAAGAACATCCGGCTTTACGATGACGATGCAACGGAATTGCTGGATTGGTTGCCGGCTGGGTCACTCGATCAGATCGATCTTCTCTATCCCGATCCCTGGCCGAAGAAGAAGCACTGGAAGCGACGCTTCGTGTCCAAAGTCAATCTGGACCGCTTTGCCCGGGTGCTGAAGCCCGGCGGCGTCTTCTGCTTCGCGTCCGACATCGATACCTATGTCAACTGGACGCTGATGCATTGCGGGGCGCATCCCGCTTTCGTCTGGACCGCGGAAAACGCGGCCGATTGGCTGACGCCCTATGCCGGCTGGCCGGGCACGCGCTACGAGGCCAAGGCCAAGCGCGAGGGCCGCAAGTCGGCTTACCTCACCTTCCGCCGGCTCTGACGGAAGGTCCGGATCGTCCTAGTGCAGGCTGACCGTGCGCAGGTCGTCCTCGGCGGCCTTGTAGAAGGTGCTGGAACGGTTGTCGGTGAGGAGGATCGGCGTGCCGTCCGCGCCGAACAGCGCCCAGAGATCGAGGCTCGGGTCGATTTCGGGCGCTTCCGGGAAGACGCGCGAGACCTCGTCCGCCTTCATCTTGCGGATATAGCCGACTTCGCCTGCGCCGAGATGCGCGAGATCCGCCTTCGATACGGTGGGAGTTACGGTTTTCAGGCCCATTTTTGCCTCCATGGCAATGCCGGATGTTCCGGCCACCGGACGTCCACGGCCACAATGGCCCATCGGTACGTCAGGCGATCAGGTTACGCTTGAAACGTTCCGGCGGGTGTTCCCGCAGGAACGGCTCATGACCTAGTCTGATACGGAAATGTTAATTTTCTTTACCATTCGCGCCGGCTCCGGCCGGACGAGATCGACCGAGAGCAGGCCGTTCTTCAGCTCCGCGCCCTGAACGCGCATGCCGTCGGCAAGCACGAAGGTGCGCTGGAACTGCCGGGCCGCGATGCCGCGGTAAAGATAGTCCCGCTCGCCGCTGTCGACCTGGCGGCCGCGAATGACGAGCTGGTTCTCCTCGGTCGTCACGTCCAGCTCCTCGTCGGAGAAACCGGCGACGGCGAGCGTGATGCGCAGGCGCTCGGGTGCGCCGGTCTCGCCGTTCGAACGCAGCCGTTCGATATTGTACGGAGGGTAACCGTCATTGCCCTTGGCGATGCGCTCAAGGGTCTTCTCCATGGCGTCGAAACCCAGGAGCAGCGGGCTCGTGAAAGGGGTCATGCGTGTCATCGTCCAGTCCTTGGCTTCAAGCGACTTTGGCGGGACCCGGCTTCGGCATCCCGACGGCTGCAATATGGTGATTGCGGCTGCCCGGCGCAAGACGCTTGCGAAAGGCGGCGTTGCAAATATAGTCCCCGCTTCGCTCGCGCGGCGCGGGCTGGAAACACGAGATTCGAAGGAACGGTAAGGGCATGTCTGAGCCACGGAAAATCATCATCGACACGGATCCCGGCCAGGACGACGCCGCGGCCATCATGCTGGCGCTCGGCAGCCCCGAACTCGAAATCCTCGGCATCACCACCGTCGCCGGCAACGTGCCGCTGTCGCGCACGTCCACCAATGCCCGCATCATCCTGGAGTTCTGTTCCCGGCCGGAGGTGAAGGTCTTCGCCGGCGCCGACAGGCCGATCGCCCGTCCTCTGGTGACGGCCGAACACGTTCACGGCAAGACCGGCCTCGACGGCCCGGAGCTGCACGAGCCGCAAATGCCCCTTCAGCCGCAGCATGCCGTCGATTTCATCGTCGAGACACTGCGGCGCGAACCCGCCGGCACGGTGACGCTCTGCACGCTCGGCCCGCTGACGAACATCGCGCTCGCACTGGAGAAGGCGCCGGATATCGCCGGCCGCGTGCGCGAGCTGGTCATGATGGGTGGCGGCTTCTTCGAGGGCGGCAACATCACGCCGGCCGCCGAATTCAATATCTATGTCGATCCGGAGGCGGCCGCTGCGGTCTTCGCGGCGGGTATCCCCATCGTCATGATGCCGCTCGACGTCACCCACAAGGTCCTGACGCTGAAGACCCGTGTCGAGAAGCTGCGCGCGCTCGGCAATCGCCCGGCGCTCGCGCTGGTCGCGATGCTGGAATTCTTCGAGCGCTTCGATGTCGAGAAATACGGCTCCGACGGCGGCCCGCTGCACGACCCGACGGTCATCGCCTATCTCCTGAAGCCGGAGCTTTTCGGCGGCCGCGACTGCAATGTCGAGATCGAGACCGCATCGCCGCTGACCGCCGGCATGACCGTCGTCGACTGGTGGCGGGTGACGGACCGCAAGCCGAATGCGCGCGTCGTGAAGGATGTCGACGCGGACGGTTTCTTCGCGCTGCTGACCGAGCGCATCGGCCGCCTCTGATGCGCGGCCTCCGCAGTGCCGGTTCGGACGTGGAGGCCCGTTTCCACACGGAGATGCTGGGCCTTTACGAGCGCTTTGCCGAACTCGGCTTCCGCCCGGCCCTCCTTCGGCGTTGCGTCACCCTCAACGGTGGCGTGGCGGCGGCCCGGGAGCTTGTCTTCAATCCCGGCACTACCGGCCTCGAGCGCCTGATCGATGCCCGCAAGACGGAGCTTTCGATGGAAGCCCTGATGCTGCGTCCCGAATATCGGGGCCTCTTCTCCGATCTGGAACTGAAGGAAGCCGCGCGGCGTCTTGCCAACGCTGCTCCCTCCCGTTCCCGTGGCCGATTGCAGGCGCAACCGACGGAGCGCAAGTAGCGCGCCGTGCAGGCTGGAGGGCCGATGACCATCCCCGCAAACGAAAAGGGCCGGCGTTTCCGCCGGCCCTTCGCTTTTCTGCTGACCCGTTAGGCTCAGAACTCTTCCCAGTCGTCCTGGGCGAGCGCCGTGTTGCCGGAAACCTGCGGGATGGCGCGGGCCGTTGTGCGCGGAGCCTGATAGGCGGAGCGCTGCGGCTGGGCCGGCATGCGGACCTGCTGCGTGGGCTGGTGTGCGGCCGCTGCGCCGGCGCGGAAGCGCGAGACGAGCGATTTCAGCGTCTGGGCTTCGTCGTTCAGCGTCATCGAGGCGGCGGTGGTTTCCTCCACCATCGCGGCGTTCTGCTGCGTCACCTGGTCCATCTGGTTGACGGCGGCGTTGATCTCCTTGAGGCCGACGGCCTGTTCGGAAGCCGAGGACGAGATCTGGCGGATGAGGCCGTTGATCTGGATGACCTGCTCGGCGATGTTCTCCAGCGCGCTGCCCGCCTTGCCGACGAGATCGACGCCGTCGCGAACCTGCGTTTCCGAGGTGTTGATCAGCGTCTTGATCTCCTTGGCGGCGTTTGCCGACCGCTGGGCGAGTTCACGCACTTCCTGTGCCACGACAGCAAAGCCCTTGCCGGCTTCCCCGGCGCGTGCCGCTTCCACACCCGCATTGAGGGCGAGGAGGTTGGTCTGGAAGGCGATGTCGTCGATCACGCCGATGATGTTGGAGATCTCGCGCGAGGAGTGCTCGATGCCGTGCATGGCGGCAATCGCCTTCTGCACGACCTCGCCGGACTTGCTGGCGTCGTTGCTGGCCGTTTCCACGGACTTGGCGGCGACGCGGGCATTGTCGGCGCTGGAATTGACCTGCGAGGTCAGCTCGTCGAGCGCCGCGGCGGTCTCTTCCAGGCTGGCGGCCTGCTGCTCGGTGCGGTGCGACAGGTCGGCCGCGCCCTTGGAGATTTCGCCGGTGCCGCCGCCGATATTGCCGACCGAGGCGTTGACCGTCTGGATCGTCTCCTCGAGGCTGGCGATGGCCGAGTTGAAGTCGGTCTTCAGCTTGCCGTATTCGCCCGGGAAGTCGCCGGACAGGCGGAAAGTCAGGTTGCCGGAGGAAAGCTGGGCGAGGCCGTCGCCGAGGCGGGCGACGATATCGCGCTGCAGCGCGCTCGATTCCGCGCGTTCTGCTTCCGAGCGGCTGCGCTCGACCTCGGTGAGCTGGCGCTGGTTCGTCGCTTCCGCCTCGAGGCGCTTGGTGTCGGCGAGCTGGTGGCGGAAGCCTTCCAGGGCCTTGGCGACGGCGCCGGTCTCGTCCGAGCGGTCCTGGCCGGCGATAGGCTGGGTATAGACGCCCTTGCCGAGCATGGTGACATCGTTGACGAGGCCGGTGAGCGGCTTCTGCACGAAGAAGCGGACGGCGAAATAGAGACCGGCCAGAACGGTTCCGAGCACGATCAGTCCGCCGATGATCATCATGGTGGTCTGCTCGTTGACCGGCGCATTGATCGCGGCGCGCGGCACGTCGACCAGAACGGCCCAGGTCGTGTTGACGTCCGGCAGAGCGAAGGGATAGACGACGCGGTCGAAAGTGGCCAGCTCGTCGAAGGAAAGGTTCTCGATGCGGGCCGGCTTGCCGGTGGCGAGCGCCTGCTGGACGAGTTCGGCGCCCTGGCCGTCATAGACCTTCATCAGAAGCTCTTCGGTCGGAGCGACGATCCAGTTACCGGTCTGCGACACGAGGAGGACACGGCCTTCGCCGAAGGGGCGAAGCTGGCTGAGCTTTTCGTAGAGCGCCTTCAGCGAGACGTCGACGCCGGTCACGCCGATGCGCTTGCCGCCGGAGACGACCGGATAGGCGATGGAGGCCATGGTGAAGTTCTCACCCGTGGAGGTTTCCTTGTAGGGCTGCGTCATCGCGCCCTTGCCGCTGGTTGCCGCCAGCGCGTACCACTCGGCCTTGTAGTCGGGTTCGAAGGTGGAGAGTGCGATGGAGCCGTCCTTGCGCTTCGTCCAGTAGGGGTCGAACGAACCGTCCTTGAAGGTGCCGGTCGCCAGATCCTCGGGCAACTCGCGCGACTTGCCGTCGAAGGCGTTCGGCTCTTCGGCGAACCAGCTACCGAGCGCGAAGGTGTTCTTTTCCGCATTCGCCTTGATGATGTCGACGACTTCCTTGCGGTCGAAATGCCCGCCCGCATGGCCCTGCTCGATCACGCCGGCCATGGAGCGCGCGGCGCTCGCAAGCTGGCCGATGTCGGTGGCGATATCGGCGGCGATGGATTTCGCCTCGGTATCGGCCCCGGAATAGACGAGTTCGGCGACGCGGCCCTGGGTCTGGCCGATGAGAACGGTGTTGGAGGCGAGCATCACCAGGGCGATCGTGCCGCCGGTGACCACGATGAGCTTTGTCGCGAGCGACTTGGCCTTGAACTTGAACATGAAATCCTCACCATGAGAGACGCCCGCGGCTGGGGGGCCGCGAAGAGGCACATTCGTTTTTGGAAGTCTCCATCATGGAGGGCGGGGCGCGTGACCAGCGCCAGAGACGGCCGCGCCCTTTAAGGCGCGGTGTCTGAGGACTTCAGTAACCGATAGAATCTTAATAAATAGCAAGCTCTGCCGTCGCCCATGGGCGCAACCGGCTGAATTTTCGGGCGTCGCGACGAGCGCGGCGCCCGGACGCCCCGTCCTAGAGTTCGGCGTCTACGGCGGAGGCGAAGGGGATGGAGGGCTGTGCGCCCGGCTTGAGGCAGGCGAGCGAGCCGGCGACGGCCGCGCGGCGCAGTGCGTCCTTGAAGGCAAGGCCGGCATCCAGCGAGGCGGCGAGATAGCCGCAGAACGTGTCGCCCGCGCCGACAGTGTCGACCGGCTCGATCTTCAGGCCCGCGGCGCGGAAGACCTCGTTCTTGCGGATGGCGACGACGCCGTCGGCGCCGAGCGTGACGATGATCGTCTGCCCGCTCTCGGCATGGAGGGCGCGCATCGTCGCCTCGCGCTCCTCGTCCGAAAGTTCGCCCTTGCCGACGAAGAGGTCGAATTCCGTCTCGTTGGCGACGAGGATGTCGGCCATTGCGCCGAGCCGCCGCGTGGCGGCGCTGAAGGGGGCGATGTTGACGATGGAAAGGACGCCCTTCTGTTTGGCGGCGACGAGCGCGGCCTCGATGGAGGCGTCGGGAATCTCGAACTGCAGCATCAGGTAGTCGCCGCGCGACATGGCGGCGACGGTGCGTTTCGCATCCTCCTCGCTGACCGTGCCATTGGCGCCCGGCACGACGACGATGACGTTCTCGCCGTCATCCTCGGCGACGAGGATATGGGCGGTTCCGGTGGCTTCGGCGGGCGAGCGCACGCCGTTGAGGTCGACGGCGGCGTCGGCGAGGAGGGCCAGCGCCTGGCTGCCCAGCCGGTCGTCGCCGACGGCGCCGGCCATGCGCACCATGGAGCCGGCGCGGCGGGCGGCAAGCGCCTGGTTGGCGCCCTTGCCGCCGGCGGCGGTGGTGAAGCTGGTGCCCATCACCGTTTCGCCGGGCTTCGGCAGGCGTTCCGGTGTGGCGATGAGGTCCATGTTGATGGAACCGAAGACGGTGATCATGAGAGCTGCCCCTTGTCGTTTCCGCGGACACTGCCCGAGGCGGTCAGTCCTCGTCAACCACCCTCAGCCGTAACTGGCCCGTCCGGCTCTCCGCCGCCTTTTCCTGGGGCTGCGAAAGTGCGGAAACCGTCTCGAATTCCAGGTCGCCGATGCGCGCGCCGCGCCGCGTAAGCTTTTCCGTGGACGTCAGAATCAGGTCCACGTCCTTCTGCGCGGCGGTGAAATGGCCGTGCAGCTTGCGCACCCGGTCGTCGAGCCGCGTCAAATCGTCCATCAGCCGCGTGACCTCGCCCTGAATGACATGCGCCTGCTCGCGCATCCGCTGGTCCTTGAGGAGCGCCTGAAGCACCTGCACCGAAAGCATCAGCAGGGAGGGCGAGACGATGACGATGCGGGCGCGGTGCGCGCGCTGCACCACGGGTTCGAAATTCTCGTGGATGCTGGCGAAGATCGATTCCGAGGGCACGAAGAGGAAGGCGGTGTCCTGCGTCTCGCCGGCAAGGAGGTATTTTTCCGCGATATCCCGGATATGCACCTCCATGTCGCGGCGGAACTGCTGGGCGGCGGCCTTCGCCGCTTCGGACGAGCGCCCGTCCGACATGGCGTTCCACGCCTCCAGCGGGAATTTCGCATCGACGACGAGCGGCGGCTGGCCGTTCGGCATGCGGATGGTGCAGTCCGGTCGCACGCCGTTGGAAAGCTGCGCCTGGAATTGGTAGGCGCCGGGCGGCAGCGCATCGGCGATGATCGTTTCCATGCGCGACTGGCCGAACGCGCCGCGCGTCTGCTTGTTGGAGAGAATGGCTTGAAGCCCGACCACGTCTTTCGCCAGCGACTGGATGTTCGTCTGGGCGTTGTCGATCACCGCCAGCCGCTCCTGCAGCCGGCGCAGGTTCTCGTGTGTCGCCCGCGTCTGTTCGGAGATCGACTGGCCGAGCCGCTGGGTCAATCCGTCGAGCCGCGCATTGATCGCCTGGTTGGTCTCCGATTGCTTGCTGCCGAACACCTCCGCCATGGCGGCGACACGGCCCTGCATCTCCGTCTGCGCCTTCAGGAGTTCGGCAAAGCGCAGCTCCGCCATCGCCGCCGTTTCCCGCTGGCGGATATGGCTGCGCCGTGCGGAAAGCACGCCGAAGACGGTCAGCAGCACGGCCGCGAGCAGCACGAGCGCCGGGCCGGGGCCGCCGAGCCTGTCGAGGAAGGAAGAGACGAGCGTGTCGAAAGCGGGATCGATCATGCCGGGACCATAGCACGGATTGCGGCGAAAACCAGATCATAACGTGAACAAATCGCAGGCGCCGCTGGCGAAGTCGATTGAAAGCGCAAACAAACCGCGCTAAGGAGGCGCATGACCATCAAGCCGCTGATTATCCTTCCCGATCCGATCCTCCGCCAGGTTTCGAAGCCCATCGAGACCATGGACGGCGAGGTGAAGAAGCTCGCCGACGACATGCTGGAAACCATGTACGATGCCCCCGGCATCGGCCTTGCCGCCATCCAGATCGGCGTCGCCCGCCGCATGCTCGTGCTCGATGTTTCCAAGGAGGGCGAGGACAAGAAGCCGCTCGTCTTCATCAATCCGGAAATCGTCGCCTCCTCGGATGCACGTTCGGTCTATGAAGAGGGCTGCCTGTCGATCCCGGATTATTATGCCGAGGTCGAGCGCCCGGCCGGCATTACCGTCAAGCATCTCGATCGCGACGGCAAGGAGCAGGTGACGGAGGCCGATGGCCTGCTCGCGACCTGCCTCCAGCACGAGATCGACCACCTCAACGGCGTGCTGTTCATCGACCACATTTCCAAGCTGAAGCGCGAAATGGTGATCCGCAAGTTCACCAAGGCCGCGAAGATGCGCGGCAGCAAGGCGCTCTGAGGCGGCGTCAGCCGCCCCGCACTCTTTTCACGGAGGCTGACCGATGGCCCTTCGCATCATCTTCATGGGCACGCCGGACTTCTCCGTTGCGACGCTGGAGGCGCTTGCCGAGGCGGGCCACGAGATCGTGGCTGTCTATTCGCAGCCGCCGCGCCCGGCCGGTCGCCGTGGCCTCGAACTGGTGAAGTCGCCGGTGCATCAGGCCGCTGAACGGCGCGGCATCCCCGTCTTCACGCCCGTCAATTTCCGTGAGGAAGCGGACCGTGCAGCCTTCCGCGCCCATGACGCGGATGTCGCGGTCGTCGTCGCCTACGGTCTCTTGCTGCCGGAGGCGATCCTTACCGGCACGCGCCTCGGCTGCTATAACGGCCATGCCTCGCTCCTGCCGCGCTGGCGAGGGGCCGCCCCCATCCAGCGGGCGATCATGGCGGGCGATGCCGAGACCGGCATGATGGTCATGAAGATGGACAAGGGCCTCGATACCGGCCCCGTCGCGCTCACCCGCCGCATGGCCATCGGAGAGAACATGACGGCCGGCGAGTTGCACGACGCCCTGATGTGGGCGGGCGGCGTACTGATGACCGAGGCCATGGGCAAGCTCGAGGCCGGCGACCTGCCGCTGACGCCGCAGGCGGAGGAGGGCGTGCTTTACGCCGCCAAGATCGACAAGGCCGAGACCCGGATCGACTTTTCGAAGCCGGCCACGGATGTGCACAACCATATCCGCGGCCTTTCGCCCTTCCCCGGGGCATGGTTCGAGCTGCCGGTCGCCGGCAAGCCGGAGCGCGTGAAGGTGCTGGCGAGCGGCATCGGCGAAGGACGCGGCAAGCCGGGCGAGGTGTTGGACCACGCTGTCGTGTCGGCTCTTGCCGGTCGCCTGACCGTGGCGTGCGGTGAAGGCGCCGTGGATTTTCTGCGTCTGCAGAAGGCCGGCGGCAAGCTGCTGGACGCGGCGGATTTCCTGCGCGGCACGCCGGTTGCGGCCGGCGAGGTGCTTGCCTGATGCCGCGTTATCGCCTGCGCATCGAATATGACGGCACGCCCTATGTCGGCTGGCAGCGGCAGGAGAACGGTCATTCCGTGCAGGGCGCCATCGAGGCGGCGATCCTGTCGCTGACGGGAGAGACGGTCTCGATCCGCGGGGCGGGGCGCACGGATTCCGGCGTGCACGCCATGGGGCAGGTCGCTCATGCCGATCTTTCGCGCCAGTGGAAGGAACACACGCTGAGGAACGCGCTCAACGCGCATCTCGGCATGGCCGGCGAGCGCGTTGCCATCCTCGACGCGGCCGAAGTGCCGGACGATTTCGACGCCCGCTTTTCGGCGGTGAAGCGGCATTATCTCTACCGCATCATCTCGCGCCGCGCGCCTCTGGCGCTGGAAGCGAACCGCGCCTGGTTCGTCGCCAGGGAGCTGGATCACGAGGCCATGCATGCGGCAGGGCAGGTGCTCGTCGGAAAACACGACTTCACCACCTTCCGCGCCGCCCAGTGCCAGGCGAACAGCCCCGTACGCACCATCGACCGGCTGGAGGTGACGCGCAGCGGCGACCTCATCGAGATGCGCGTCTCGGCGCAGAGCTTCCTGCACAACCAGATCCGCTCCTTCGCCGGCACGTTGAAGCTGGCGGGCGAGGGCAAGTGGACGGTGGCGGACGTGCGCAACGCGCTCGAGGCGCGCGACCGCCAGGCCTGTGGGCCCGTCGCGCCGCCCGACGGGCTGTATTTCATGGCTGCCGATTATTGACCTGAAGTATTTCCAGCAAAAGTGCGGAGCGGTTTTGCGATTCGAGGAAAAGCGGAAACGCTCTAACCGGGCAGGGTGCCGAGAAGGCGCTGCAATTCCTGCCCGATGATCATCGGCGGCAGCACGTAGATGGCGGTCATCGCGGCGGCGAGCAGCGTCTGTTTCCCGACGCACATCCACACAAGGCGGAATTGCAGGATCACGCTCGCGCCGAGGACGGCATAGATGAGCAGGCCGGCAAGCGGCGCGCTTGTGGGCAGAACCAGCGTCAATGCGAACGGCACGGCGAAGGCGTAGCACAGCGGCACGGTGAGCCAGTTGCCCGTGGTGACGACGACGGCAAGATATTTGCCGTAGCCGAGCGGCCGGGCCAGCACTGCAAGAAGTGCGAGCGGCAGCAGCCATCCGATGAAGTCGACAAAGGCGAGCTTGACGAAAAAGTCGGGGCCGACCTGCGTTTCCGCCGGCATGCGGGAAAGATAGTAAAGCCGCCACGACGCCCAGGTGACGGCAAGGGCCGGCAGGCACCAGGCGAAGGCCCAGAAGGAGCGGACAAGGCCGCGCCAGGTCAGGTCCAGCCAGCCGAACCCCTCCTGCTTCTGCTTCAGCAGCAGGTAGATGCCATTGAGGTAGTGCAGGACCTCGTCAAGACCGGGCATCGCCGAACCAGCGCTCGATGAAGGTCTCGTAGATCACCGTCAGCGTCTCGAGGTCTGTGACCGCCACCCGCTCGTCCACCATATGCATGGTCTGGCCGACGAGGCCGAACTCCACGACGGGGCAATAATCCTTGATGAAGCGTGCATCGGAGGTGCCGCCCGTCGTCGAAAGTTTTGGCGCACGGCCGGTAATCGCCTCTACCGCGCCGGACAGCGAGGCGATGAGCTGGTTGTTGCGCGTGAGGAAGACGTGGCTCGGCCGTTCGGCCCATTCGATATCGTAGCGCACGGCGTCGCGGCCGGGGCGGAGCCTTTCGTCCCGCGCGGCGGCATCGAGGCGGCGCACGATCTCGGCCATCACGGTCTCGGCCGTCCAGCTATCGTTGAAGCGGATGTTGAAGCTGGCGCTTGCCCGCGCCGGCACGACATTGGTGGCGCGGTTGCCGGTGTCGATTGTCGTCACTTCGAGGTTCGACGGCTGGAAGCTTTCCGTGCCGGCGTCGAAGGGCGGATGCATCAGTGCGTCGGTCAGCGCGATGACGCCGCGCACGGCATTGTCGGCCAGATGCGGATAGGCGGCGTGGCCCTGCACGCCATGGACGGTGATCGCACCGGAAACGGAGCCGCGCCGGCCGATCTTGATCATATCGCCGAGCTGGTCCGGATTGGTCGGCTCGCCGACGAGGCAGGCGTCCCAGCGCTCGCCGCGTGCCGCCGCCCATTCCAGGAGCTTGATCGTGCCGTTGACGGCCGGGCCTTCCTCGTCGCCGGTGATGAGGAAGGAGAGCGAACCTTTCGGCGGGCCGTTCTTCGCGATATGGCGCGCGACGGCGGCGACGAAGCAGGCGATACCGCCCTTCATGTCGACCGCGCCGCGGCCGAACATCTCGCCGTCGGCAATCTCCGCGCCGAACGGGTCATGCGTCCAGGCGGCCGCGTCGCCGACAGGCACCACGTCCGTATGGCCGGCGAACATCAGGTGCGGACCCTCGGTGCCGATGCGGGCGTAGAGGTTCTCGATATCGGGCATGCCCGGCTCGCGGGCGATCATGCGCTCGACGGTGAAGCCGAGCGGCTCCAGCATGGCGGCAAGCGCCGTCAGCGCGCCGCCCTCGGCGGGCGTCACGGAAGGGCAGCGGATGAGGGTTGCGAGGTTCTCGATCGGATTTGCGGAGATCATGGGCATGCGTCAGGGCACCTGAAAGGGAGGGAATCGAGGTGTAGCCGATCGTTGGGAGGCTGTCACGCGCGGCCGATGCGCGCGCTCAGTCCTTCGGCCGGTCCGGCAGGCGGCCGTAGTCGTTCGGACCGGGCGTGCCGGGCCAGACCATGAAGGCGACGAGCGCGAAGAAGGAAATGGCGGGAATGAAGAGGCAGATGATCAGCGCCAGCGGCAGGTTCATGTCGTGCAGCCGCTTGACCGTCATCATGATGGTGGAGACCGTCGAGACGATTGCGACGCCGAAGAACATGAAGGCCCAGAAAAGGAAGGCGGGATCCTCCTTCGGCAAGGTCATGATGCGGGCGAGCGTCGCCGAGAGCAGCATGAGCCAGAAAGCCCAGCCGAGCGCGAAGGGCGCCCGGCTCAGCCGGCCGGACCAGCCGAAGAAGAGCCAGGTGAGGTTCGGCCTCTGCCCTTCCGCGGCCGCCATGGCTTAGTCCCGCAGCAGTTCGTTGATGCCGGTCTTGGAGCGGGTCTGGGCGTCGACGCGCTTGACGATGACGGCGCAGTAGAGGCCGGGAGCCGGAAGGCCGTTCGGCATGGTCTTGTCGGAAGGCATGGAGCCGGCGACGACGACGGAATAGGGCGGCACCTCGCCATAGGTCACCTCGCCCGTCGCGCGGTCGACGATCTTGGTCGACTTGCCGATGAAGACGCCCATGCCGAGCACGGAGCCCTCGCGCACGATGCAGCCTTCAACGACTTCCGAGCGGGCGCCGATGAAGCAATTGTCCTCGATGATCGTTGGGCCGGCCTGCATCGGCTCCAGAACGCCGCCGATGCCGACGCCGCCGGAAAGGTGCACGTGCTTACCGATCTGCGCGCAGGAGCCGACCGTCGCCCAGGTATCGACCATCGTGCCCTCGCCGACATAGGCGCCGAGATTGACGAAGGAGGGCATCAGGATGGCGTTGGGCGCGATATAGGCCGAGCGGCGCACCACGCAGTTCGGCACGGCGCGGAAGCCGGCCTTCTCGAATTCGTTGACGCTCCAGCCGTCGAACTTGGAGGGCACCTTGTCCCACCAGGCCGATTCGCCGGGGCCGCCCTTGACGATTTCCATCGGGTTGAGGCGGAAGGAGAGGAGCACCGCCTTCTTGAGCCACTGGTTGACCGTCCAGTTGCCGTCCTCGCCACGCTCGGCGACGCGCACCTTGCCGCCATCGAGCAGGTTGAGCGCGGTCTCCACCGCATCGCGCACTTCCCCGCGCGTGGACGTGTTGATGCCGTCCCGTTCCTCGAAGGCGCGGTCGATGGTTTGGGAAAGGGCGGCGAGGTTGGACGTGTTCATCGGAATTCCTTAAACTTCGAGGCTTATTTTCGATTGTCGGGACGCCGGAAGGTCGATTTCATCAATCAGCAAAATGCTCTAGAGCAACTGCCGGGAAAGATGAAGCCCCTTTCCGGCAGATACTGTCGCACGGGCGAAGTGGTAATCCCGTGAGAGTTGAAAGCAGGAAAACGACATGGCGAGACTGAAGAAGAAGAACCTGCGTCGCAAGGATGGCGTGTGGGATCCGTTGGCCGACAGCGCGCAGGACAAGCACCGCGCCGCCGTGGTGCCGCAGACGGCGCAGACGGCCAATCCCGCCTATCGCCTCGCCTATGTCGATGACGACTTCCTCTGCCGCGAGGAGCTTCGCCCGGTACGTCTCCAACTCGAGCTGCTGAAGGTCGAGATGATGCTGGCCGAGCGCGGCATAAAGTCCACCGTCGTCATGTTCGGCGGCGCGCGCATTCCCGCGCCCGGCCAGGAAGCCTGGGCGGCGCGCAACGAGACCCAGCGCGCAAACCTTGAGGCCGCCTCGGTCTATTACGATGAAGCGCGCAAGTTCGCCCGCATGTGTTCGGAGAAGTCGGCCGAGCTGGGCTTCAAGGAATATGTCGTCGTCACGGGTGGCGGGCCGGGCGTCATGGAGGCGGGCAATCGCGGGGCGGCCGATGTCGGCGCGCCGTCGATCGGCCTCAACATCGTGCTGCCGCACGAGCAGGCGCCGAACCCCTATGTCACGCCGGAACTCAGCTTCAACTTCCACTATTTCGCGATCCGCAAGATGCATTTCCTGCTGCGCGCCAAGGCGGTCACGGTGTTTCCCGGCGGCTTCGGCACGCTGGACGAACTGTTCGAGACGGTGACGCTGATGCAGACCGGCCGCATGGCGCTGGTGCCGCTGATCCTCTTCGGCAGGGACTTCTGGCACAAGATCATCGACTTCGACGCGCTCGCCGCCTTCGGCACGATCTCGCCGGGCGATGTCGAGCTGATGCAGTTCGTCGAGACCGCCGACGAGGCCTGGGACATCATCGTGAAATTCTACGAGGCGCTGGAAGCCGAGCACGCCTCGGTCGCCGCGCACGGCTGACCAAAAAAGACGCCCCGGCATGGCCGGGGCGTTCCAGTTGGACGTGCTGCGGGCAATGCTTACTTGTCGCGCCGCTTGCCCATTTCGTCGACGGTGATGAAGCCGTCGCCGTTGCGGTCGCGCTTCTTGAACATCGCGATGGCGGCCGTTTCCATCTCGGCCTTGTTAAGTGTGCCGTTCCTGTCGGCATCGGCGCGTTCGAACATGCGCAGGCCCATGCGGTCCAGGCGCGCCTCGCGAAGCGCTGCCCGGGCGGCGTCCCTTGCCTCGCCCTCGGTCGCCTTGACCGCGCGGAAGGCCTTGCGGGCCTCCCGGAAGGCCTCGCGCTTGGCGTCGACCTCCGCCTTCGTCACCTCCCCGTTCCTGTCCGTGTCGAAGCGCTGGAAAGCCCGGTTGGCGCGGGCGAGCATCTCGCTTTGCGAGACCTTGCCGTCCTTGTCGGTGTCGAGCCGGTTCAGCATGCGTTCGGCGCGCTGTTCACCGCCCTTGCCATGGTGCCACTTGCCTTTGCCGGGACGGGCATCCGCCGTGTCGAGCACGCCGTCCCTGTTGCTGTCGCGGCGCTCGAATATCTTCTCCGCCGAGGCGAGCACTTCGGCTTCGGAAAGTGCGCCGTTCTTGTCGGTATCGGCCTTTTCGAACATCTTGCCGGCACCCGGCAGCATATAGGGGCCACCGGCGCGCAGCGCCTCGCGAGCCTTGCCCTTGTCCGCCTCGGTGGCGTTGCGAACGGCCTTGCGGGCATCCTTGAAGGCTGCGTGGCGCGCCTTGATCTCGTCCTTCGTCACCTGGCCGTTGCCGTCGGCATCGAAGGCCTTGAAGGCGGCGGCGGCATTCGTCTTGAATTCGTCGAGCGAGACCTTGCCGTTCTTGTCGGCGTCGAGGCGCTCGATCATCGCGGCATGGCGCTGGTGGTGCTTGCCCTCGCCCTTGGCGGCGAAAGCGGGCGCACTGGCCCCCGAAAGAAGAAGGCCGGCGGCGACAGCGCCGAGAAGGAGTTCCTTTTTAGCCATGGTCGTTCCTTTCATCCATCATCGTCCCTTGAGAGGGCAGGATAGGGGGAACGCCGGCTGGCGCCAGTTACAAATTGGTAATTCAACCTTTTGACCGGAAAGGGTTTTTTCCGTGTCAGGAATGGGGCCGCGCAAACGCGCTAGAGAAGGGCGTTGAGGAAGCCCGTCAGGTCCGACGTCGCATAGTCGATGTGCCGGTCCTCCGCCGTGCGCTTTTCCCAGGCGTCGGTGAATTCGTGGCTGGCATCGCGCGGGGTGAGCAGCACGGTCTTCATGCCGAGGGTCTTCGGCACGACGAGGTTGCGCGGCAGATCCTCGAACATCACCGCATGGGTAGTGTCGACCCGGTGCAGCGCCATGAACTTGTCATAGGTCGCGCCGGCCGGCTTCGGCACATATTCCGCCGCCACGATATCGAAGACATCGTCGAAATGGTGGAAGATGCCGAGCGCCTTGGCCGCCATCTCGGCATGCTTCACGCTGCCGTTGGTGAAGATGAACTTGCGGCCGGGCAGCGCCTGGATCGCCTCGCCGAGCGGCAGGTCCGGCGACAGCACGCCGTAATTGATCGAATGCGCCTTTTCCAGAAAGTCGGACGGGTCGATGTCGTGGTGGATCATCAGCCCCTTCAGCGTGGTGCCGTGATCGAGATAATACCGCTTCTGCAGGGCGCGCGCATCCTCGCGCGTGAGGTCGAGCAGGGCCGAGACATAGGCCGTCATGTTCTGGTCGATCTGGGCGAAGAGATCGACGTGATGCGGATACAGCGTGTTGTCGAGGTCGAAGACCCAGTCACGCACATGGGAAAAGTCGGCTTTGTTCGGAAGATCGCTCATGGCCCGTCTTATGGCATGGCGCATGGCCGAGGGAAACGGAATTTTCCGTCGGTGCGTTTCCCTCCGCAAAACCGCTATGCACCTTGCCGGAAATGCGTTAGCGGGCTGGCATGGAAATCTGGATCATCATCACCATCGCCGCGGCCTTTCTCCAGAATGTCCGCTCCGCCATGCAGAAGCACCTGAAAGGCCGCATGGGCACGACGGGCGCGACCTTCGTGCGCTTCGGCTTCGGCATGCCCTTCGCGCTCGCCTACATGGCGATCCTCGCCTTCGTGCTGGCAAGGCCCCTGCCGGTGCCGAACGGCACGTTCTTCCTCTGGGCGGTCGTCGGCGGCGTCGCGCAGATCGCGGCCACCTTCCTGCTCGTCTACCTGTTCTCCTTCCGCAATTTCGCGGTCGGCACGGCCTATTCGCGCACGGAGCCGGCACAGGCCGCGCTCTTCGGCCTCGTGTTCCTCGGCGAGCGCGCATCGGCGGGCACGCTTGTCGCCATCGCGGTCTCCGTCGTCGGGGTCATGGTGATCTCGGTGGCGCGCAGCGTGGTGTCCGTCCGCTCGCTCTTCACCTCGGTCCTCACGCGCACGGCCGGCATCGGCCTCATGTCCGGCACGTTCTTCGGGATTTCCGCCGTCGCCTATCGCTCGGCCTCCCTGGCGCTGGCCCCGAGCCTGCCCGCGCCGGACTATGCGGTGCAGGCGAGCTACACGCTCGTCTTCGTCATCGTGCTGCAGACGGTGCTGATGCTCGGCTGGATCCTGGCGCGCGAGCGCGACGAGCTGCCGCGCATCGCGGCGGCGTGGCGGCCGGCGCTGCTCGTCGGCTTTGTCGGCGCGACGGCGTCCTTCGGCTGGTTCATGGCCATGACATTGCAGCAGGCGGCGGTGGTGAAGGCGCTGGCGCAGGTGGAGATGCTCTTCACCTTCGCCTCCACCGTCTTCATCTTCAAGGAGCGCATCAACCGGCTGGAAGTCCTCGGCTGCGCGCTAATCGTGGTCGGCGTGCTCGCGCTCCTCGCCTACGGCTGAGCGCGCCGCCGGATCAGGGCACCAGAAGCGTGCCCGCGCCGTGCTCGGTGAAGAGTTCGAGCAGCACCGAATGGGCCGTCTTGCCGTTGAGGATGACGACGCCCTGCACGCCCGCCTTGATGGCGTCGATGCAGGTCTCGACCTTCGGGATCATGCCGCCGGAAATCGTGCCGTCCTTGATGAGCGCGCGGGCTTCGGCGACGGAAAGCTCCTTGATGAGCTGGCCGTTCTTGTCGAGCACGCCCGGAACGTCCGTCAGGAAGAGGAGGCGCGTCGCGTTCAGCGCGCCGGCGATGGCGCCGGCGAAGGTATCGGCATTGATGTTGTAGGTATGGCCGTCGCGGCCGGGCGCGACCGGGGCAATGACCGGGATCATCTCGGATTTCGCGAGCAGGTCGATCAGCGTGCGGTCGACCTCGACCACCTCGCCGACGAAGCCGAGGTCGAGGATGCGCTCGATATTGCTGTCCGGGTCGACAACGGTCTTCTTGGCCTTCTCGGCGAAGACCATGTTGCCGTCCTTGCCGCACAGGCCTATCGCCCATTCGCCCGTCTGGTTGATGAGCGCGACGATCTCCTTGTTGATCGAGCCGGCCAGCACCATCTCGACGATCTCGACGGTCTTCTGGTCGGTGACGCGCAGGCCCCCCTCGAACTTGGATTCGATGCCCATCTTGGTCAGCATCGCGCCGATCTGCGGGCCGCCGCCATGCACGACGATGGGGTTGACGCCGGACTGCTTCAGAAGCGCGATGTCGCTGGCGAACGCCTTGCCCAGCTCCGCGTTGCCCATCGCATGGCCGCCGTATTTCACCACGATGGTCTTGTTCTCGTAGCGCTGCATGTAGGGCAGGGCTTGAGCGAGAAGGCGGGCTTGGGTTTCGCTTTCGGATAGGGACATGGCGGCCTCGTGGAATTGGACGGGGGCCTGTTTAACGCATGTTTTGTGACGATGGAATGATCCGTCCGCCACATTGATGCCGGATGGAGGAAAAAGGATGCGAGGGGTCCCGGGCCGCTGGTAGGGCGGTCCTTGAGGAATAGAATGGCGCCCGACGCATTTGCACGAGTAAAAGCGTGAGGGCATGCCTATATAGGGAGAAAGCGGGGTTGCGCCCCGCGGCAATCCGTCGAACGAAGAGAGTGCGTGAACCGATGACGGCGTCCGGGCGAGAGATGAGGGAACCCTGCTGCGACGAGGTGATCGCGGGCGAATATGTGCTCGGCGCCCTGTCCGCCGAGGAGCGATGCAAGGTCGAGGCGCGGCTTGCTAAGGATCGCCAGTTCGCCGCCATGGTCAGCCGCTGGAAGGAAAATCTCGCCACGCTCGATGACGAGCACGAGGGGCTGCATCTGCCGCCGCATCGCTATCCCGCCGGCCAGCACATTCTCACCGCCACGACGCCCGACGCCGTGCTTTCCGGCAAGGTTGCCGGCGGGTGCTGGCATTCGCTGATGCTCTGGCGCGCCCTTGCGCTGGCCTCGCTTGCCGTCGCGGCCGGCCTCTCGATGAGCGCGCTGCTCGGGCCGCGCGGCGGCGGGGAGGTGCTGGAGGTCTGGCTGACCGAGGAGGGCAAGGCGCCCGTCTCGCTCGGCGTGCTGCCGGAAGCGGGCAAGGACGGGCTGGCCGTCCCGGCGGGAATGCACGAGCGCCTCGCCGGTGGCGGGAAACTGTCCGTAAGCGTCAGGCCCTCCGGCAGGGCTTTGGAGCCGGTGGCCGCGCGGCTCGATTGAGCCTTTCCATTCTTGGTATCGGCCGGCCTATCTCGGCGCAATGGCCGTGAGGATGGCGCCGCGCAGCTCGTCGAGGCCGCGGCCCTTCTCTGACGAGGTGGCGAGCACGTCCGGGTAGGCGGCCGGATGCTTGGCGATCTTCTGCAGCGTTTCCTCGATAAGGCGCGGCACGCCGGCGTCCTTGATCTTGTCGGTCTTGGTCAGCACGACCTGATAGGAGACGGCCGCCTTGTCGAGCAGCGAGAAGACCTCGTCGTCGTTCTTCTTGATGCCGTGGCGGCTGTCGATCAGCACATAGACGCGCTTCAGCGTGGAGCGGCCGCGCAGATAGTCGAAGACGAGCTTCGTCCAGGCGTCGACCTGTTCCTTCGGGGCCTGCGCATAGCCGTAGCCGGGCATGTCGACCAGCGCCATCGGTGGCAGGTCGTCTTCCGCACCGGAAAAGCCGTCCGGCACGAAGTAGTTGAGTTCCTGCGTGCGGCCGGGCGTGTTGGAGGTGCGCGCCAGGCCCTTGTGGCCGACCAGCGCGTTGATCAGCGACGATTTGCCGACATTCGAGCGGCCGGCGAATGCGATCTCCGGCGGGCCTTCCGGCGGCAGGAATTTCATGGCCGGCACGCCGCGGATGAAGATCCACGGTCTGCCGAACAGGGGCTTGTCATCCTGCGACGTCGTCTCGGTCATTGTTGCTGCCTTTGTTGTCCGGCCTCCGGCTTCCCGGTTTTGGCCGCGAAAGTCAAGCGCGGGCGCCCGCGCCAAAAGAAAACCCCGGCGCAAGGCCGGGGTTTCGTGTCGGTCGCCTGAAGCCGCGTCAGGATGGCTTCGGTTTCTTGCCGAACAGGCCCTTCAGGTTGTCGAACAGTTCGATCTTCACGCCATGGCGCTTCATGATGATCGCCTGCTGGATGATCGAGAGCGTGTTGTTCCAGGCCCAGTAGATCACGAGGCCGGCCGGGAAGGTCGCCAGCATGAAGGTGAAGACCAGCGGCATCCAGGTGAAGATCATCGCCTGGGTCGGGTCCGGCGGCGTCGGGTTCATGCGCATCTGCAGGAACATGGTGACACCCATGATCAGCGGCCAGACGCCGATCATCAGCATATGCGGCACCTCGAAGGGCAGGAGGCCGAACAGGTTGAAGATCGAGGTCGGATCGGGAGCCGAAAGGTCCTGGATCCAGCCGAAGAACGGCGCATGGCGCATTTCGATCGTGACGTAGATCACCTTGTAGAGCGCGAAGAAGACCGGGATCTGCAGGAGGATCGGCCAGCAGCCCGCCAGCGGGTTGATCTTCTCCTCCTTGTAGAGCTGCATCATCGCCTGCTGCAGCGCCATGCGGTCGTCGCCGTGCTTGGCCTTCAGCTCCTCCATCTTCGGCTGCATCTTCTTCATGTTCGCCATGGAGGCGTACTGCTTGTTGGCAAGCGGGAAGAAGAGGCCCTTGACGATGATGGTGGTGAACAGGATCGCGATGCCGAAATTGCCGAAGTAGCGGTAGATGAAGTCCATCAGCTGGAACATCGGCTTGGTGAAGAACCAGAACCAGCCCCAGTCTATCATCAGGTCGAACTGCGGAATGGCGTAGGTCTTCTCGTACTGGTCGATGATGGGCACTTCCTTGGCGCCGCCGAAGAACAGGTTCTTGACCTCGACCGTCTGGCCGGGCGCGATGGTGATGTCCTCCTGGCGGTAGTCCGCCTGGTAGCGCGGACGGCCGTCGGTGAAGTGGGAGAAGCGCGTCTCGTAGGGGCTGGCCTGCGGCGGAATCAGCGCCGTCGCCCAGTACTTGTCGGTGATGCCGAGCCAGCCGCCGGTCGCCTTGCCGGGCGCGACGGTCGTGTCGTCCTCGGTCGTCTTGTACTTCACCTCATGCAGGCCGAGGTCGCCGAGCACGCCGATGAAGCCTTCGTGCAGCACGTAGACGGACGGTGTGGTCGGCTTGAAGAAGCGCGCCGTGCGGCCGTAGGGCGAAATGGCGATCGCCGCATCCGTGGTGTTCTGGATGCTGTCGGTGATGGAGAACATGTAGTGTTCGTCGACCGAGATGGTGCGCAGGAAGGTGACGCCCCGCTCGTTCGTGTAGGTCAGCGTCACCGGGGTCGTCTGCGTCAGCTTGCCGTCGCCCTGCTGCGCCCAGACGGTCTGGGGACCGGGCACGGCGCCGGTCGCCTCGCTGCCGACATAGCCGAATTCGGCGAAGTAGCCATGTTCGGTCTCGGCGGGGCTGAGAAGCGTGATGATCGGGCTCGTCTTGTCGACGGTCTCGTGGAATTCCTTGAGCCTGAGGTCGTCGAAGCGTGCGCCGGTCAGGTTGATGGAGCCGGAGAGCGAGGGGGTGTCGATCTGGACGCGGGCGGAGCGGGCAAGCGCATCCTCACGCGTCTCGGTCGTCGTCGCGGTCGCCGCGCCGCCCGGCAGCGTGCCGTTGGTGCCGGCCGCCGTGGTCGTGGCGGCCGTGCCGCCGGCGGCGGTCGTCTGCTGCGTCTGGGCGGCCTGCTGGGCCTCGAGCGCGGCGCGATCCTTCTCCAGCTTGGGGTTCACATAGAGGAACTGCCAGGCGACGAGGATCAGCACGGACAGCGCGATCGCCACGAAATAATTGCGGTTTTTTTCCATCACTCTTTCCCGGGAGCAGCAGGGCGCTGCTGCTTGTGTTTCTGCCGCGTCGCGATCCGGTCCTTCAGGCCGGCCTGCAAGGTTTCGAAGGACGCGCCGAGCACGTCCCGTCTGGCGACAACCACATAGTCGTGTCCGGGCTGCATTGCAAACCCGGCCGATAGCCGCACCGCCTCTTTCAGGCGCCGCCGCATGCGATTTCGCTCCACGGCGTTGCCGTGCTTCTTCGTAACGGTGAAACCGACGCGGGGCGCCTCGTCCGGCATCTGCCGGTCGCGCACTTCGAGAAGGAACAGCGGTCCCTTGCGCCTCTCGCCCTCGCGCACAAAAAGAAACTGCGGACGGCTTTTCAGCCGTCCGACAGCGGATTTCTCAACAGTCTTCGTCATTGCCCGTCGCCTCTGTTCGGGCAGGCACGGCCTTAGGCCGAGAGACGTGCGCGGCCGCGGGCGCGACGTGCGGACAGGACCTTGCGGCCGCCTGCCGTTGCCATGCGGGCGCGGAAGCCGTGACGACGCTTGCGAACAAGCTTGGAGGGCTGGTAGGTACGCTTCGACATTTATTTAATACCGCGGTGTGCGGCCCTTCTTGGGTTTGCGTTACGCAAGGAGCGTGAAAGTCCGGCACGGGCTTGCCCTCGCGGGAAGCCGAGCTTTCCGGACGTGCGCGGCTTATAAGGGCAAAGCCGGTCGAAAGTCAATTGCGGCCGTGGCGTCCCCGAAATCGCCACAGGGGTTAATGGAAATTCCCTTTTCGGTTGTGCGTGGATTGCGGTCCGTCATCCCAAGGCCCTGTAATCGCGGGCGAAAAATCCGGGGCCATCGCTGGAATTCGGCCCCGCGGCGCGGGAAGGGCCGCCGCAACTGCCCGGATTTCCAGCAGGTTGTATCAAAACCTGATTAACTTTTAGCATTTACTGTTGCTGTCAAATGGCCGGGCGCGTGCCGTCCCGCCGATCCGTACCGACGTTTTGGAGTATGACGTGAAGATACGCGGCAAGATTTACCTCATCGTGGGCGTGATGGGCCTCATCTCGGTCCTCATCGGCGGCATCGCCGTCCATGTCGTCTCGGAATACAGCGACAAGATCCACCAGTATGAGAACGCCTCAGACCGGGCCTTCCTCGGCGAGCACCTGAACCGCCAGGTTACGGCCGTCGTGATGGAAGCGCGCGGCATCTATGCGTCCAAGGATACCGATGGCGCGACCAAGTTCGCCGAAGGCATCGGCAAGGGCCTGGACGGCATCGACGAGACGCTGGCCAAGTGGCGTCCGCTGGTGCCGGAAGAGCAGAAGGCCGCCTTCGACGCGGTCGTCGCGCGCGCCGCCGAATTCCGCACCTTCCGCACGGAAACCGCGCGTCTCGGCACCACGGTTTCCATCGCCGCGGCCAATGAGCAGGGCAACAACGAGGGCAACCGCGCCAACCGCAAGGCCTTCCAGAAGGAAATCGACGCCGTCGTCGAGACGGACACCCAGAACCTCGCTGCGATCAAGGACGACATCGCCGCCTTCGAGACGCTGATGCTGATGCTGGTGCTGGGCACCGTCGGCGCCGGCCTCGTGCTCGGCGGCGGCATCGCCTTCTACATCGCGACGAACGAACTCAGCCGCCCGATCCAGAACGTCACCGAGACCATGAAGCGCCTTGCCGGCGGCGACCTCGACACCGAGGTTCCCTATGCCGACCGCAAGGACGAGATCGGCGAAATGGCCGCCGCCGTCGCGGTCTTCCGCCAGAACGCCATCGCCGTGCGCGACCTCAACGCACAGGAGCAGGTCCTGCGCGAAAAGAGCGCCGACTTGCAGACCTCCATCGCGAGCGTCGTGCATGCCGCCGCCGCTGGCGACTTCTCCTCGCGCATCACCAAGGACTACCAGAACGAGGACCTCAACCGCTTCGCCCGCAGCGTCAACGAACTGGTTGCCGGCGTCGAGGAAGGCATTGCCGAAACCCGCCGCGTCATCGGCTCGCTGGCCGAGGGAGACTTGACGCAGAGCATGGAGGGCAACTTCCGCGGCGCCTTCGCCGAATTGCAGCAGAACGTCAACGCGACGCTCGCCACGCTTCAGCGCACGATGCGCGACGTGCGCACCGCGACGGATGCGATCAACGGCAATTCCGGCGAGCTGCGCACTGCCTCCGACGACCTTTCCAAGCGCACCGAGCAGCAGGCCGCCGCGCTGGAGGAGACCTCCGCCGCGCTGGACGAGATCACCGTCGCCGTCAGGAACTCGACGGAGCGCGCCAACGAGGCGAGCGTGATGGTCGGCGAGGCGACGCATAGCGCCAAGCAGTCCGGCGCCATCGTGCGCAACGCCATCGACGCCATGGGCCGCATCGAGCAGGCCTCGAGCGAGATCAGCCAGATCATCTCGGTGATCGACGAGATCGCCTTCCAGACCAACCTCCTGGCGCTGAATGCCGGTGTCGAGGCCGCCCGCGCGGGCGAGGCCGGCAAGGGCTTCGCGGTCGTGGCGCAGGAAGTACGCGAGCTTGCCCAGCGCGCCGCGAGTGCGGCAAAGGACATCAAGGGCCTCATCACCAAGTCGGGCGCCGAAGTGTCCGTCGGCGTGAAATACGTGCAAGAGACGGGCGCGGCCCTGTCCGATATCGAGGGGCGCGTCGTCACCATCAACGAGCGCATCCATTCCATCGCCACGGCCGCCCGCGAGCAGGCGACCGGCCTGCAGGAGATCAGCACGGCCATCAACCAGATGGACCAGGTCACCCAGCACAATGCCGCCATGGTGGAGGAAACCTCCGCCGCCACGCACAAGCTGAAGGGTGAGGCCGACGGCCTTGCCGATCTGGTCGCCCGCTTCCGCACCGGCGATGCGGCGCAGCATGTGGCCGCCGCAAGGGGCGACGCCCGCCCGGTCGAGTCTCCGGCCCGCCGCATGATGGGCAACGTCGCCCGCGCCTTCGGCGGCAACCGCGCCGTGGCCGCGCAGGAGAGCTGGGAAGAATTCTGATCCGCAGCACGGATCGGGGAATGCGCGCGGCGGCCTTCGGGCCGCCGCGTCCGTTTTCGGGCACGTTGGAAAAGCCGCCGCGATCTCTTATAATCGGTCGTCGTCGATACTGGGTCGCGATGCATTGCCGCGCTGCGGCCTCACCGGAGTGGAGACATGGCGGAGAAAGGAGGGGTGGAGAGAGAGGGGACGCGGCCTCTGACCGAGACGCCGGTGCCTTCCGTCGGCTTCCTGTCCGGCCTTTCGGGCCGGCTGCTCCTTTTGACGGCCGTCTTCGTGCTGATCGCCGAAGTGCTGATCTTCGTGCCCTCGGTGGCGAACATGCGGCTGATGTGGCTGCGTGACCGGCTGAACACCGCCGCCGCCGCGAGCGTCGTGATCGAGGGGCTGCCGGACCAGGAATTGCCGCGCAACGTGCAGGAGGAGGCCCTTCTGGCGACGGGCGCCAAGGCGATCGTGCTGAAGCGGGCGGATGCCTCGCGCATGGTCGCGGCCGTCGACATGCCGCCGAGCGTCGATGCGCAATACGACCTTTCCGACGTTTCGACGCTCACCTCGATCTACGACGCCTTCGACACGCTGCTCTTCGGCGGCGACCGCATCATCCGCGTCTACGGCCCGGTCGGCGAGACGACGACGCGCATCGAGCTGCTGCTCGACGAAGGCTCGCTGCGTCGCGCCATGCTCCGCTACGCCCGCAACGTCTTCATCCTCTCCATGATCATCTCGCTGGCGACGGCAAGCCCGATGTTCTTCGCGCTCAATCGCCTGCTCATCCGCCCGATCCGCCGCATGACCGCCAATATCCGCGACTTCGCCGCCGATCCCAGCAATCCCGCCCGCGTGCTGGAACCGTCCGGCGGACGCGACGAGATCGCCGTCGCCGGTATCCACCTCTCGGCCATGCAGCAGACCCTGCAGCGCACGCTGAAGGAGCAGAAGAACCTTGCCGATCTCGGCCTTGCCGTGTCGAAGATCAACCATGACATGCGCAACATCCTCTCCTCCGCCCAGCTCATGTCCGACCGCCTGTCGGATGTCGACGATCCCGTGGTCAAGCGCGTCGCGCCGAAGCTTCTGCGCAGCATCGACCGGGCGGTGGGCTATACCAAGGAAGTGCTCTCCTATGGCCGTATGCGCGAGCCGGAGCCGCGCCGCCGCTTCGTCGCCCTGAAGCCGCTGGTGCAGGAGGTCTCCGAGGTGCTGGCCATCGATGCGCGCGGCGATATCGATTTCGTTGTGGAGGTGGAGGCCGGCCTGCAGGTGGACGCGGACGGCGAACAGCTCTTCCGGGTCATCCACAATCTCTGCCGCAATGCCGTCGAGGCGCTGTCGCAGGAAAGCGGCCTTGCGCGGCGCGTCGTGCTGGTGACGGGCCTGCGCACCGGCAGCGTCGTTTCCATCGCCATCGACGACAACGGCCCCGGCATGCCGGAGAAGGCACGGGAGAACCTCTTCGCCGCCTTCCGCGGTTCCGTGCGCTCCGGCGGCACGGGCCTCGGCCTTGCCATCGCCCGGGAACTGGTGCTCGCCCATGGCGGCACCATCGCGCTCGTGGAGAAGGCAACGCCCGGAACGCTCTTCCGCATCGAGCTCCCCGACCGTCCCGTCCCCCTCGACGCCTTCCGCCACCGCGCCTGATCGCCCGCGCCTTTTCGCACCGGGCGGGGCGCACGGAGAAAAAAGTGCACTTTTTCTCAGAAAGGCGCTTGCATTAAGCCCAAGCACCCTTTAGAGAACCGCCTCGCAGCCGGGCACAACGACCCGCCACTGCCAGCGCACCCGTAGCTCAGCTGGATAGAGCACCAGACTACGAATCTGGGGGTCAGGAGTTCGAATCTCTTCGGGTGCGCCATTCTATCCTTTTGAAGGATAACGATAATCTGATTTTGCTGATGTTTTTCCCGCCGCTTTTGATACACAAAGGTGGCACACATGGTCCTTTCTATGCCTTCCCCATATAAGCATCCTGCAACGGGCGTTTACTGGTATCGCCAGCGTGTCCCGGCTAGGCTGAAAGCTTCGGCTAAGGGGAAAAACGTTACCCTTACCGTCGATGGCCATGTCTCCTTCCTTGGCGAGGAAATCAAAGTCTCCCTCTGCACCAAATCACCGGCTGAGGCGAAGCGGCTGGCTCAGGAGGCGCAAGCAGAGTTTGACCGAATCTGGCTGAGCTATGAGACAGGGCCGGTCTCCTTGACCCTCAAGCAAATCGTAGCCCTGTCAGGCGAGGTCTATCACGTCATCAAGCGCGCGCTGGAAGATGACCCCGGCGAAGCTGGGGAATGGTTAGCTCGTAGAAAGATTCGGGAGGCTAATAGCCGTAAGGTCCAAAAATCGCCGCGCGCTTCCTTGATGATCGATCCAGGTTCAAACCTGCGCGCACGTCTTGGCTCTTGGGTAGATGGCACCTTGGTCCAGCATCACCTCAGCGTCACCGATGATACTTACCAGCGCCTCTTGGTCGAGTTCGACCGGGCCGCAGGCGATATTGCGGCGCTGCTCGAAAAGCGTTCGCTGGGGGATTTCAGTCCGGACACGGTAGCTGCGCGATTCCCCCAGCTTGACCTCGGTGCGCCAACAGGGAAAGCCGAAGGGGGAGTTTCTATCACGGCCCTGCTGGAGGCGTGGGCGGGCCGTTTGAAGAAGCCGAAGCCGCAAACCATCACCCGATACACCGGCATCATCAACCAGCTCATTGCCTATCTTACGCATGACGACGCTGAGCGTTTGACGGATGCTGATATCGTGCGCTGGCATGGCGAACTGATGGTGGGCGGCATCGTCACCCATGATACCTTCATCAAGGCTTACCGAGCTGCGATTAGCACCGTCTATGCCTACGGGATGACAGCCCAGGGCGGCAAGCTCGTGACGCAAAACCCGGCTGCGGGCCTGCTGCTGGAAGGCCCGAAGAAGCAGCAAAGCCGGCCGAAGAGCTTCTATGTGGAGGAAGCCCATAGCATCCTCAGGAATGCTCTGGAGGCAATGACGGCTGAGAACAACTATTCTGACATCAACCGTGCTGCCATGCGCTGGGTGCCGTGGATTTGCGCTTATACCGGCGCGAGGGCGGGGGAAGTATGCCAGCTTCGCAAGCAGGACTTCATTGAAATAGATGGAGTTAAGTGCATCGCCCTCCTGCCTGATGCCGGCACGATCAAGACTGGTCAGTTCCGTCATGTCCCGCTACACCCCCACCTCATGGAGCAAGGCCTTTGGCAGTTTGCTGGCGGTGCGAAGGCTGGCCCCCTATTTTATAATGGCAGCCTCAAGTCAGCCCAGCCGTGGGTGCAGACGGTGCAGATTCTGGGTGAATGGGTCCGCGCCGTGGCGAAAGTCACTGACAAGCGCATAGGCCCGAACCATGCATGGCGGCATTGGTTCAAGTCGAAGGGGCGGACTGCGGGTATCGATAACGTCTATCTTGATGCCATCTGCGGCCACAGCCTGCCGACCCAGGGCAACAACTACGGCGAGTTTGAGCCGCGCGCGCTGTTCCGCGAAATCTGTGACCTGAGCCCCTGAACTTCCTCCAGATTTTGGTAGAGTCCGTCGTATCAAGGAGACGGACGGAATGAAGCGTGCACGGTTTACGGACGAGCAGATCATCGGGATGCTGAAGGAGCAGGAGAGCGGTCAGAGGACGGCCGATGTCTGCCGCAAGCACGGAATATCCGAGGCGACCTTCTATAAATACAAGGCCAAGTATGGCGGCATGGAGGTATCCGATGCCCGCAAGCTGAAGGCTTTGGAAGATGAGAATGCCAAGCTGAAGAAGCTGCTCGCCGAGGCGATGCTGGACAACGCCGTTTTGAAGGATGTCGCATCAAAAAAATGGTAACGCCCGGCGCAAGGCGGGATGCGGTGGCCCATGTCTGCAAGGAGCATAACGTGAGCCAGCGTCGGGCGTGTGCGATCCTGACCATTGATCGGTCGAGCGTGCGATATTGCAGCGTTCGGCCGAACGATGCCTCCATTCGAGAGGCCATGAGGCAGGTTGCGTCCGAGCGCCGCCGCTTCGGCTATCGCCGCATCCATGTGATGCTGGATCGGCAGGGCATCGTCATGAACCTGAAGAAGCTGCGTCGCCTCTACCGGGAAGAGAAGCTTGCAGTTCGCAAGCGTGGTGGCCGTAAGCGAGCCTTGGGAACGCGACGGCCCATTGCGCTGCCGTCACGGGCCAACGAACGGTGGAGCCTCGACTTCGTCAGCGATGCATTCACGGATGGACGGCGGTTCCGCGTTTTGGCCATTGTCGATGACTTTACACGGGAATGCCTGGCGCTGGTCGCCGACACATCCCTTTCGGGTCTGCGTGTCACGCGGGAACTCGATATCGTCATGGCCAAACGCGGACGCCCTCACACGATTGTCTCGGACAACGGCACGGAACTGACCTCAATGGTAATCCTCAGATGGTGCCAGCAGACACGTGTGGAATGGCATTACATCGCACCGGGAAAGCCGATGCAAAACGGCTTCGTGGAAAGCTTCAACGGCAGTTTCCGCGATGAGTGCCTCAACGAAACACTGTTCTCGTCACTGCCTCACGCCAGAACCGAGATCACGGCATGGAAGGAGGATTACAACAAGCAAAGGCCGCATTCATCGCTGGGCAATATCACGCCCATCGAATTTGCCATGAAAATGGCTATGGAAAAACAGGCTGCATAGAGCCAGATTGAAAACAAAAGACTCTCCGAAATCCCGGAGGAAACTTGGGTCTCAGGTCAAAGTGGTTTCACTAAAAGCAAGTCGAGCAGAATTGGTGGCCCGAAATCCTATTATCTAGAAACGGGAGTCTGTCGCGCCTGCGGTGAACTCCTACTCACCGGAAGGTTTGAGCAGGAGCGTTCCGTCAATGTCCAGACGCACACGCCCCCTGCCGATCCTGGCGAGCTGTATCGGAGCCTGCTTCTCGTCCAACCGGCGTCGCAGCAGGAGGAGGCGGGTTTCAAGGTTGTCCTTGATTTCCGGCATCCGGCTCCCGATCGCCAGCCGCATCTCGCGATTGGTGAATTCGATGCGCCCATCGCCCAAATGCCATTCGAGCATCAGGCGCAGCAGCGCGCCGGCGACGCCCTTCACGACATAGATGTTGTCTATAAAGATGCTGTCGTCGACGCGGTGATGAGTGATGCGGATGTCCCGGCCGGCGGGCTGGGACGCCGGTGGCGGCGCGATCCGCTCCGGTTCGATTGACGCCGCTTCCCCTTCGCTCGCCTGCAAGGAGGCGGCGGCCTGGTGAGCCAGGATTTCAAGCGCCGCCTCGTCGTCCTCGCGAAAAGCCAGCCGCTTCGGGCTTTCGATGAAGAGTACGCCGACGACCACGCCGCAGTTCGTCATGGGGACCGCGATCTGGCTCAGCGCGCCCGGAAGTTGCGGAAAGGCGACAATGCGCGTGGCGTTCTCCTGGGCTTCTGTCTCCAGGCTGATGGCCTCGCCGAACCGGCGCACGCGGCTCATGTCGTTGACCTTGATCGTCTCGCCGCTTGCGGCCGCCGCGCCGATCAGCCCGTCGTTCCCGGCGATTTCCGATCCCAGGCCCGAGCGGGCGTAGCCGATGCTGCCGGTCGTGACCAGCGAACCCCGATGGCCGTCGCGGATGAGTACAAGAGCATTGTCGTAGCCAAGCACTGCGCGAACGCCCGCAAGCAGGCTGTCGATGATCTCATCGGCCTCCACCTGGCGCTCGATGGTCCGCACGGCTCGGGAAAGCGCGGGAAGGCTTATCGGTGCCCGCGCCGCTGGAACGTCGGCGGCCTCCACCGGCGATGGCACCTTCTCGATCCGCTGGACGCGGAAGATATCGGCACTCCTCAATCGCATGACATCCGACATACCCACCTGGGCGCTGCTCGCCTTGAGCTGCAACGCGATCCTGTCGAACAGCGGCCCCGCATCGACAGATCGGACAAAACCGATGTCGAGCAGGAACTGGTCTCCGGTGAAGCCGTCGACAAGGATCAACGTGACCTGCGGGTTCGCGCGCACATTCGCCGCCGTCTTGGCGAAGAACTGGTTGGACAGGGCGACATGTTCGTCGTCGACCCGCACCACATGGGAGAGATAAGAGATGTTCGGCATGCCATCCGCGGAAGCAGTGGCGATGATGGAGGGAATGACGCCTTCGAAGCAGGCAGACAGATCTCCGAGATGCAAGCTCATCTGGAGACCGCTCCGGCCTGCATGCCGGCGAGCGGGCCGGGCGTCTGAATGTAGATCTCGCTAACAGCAAGGCGGGCGACCCGCGCGTCGCGGGCAGTCAACCAAGGCGCAATGACGGCGCCAGGAACGCCGAGCTCTTCAAGCTCGCCTGTTGCCTTCACCATGAATTCCCGTGCGGCCTCGTGGTCGCGCGGTTCGATCTCGCGCATGACGGCCGATCCCTTGAGCTGGAAGCTGACATAATCCGACGGACTGACGAACGTCGCGGCGAGCCGCCCTGTCTGGCGCACGGCAGGCTCCAGCCGGGGCCATTGCCAGGCGGAAAAGATCACGTCGACGCTCTCCCGGTCTTCCCCGATATGGAAACCGACGCCCCGCCCAGCCGAGGGGCGGCGCGTTTCGTCGGCGACGGCGATGATGCACATCAACGGCCGCTTGAAGAAATCGAAAAGCTTATCGTCGAGCCGCACCGCTGTTCCCCACTGCCCGTCCTGCACTGTCTTAGCAAACTTTTAGGATATCCGGCACGGCTTGCACATTCATTTAGGAACGCACGTTTTTCCGCTCAGCTATAGAGCTTTCCACGGATCGCGGTAAGGCCCGCACCCTTCCGGAAACTCGAAAGCATCTGACCAGGAGACGATGATGAAGCCCTTTACTTATGCCGCAATATCCCCGCGCGACCATGGAACGCCGGCAATGGCATTCGGCGAACATATCATTCGCATGATGGCTGCCAATACCGGCGGCGCCTTCGGTATGTTCGAGGCCATCGTGCCGCCTGCCGGCGGGCCGCCGCTGCATGTGCATGAGCGCGAGGATGAGTTTTTCCGCGTCCTGTCCGGTCGCTTCGGCTTCTGGTGCGCCGGGGAGTATGTGGAACTGGATGAAGGCGGCTGCCTGGCGTTGCCGCGCGGCGTGCCGCACCGTTTCCAGAATGTCGGCGAAACGGAAGGCCGGATCATGGTCGTCGTGACACCGGGCGGCTTCGAGAGCTTCTTTCCTGTCGTCGAGCTTTGCAAGCCTGAGACACCGGAGCAGGTGGCTTCCGTCGCGAAGGATTTCGGCCTGACCTTCCTGCCGGAAGACGCAGCCGAGGCAGCATGACGCCCGATGAATCCGCCAGTCCTTCAGGAAAAGGAACTCTCATGCACAGGATCAGGACAGCGATTGCCGCTGGCATTCTCTCCGTCTCGGCAGCCGGTTGTAACACGCCTGCCGAGCACGCGATTGGCAACGCTGTCATCGGCAGCCTTGCCGGCGCCGGGATGGGCGGTGCGTCACTCGGCCGATCGGGGGAGATGGTTGGTGGAGGCCCTGCCTCGGGCAGTGTAACCGCTAACGGGGCGGCTGCCGGTGGACCCGACTACGGGGCGAAGAAACCGCACGACCATTGCGGCAACGGCACGATGGTTCATCTCGGCAGCGTGATTTGCAGCCCGTAACGGCTGCGGTCCTTGCTCGGACGACGGTTCGGCCGCCGCTTCGCGCCACAATTTTCAGGAAGGTTTCTCGGTATGGCGATCGGTCAGACAACGAAGACGTGGCGACCCCGCCTTGGCGCGGCCTGCGCCAGAATGCCCGCGCTGGCCGTAGCCGGCATGTTCGCCTGGTCGGGCGTTCTGCTCGTCACAGGCAAGGCTGATGCTGGCGATACGCCTCGCAGGGCGGTTTTCGAAGTCGAGGTGGAAATCGATGCCGGCCACGAGCGATGGAAGAACGGTCTGGAATGGAAGGACGGCGCCTTCAGCCTTTCCTACACGCTGAACATTCCCTATCTCGCGGCCCCATCGCTGGATAGCATCAACCCCTACGCCCCCGACTACGGGGCGACAGCCCTGCGGCAGGCTGCCGAAGCCCAGTCTCGTGCGACCGCAATCGCCCGACGAAGCGGCAGCGGGGCGGAAAACCCATTCAACACCGTTTTCGATCCCGGCAAGATGATACAGGTCGACCCCGAGCTCCTTGCTGATCTTTCAACCCGGTCGCAAGCCTGCGGCCGCGATCGGGTCTGCCTCATGAAGCTTGGTCTGGAAATGATGAAGCAAAACGCGGCCGAACAGCACGATGCCCTCTTGAAGGCGATGGAGGAGATCGGCGCCGAATGCAGCCAAACCGTCGATATCAGCGACGGACAAGCGTTCGACGCCTGCCTGCAAGAGAAGGGTGGCCAATATGCCATGACCACCGATGGCGCTGACCTGCCCGATACCGGCCCCGGATTCGCCGAGCCAGCGGCCGACCGTTTCCAGCGCTGGGAGATGAACTGGAACGCCGACGGTGGATGCGGCGCGACCGTCGTCGCCGACTACCGGTATGAAGCCGCCGACGCGCTGAACGACGTAACTGGCCCCGTCCTTGGCAACGAAACAGCCATCGGTGCTGCCGAGGGTGACGTCGTCCCAGGCGAAATGCCGATGGTCTGCTCCAGCAACCAGATCATCACGGATGTCAGGACAGGAAAAATATATTTCCAGAGTTTCTACATGCCGACAATCCCGGTGCACCACACTATCGAATCCAAACTGCGCGGCGGTCATCTGGAAAGCACCAAGGCTGGCGGGCTGCCCGGCGGTGTGGACATCGTCAAGCAGGTGACGGTGACACAGTGGATTACCGAGAAGCTGACAGGCGCGCCCGTGGAGGGCCACGAAGAAAGAGCCTTCAAGGTCAAGGGCGATATGAATGGCGTCAGCTTGCCTACCGGCGCGACCGGCACGAAAGAGATCGTCCCGGACGAAACCGATCCCTTCGCCTGGAAGTGGCAGGCACCCAATTTTCACGAAACCGAGTTCGTGGCGAAACTCACCTGGCACCTAAAGGAAATGCAGCCGTAGTTCCGCCCCTGCCGCGCCCCAACCGGCCGGCTGCCGCTCCACCTCAATCCTCCCTTCGCAAGCTGCCGGCGGCAGATCGATGACCCATGCCAAACGTTCAACAAGGAACTATCACCATGCTTCGTACAACTCTCCTCACCCTTTCCTTCCTCGCTGGCCTTGTCCCGGCCCAAGCCGCCGGACAGCGGGACGCCGCCCCGACCGGCCTCTACAAGACCGATCCGTCGCATTCGACGCTTGCCTGGTCGTTCAACCATTCCGGCCTGTCGCACTATACCGCGCGCTTCACCAAGGTCGACGCACAGCTCGACTGGAATTCCGCCGAGCCGGAAGCATCAAAGCTGACCGTCGAAATCGACCCGATGTCGGTGCGGACCGATTATCCCTGGCCTGAAATGGTCGATTTCGACGCCAAGATCGGCGGGGATCCGGACTTCCTTGCCGGCAAGCCGATCACTTTCGTTTCGAACTCCATTCGCGTCACCGGCGAGAAGACGGGTATCGTCGACGGACTTCTCACCTTCCACGGCGAGACGCATCCCGCAACGCTCGACGTCACCTTCAACGGCTCGATCGAGAAACATCCGATCATGGGCGTTCCAAAGATCGGCTTTTCGGCGACGGGCAACATCCGGCGCAGCGAATGGGGACTCGGCTTCGGCATCCCCGAACTCAGCGATGAGGTGAAGTTGGTCATCGAAACACAGATGGTTCCCGCCGACCACCAGTTCCCGTGAGAGATAATCAGCCGGAGTGGCAGATCGTCAAACCCGCTGATTTGCGAGTGTCTCATCGACAAGCGAGCCGGCCGTTCATTTTGGAGTCCATCATCCCATGACCGCCGACACTGACACGACAGACGACCTGCCACTCCTCGATCTCGACGCCACGGCGCAGGCCGCACTGGTGCGTACGGGGCGCGCCTCGCCGAACGACCTGCTCGATGCCGCCATCGCCCGCATCGAGCGTTTGAACCCGCAAGTCAACGCCCTGAGTGCCTGGGACATCGAAGGTGCCCGCGGTCGCGCGCGCGGCCTCGATGAAAAGGCGCCATTCGCTGGCGTTCCGACCCTTTTGAAGGATATTCTGGCCTATTCAGGTCAGCCTCTGGGTCTCGGTTCCCGACTGTTACAGGGGCATGTCGCCCCCTCCGGCTCCCCTTATACGAATGCGCTCGATGCGTCTGGTCTCCTGGTTCTCGGCAGAACGACCACCTCGGAATTCGGCTTGGTCGGAACGACGGAAGCGCTTGCGACGGGCAAAACGCGCAATCCATGGAACCTCTCCCTCTCGACCGGTGGTTCTTCAGGCGGAGCGGCGGCGGCGGTCGCCTCGGGCATGGTGCCGATCGCCCATGCCTCCGATGGAGGTGGGTCGATCCGCGGCCCCTCGTCATTATGCGGCGTTTTCGGCTTCAAGCCGAGCCGCTGGCGGATACGTTCGGCGGGCTTGCCGAAGGACATGCCGCTGGCCGCCATCCTCAGCGATCACTGCATTAGCCGTTCGGTGCGCGACAGCGCGACCTGGCTTCGCGTGACGGAAGTGGAGGACTGGGCGCGCGCCCTACCCAGCGCCGAGGAGCTATCCGAGCATCCGCCGAAAAAGCTCCGGATCGGATACTATCACATCGATACTTTCGGCAATCCGCCGGATGAAGCCGTGCAGGACGCGTTGCAAAGAACCATCGAACTTTGCAGAGCGCTTGGTCATGCGGTCTTTCCTGTTGCCGCCCCCGACTTCGATGGCCTGAAGGCAAGCCACGCCGTCTATGACGTCATGGCCGCCACGACCGCCGGCATGGCATCGTTCTTTGCGCTCGGCGTCGCGCCGGATGTGATCGCTACGGGTCTCGAACCTTACACGCTTGCACTCATCGAGCACGCCCGTGACCTCCCACCGGCCCGCATTGCGGAGGCGGTCGCGGAGATCGCCTTCGCCGGCGAGACTGCCCAGGCTGCATTGAACGGGGTGGATGTGCTTCTTTGCCCGACCATCCCATTCACCGCCTTTCCGCTGGGGACGGTCTCGCCGGATTGCCCGCCCGAAACCATTCGACGTCATTTCGAGCGTAGCGCCGCCTTCACGGCGACCGCGTCGCTCGCCGGCTGGCCGGCTATGTCGGTGCCGCTCCATCGCAGCGTACAAGGCCTACCGGCGGGCAGCCATTTCGCCGCTCGGCCCGGTGATGACGCGCTCCTCTTCCGTCTGGCGTTCCAGCTCGAGCGGGCAGCGCCATGGACGTCCGATCTTCTTTGCCTGTCACGAAAATTGACCTTCAACGAACCGTGAAGTGCCAACGAAGCGGTAGGTGCCGCCTTTGGGGCTGAGACCTTGGCTCAACCGTAGGAGAAGATTTCCCATATAAGAGTGCTTTGGAGGGTTATGGAGGAGACATAGTTCTCATCATCCCCGGCGACGGCGCGCCATCTTTCTCTTCATTATTGAGATAACCCATCGCGTCGCGGGATGTCGTCCTGCGTGGCCGATATGCCACGTGGCGAAACCTCTCAGGTGTCATCTCCCCATCCTGCTGCCGGTGTCTCTTCAAAACCGCGACCTGCTCGGTTAAGCAAGGATGAACGGCGCGTGTCTGGCGCTGGCGTAAGCAGGGAAGCTGAGGGAAGCGGGACATGATGAACCGGGAGGCGCCGCGTGTATGGCTCCGCATGGTCTTGGCCGGATTGCTGGTGCTCGCGGGCTGCGCCGGCCGGCCGGAAGGCGTGATGGTGCCGAGCGGGGAGGCGCCGCCCGGTGTGTCGGTGGTCAACCTGCTGGTGGCCACGACCCGCGCGCCCTCGAACCAGCCGGGCGTGCTCTTCTCCGGTGAGCGCGGCACGCAGCTCGAACTGCGCGACATCGCCATATCCATCCCGCCGGATGCCAACCGCGAGATCGGGCAGGTGCAATGGCCGGAAAAGCTGCCGGCCGATCCGATGAAGCATTTCTCGACTGTCAGCGTGAAGCCCGTGGCGAACGCCGAGGCCGGCCGCGTCTGGCTTCGGCACAACCTGCCGAAGAGCCGGCGCGTTCTCGTTTTCGTGCACGGCTTCAACAATCGCTATGAGGACGCGGTCTACCGCTTCGCGCAGATCGTCCACGATTCGAAGACCGACGCCGCGCCGGTTATCTTCACCTGGCCCTCGCGCGCCAGCATCTTCGGCTATTCCTACGACAAGGAAAGCGCCAACTATTCGCGCGATGCGCTGGAGGAGCTGCTACGGGCGGCGGTCAACACGCCGGATGTCGGGGAAATCACCATCATGGCCCATTCCATGGGCACCTGGCTTGCGGTGGAGACGCTGCGCCAGATGGCGATCCGCGACGGGCGCGTGCCGAAGAAGATCCAGCAGGTCATCCTGGCCTCGCCCGACCTCGACGTCGATGTCTTCGGCCAGCAGCTTCGCGCCACCGGCAAGGACGCCAAGGACCGGCCGCAGTTCACCCTCTTCGTATCGCGTGACGACCGGGCGCTGACGCTGTCGCGCCGCATCTCCGGCAATGTCGACCGGCTCGGACAGATCAACCCGGCCGAGGAGCCTTACCGCAGCATGCTGGAAAAGCAGGGCATCACCGTTCTCGACCTGACGGCGCTGAAGTCCGGCGACAGGCTCAACCATGGCAAGTTCGCCGAAAGCCCGGAAGTCGTCCGCCTCATCGGCAACCGCCTGATCGACGGGCAGTCCGTGACGGATTCGCAGATCGGGCTGGGCGACCGGCTCGGGGCTGTCGCCCTTGGCACGGCCCAGACGGTGGGCAGCGCGGCGAGCATCGCCGTCTCCACGCCGATCGCCGTCTTCGATCCGGTCACGCGCCGGAACTACGACGATCAGTGGCGGCATCTCGGCAATTCCGTCGAGAGCACGACGGAAACGGCCGTCGGGCAATGACATCGGAAAGGCGGCCCGCAAGAGCCGCCTTTCGCGTCCATGGGCCTGCGGTCAGCGGACCCAGATGACCTCGCGACTGCCGCGATCCACGAGGACCGGCTGCCGGTCGACATAGATGTAGCCGTAGCTCGGGCTGTCCGGCACCTCGACGATCCGCACCGTCTCGGGAACGACCATCCCGGCCTCGACCGGTCCTTCCAGCACGACAGGCTCCAGCGGGTGGCGCTCGACATAGGTGATCGTCGTCTCGGGTATGTCGGACGATATGCTGGCGGTCGTCTGGATATCCGGCGCATAGATGACCTGGCGGCTGTCGGTACGCACGATGACCGGACGGTCCTCGACATAGAGATAGGCGAGGTCTGGGTGATCGGGGATCGGCGTCAGGACCACGGTGTCGTCGAACCGGGTGTCGGCGGTTACCTGGCCTTCCAGGATGACCGGCGGTGTCGGATTCTCCATCACATAGACGCGGGCATCCTCCGGAACGGCGGCTTCCGCCCCGATGGCGAAACCGGCAACTCCGCCCACAACGGCGCCGACCGGCCCGCCGATCACGGCGCCGGCGGCCGCGCCCGCAGCTCCGCCGGCCGCGCCGCCGAGAGCCTCCTTGTCGCGGTCGTCCGCATGCGCGGCAGTGGCGCCGATGAGGGCCAGGGCGGCGCCGGCCACGAGAATCTTGCGCATGTTCTTCTCCTTAGAACGTTGGTTTCCCACCCCTTCGGCAGAGACAACGCGGGATGGCCGCGCCGGTTCCTCGGGAATTTCGGTCCGGGTATCACGATCCGCAACGCCCGGAGTCCGGTTCCGTCAGGCAATATCGGAATCGCGCCGCGCGATTTCATAGTCCTCGTTGTGCACCTGCAGGCCTTCTTCCGTCACCACGACGATGCCGTAGGCGCCCGGTTCGTCCACCGAAAGCGAGGCGTTCGGTGCGTCGAAGGGCATCGGCTGCTGGTGCACCGGGCTCTTGAAGATCGAGAAGGGGATGCCGCGATGCGAGCCGCCGATCGTCCGGTGCACATGGCCGGCGAAGATGTGGCGGACATTGCCGTGCCGCAGCACCAGATCGTAGAAGGCGTCTTCGTTGCCGAGACGGATCGCGTCCATGCCGGTAAAGCCCGTCTTGTGCGGCGGATGGTGCATGAAGAGCAGGACCGGCAGGTCGCCCGCCGTCGCCAGCGCCCGGTCGAGCCAGGCAAGGCGCTTCTCGCACAGATAGCCGGCATGGCTGAGCGGATAGTCGTAGGGTGGGGCGAAGAGCGTATCGAGCAGCACGGCTCGGCAATCGGCAAAATCCATGACCTGCTGAACGAAGCCGTCCTCGTCTGGCGTGACATGGGTGAAGGTCTCGAGGAAACGGTGCCGATAGTCGTGGTTGCCGATGGTGATGGCCAGCGGCGGCGTAAGCAGCGACAGGAGATCGCGCAGCCGTTCGTAGGACTGCGTATCGGCGCGGTGCGTGAGGTCACCGGTGATGATCACCCGGTCGGCATCGGCATGGTAGCGGTTGACGTGCTCAATGCCGGCGCGCAGCCTCTGATACGGGTCGAGGCCGATGATCGTCGCGCCCTCGGGCATCATGTGCAGATCGGTGAAGACGATGAGTTTGGTCATGAAAGGGTCTCGTGGCGGAAAGAGGATGAAAGTACGGTCCGGACGTATTGTCGTAGCGTGCGAACCTGTCGCATGAAAAGCAGTTGGAACCTATGGCAATCTGATATATCAGAAGGCGAAGAGCGGCCGGGCGGCCGGCGAGAACGGAGCATATCGACATGAGATGGAAGCGCACGATCCAGTTGCTGGACGTTCATTGCGAGGGTGAGATCGGCAAGGTGGCCATCGGCGGCGTGCCGAAGATCCCCGGCAACACGATCGCCGAACAACTCAACCACATCAACACGGTCGACGACAGCCTGCGCCGCTTCCTGTGCCTTGAGCCGCGCGCGGCGGCGACCGGCTCGGTCAACCTGCTGGTTCCGGCCAAGCGCCCCGAGGCCGATGCCGGCTTCATCATCCTCCAGGCCGACCAGGCGCACGCCTCCTCCGGCTCCAACTCGATCTGCGTCACCACGGCGCTGCTCGAATCGGGCATCGTCGAGATGAAGGAGCCGGAAACGGTCGTCGTGCTCGACACGGCCGCCGGCCTCGTCAAGGCGACGGCGACCTGCCGCGACGGGCGCTGCGAGAAGGTCAAGCTCACCATGGTGCCCTCCTTCGCGCAGGAACTGGACGCCGAGATCGACACGCCGCATTGGGGCCGCGTGCGCTTCGACATCTCCTATGGCGGCATCTTCTACGCGCTGGTCGATGTCGACCAGATCGGCACGAAGATCGAGAAGGGCAACGCCCGCAAGCTGGTCGATGCCGGCATGGCGCTGAAGGACCTCATCAACAAGTCGATGAAGGTCGTGCATCCGGAAATTCCGGAAATCAACGGCGTCGCCTATGTCATGTTCCGCGACCGCGACCCGGATGGCCTCGTGCGCACCGCCACGACCATGTGGCCGGGCCGCGTCGACCGCTCGCCCTGCGGCACCGGCAATTCCGCCAATCTGGCGACGCTCCATGCGCGAGGCCTTGCCAAGGTCGGCGATACGTTCCGCTCGCGCTCCATCATCGGCTCCGAGTTCGAGGTCGGCCTTCAGGCCGAGACCGAGGTTGCCGGCCGCAAGGCCATCATCCCCACCATCACCGGCCGCGGCTGGACCTTCGGCCTGCACCAGATCGCGCTCGACCCGACCGATCCGCTGGCGAACGGTTTCGCCATGACGGACACCTGGGGTCCGCAGGCCGGCGAGATCGTCTGAGCGATACGTGGCGGGCGCGAGGTTTCCGCGCCTGCCACCCTCTGTTTCCGCGGGAACAGAGGAATGGCCGGGAGCGGCGCATAAGGGTATGGCCCGCCGCGCTCCTCATTGACGCGCGGGCGCCTATCGGTTCAATTCCTCCCGCGGGCGGTTTCCCGCGCGAAAGGTGCGTCATGTCGATGTCGAAGGCTTTCCGTCCGGTCTCCCTCAGCCGCCGGCTCTTTCTGGCGGGAGGCGCGCTTGCGCTGACGGGCATCGGCATCCGCGCCACGCAGGCCAATGTCGTCATCGGCAGGGCGGTGGCGGTTTCCGGCGAGGTCAACCGCCGGCAGGAGAACCTGCTGGAGGGCCTCAAGGCAGGCGCGAACCTGATGGACCGGGATTTCGTCACCACCGGCCGGGAAAGCTTCGCCGAGCTGGCGCTGGGCGAGGATACGAGCCTGCATCTTGGCAGCGAGACGGAGCTCCTGATCGACAGTTTCATCGCCGGGCAGGGCGGCGTCATCGAGCTTGGCACGGGCCAGATGGTCTTCGACCGGCCGGAGGGCCTTGCCAAGATCGACCTCACCATGCGCACCGCTTTCGGCATGATCGGCGTGCGCGGCACGAAATTCTTCGCCGGACCAAATCGCGGCGTCTTTTCCGTCTTCGTCGAGCATGGCCGCGTGGAAGTCACCGGCGGCGGCGTGACGCGGGCGGTCAACCGGGGCGAGGGCGTGGAGATCAAGGCTCCGGGGGAAGCTCCCGGCGAAGTCAAGCAATGGGGCGAGGCGCGCATCCGCGAGGCCTATGCGAGCGCCGGCATCCGCTAATCCAGGGTGAACAGTTCCATCGTGCCGAAGCCGCGGATTTCGTGGCTGCCGATGGCGCGCAGCGTGCGGCTCGTCTCCCCGGCCGCACGGGGGCCGATGCAGATCTGCGTGCCGAGAAACTTGTTGGCGTCCTGCAGCCGCGCGGCGAGGTTCACGGCATCGCCATGGGCGGTGTAGTCGAGCTTGCCGCCCGCGCCCACTTCCCCCAGCACCGCCATGCCCGTCTCGACGCCGATGCGCGTGCGGCCGAAGTCCTTTTCGAGGAAGGCCGGGCGGCGGCGCATCTCCTCGGTCAGCGCGCGGATTTCGTCGGCGCAGGCGAGCGCCTTGTCGACATGGCGGTCGAGATCGTCCGGTGCGTTGAAGAGCGCGTGCACCGCGTCGCCCACCACCTTGTCCACCATACCGCCGTGCCGGGCGACGAGGGCGTTCACCTCGGAGAAGTAGATGTCGAGCAGCCTGACGAGATCGTGCGGGCCGATCTTCTGGGCGAGGCCGGAAAAACCCTCGATATCGGTAAAGAGCGCCGTCACCTGCCGTTCCTCGCCGGCCACGCGGCCGAGGTCGGGATTGTCGATGTAGCGCGAGACGACCGATTGCGGCAGGTATTGCGCAAAGCGCTGGCGGGCCGTCGCCTCGGCGCGGCGCACATGGGCATATTGCAGCAGCCCCGTGACGAGCGCCGCCGTTGCGACGATGAGGGAGACGCCGACGGCATCCGACAGGAGCGCTGTACGGGCATAGAGCAATATCGACCCGCCGAAGACGAGGCCGATAAGGCCGATGCCGGCCAGGGCCGCGCCGAGCGGTCGCAGCCGCGCGGCCGCGAAGGCGGCCGTCGCGCCGGCGAGGAAGGCGAAACCCGCCTCGGCGGGCAGGAGACCGAGATCGCGCGCCGGGATATGGTCCGTCAGGATGGCGTTGGCCACATCCGCATGGATTTGCACGGAGGGTTCGAGCGGCAGGGAGGCGCTCGTGCGCAGGCCGCCGAGATTGGGCAGGCTGCTGCCGACCAGCACGACCTTGCCGGTAAAGGTCTCCGCCGGCACGCGGCCCGACGCCACGTCCCCAGCCGAGACGGTGCGCGCCGCGATCGCCCCGGGGCCGCTTGCCACGAAACGCAGGCTGCCATCCTCGTCGAGCCGGAGGATGCGCGAATCGTGGCGCAGCCAGACGGGATCGCCGCCGAGCACCGGCGTGCGCGCGCCGGCCGCCAGCCGCGCCGCCTCCACGCCGAGCGCCGGATAGGCCGCATTGCCGACGATGGCATAGGCCTGCACGCGGCGCACCACCGCATCCTCGTCGCCGACGAGGAAGGATGCGGCCGCCGCGGCGGACCTGTCCTGCAGGAACGGGCAGGAGCTTTCCGTGCCCTCGATGAACCAGAGGTCCGGCACGCCGACCGGTCGCTGCAGGGCGAGCTTGGGAACGGGGTGGGGGGCGCCGTCGGGCGTTTCTCCGATCAGGAAGCCGAGAACGGTCGGCACAGTGCCGATGGCTCCGGCCAGCGCCGCATTGGCCGGCTCGTCCGCCGCGCAATCGGTGCTGAAGACGAAGTCGAAGGCGATGGCGGCCGGCCTTGCGGCGGCAAGGCGACGGACCAGGTCGGCCGTCTGGGCGCGGGTCCAGTCCTTGTTCGGTGCACCTTGGAAAGCCTTGCGGTCGATGTCGACGACGGCGATCCGGTCGCTGAGGGGAATGGGCACCGCCTGCGTCAGGGCGTCGAAATAGAATTCGCGCTGCTGCTCCAGCGCCGTCTCGCCGAGGCAGAAGAGCGCCAGCGCGCCGGCAAGGCTTGCGACGAGGCCGGCGGCAAGGGGCCTGTATTTCTTGGCGATCATGCGGCTGGCGGCCTATTCGTCATCCGGCTCGGCAATGCCGTAGAGCCGGCCGATATGGCAATGGATGATGCCGTCGCTGCGGCGGATGGCGCCGGCCTCCTCCAGCGCCAGGATGGAGCGGTTGATCTTGGGCCGGCTGGCGCCGAGGATGCCGGCGATCTCCGTCTGGCTCAGCGAAAGCTGGAGATTGGCGCTGTCGGGCAGTTCCTCGCCATGGATGGTGCGCAGCGTGGCGAGGAAGAAACGGGCGACGCGGGCATCGAGATCGTAGAGCGCGATGGTCTCGAGCTGCTCCGTCGTCTCGCGCAGCTTGCCGCAGAGATAGTGGATGATCGCCTGCGCGGCGGTGGGGTTGCGGGCGAGGAGATCGAGGAAGTCGCGCTTGGAGATGACGTAGCCCTCCGTCGCGACGGCCGCGGTGGCGTCGGCCGAGCGCGGCTGGCCGTCCAGGATCGCCATCTCGCCGAGTATCGAGCCGGGTTCGAGCTGGCGCAGCGACAGCTCCTTGCCCTGGGGCGTGATGAGCGAGAGCTTGATGCGGCCGGAAACGAGCACGATGAGATAGGTGCCATCGTCGCCGCGCTGGAAGATGACGGTGCCGGCAGGCCATTTGCGATAGGTCGCGATTGCCGCGATCTCGCCGATCGTCTCCTTGCCGAACCCTTCGAAAATCGGAAAAGAACGCCAGAACGCGGCACTCTTGTTGATCTCGTTCATATCCGGTTTCCCCCGGCCGCCGTACAAGGGGCCGCTCGCCGGAAATCTTCGCCCAGCCGCCGGGCGCTTGCAACAGAAAAGAACGGAGCGTCCCGGCCCGCCTACTGGCAGATGCGCACCCGCTTGACGACCGTCCGCCCATAGGCGTCCGTGGTGCGGATGCGCTTGGTGATGCAGTTCTGCTGGTAGCGGCCGTAATAACCCTGCCCGTAGCCGCTGCCCGCATGGCCGGCAGAGGCGAAGGCGAAGGCGGAGGCGGCAAGGGCAAGGGCGAGAAGGGTGAGGCGCATGTCGTCTCCGGCAAGGGGCGGGGTGGCATCCCTTTTCTCGCACGGCCGTTGCGGCAGGTCTGTTTCGCGGGGAACAGGAGATCGTTCACAAAAACAGAACGATCTGTCTTCCGATCCGCCGGCTGGCTTGACGGGGGAAAGCTGCTATCTCTCCTGCCACCCGCAAACGACAAAGCCTCAGGAGCTTTCCATGCAGCACATCCTCGTCCTCGCCGGACGTATCCTCCTCGCCCTCATGTTCATCACGGCCGGTTATCCGAAGCTGCTCGATCCGTCGGGCACCGCCGGCATGATCTCCGGCGCCGGCCTGCCGGCAGCCACGCTGCTCGCCTATCTCGCCGGCATCTTCGAGCTGGTCGCCGGTCTCTTCATCCTCGTAGGCTTCCAGACGCGCATCGCCGCCGTCCTGCTGGCGGCCTTCAGCGTCTTCACCGCGCTCGTCTTCCACAGCGGCTCGATCAACATCCCGGACTTCCCGGAAGGCGCGAACGGCCTCCTCACCGTCTTCAACGGCCTGATGATGTGGAAGAACATCACGATTGCCGGCGGCTTCCTCGTCCTCGCCGCCTTCGGCCCGGGCGCCCTCTCGATCGACGGCCGCCGCGCCGCCGCCTGATCGCGACCGCAAGCCTGTCCGTTCAGAAACCCTCTCCGGTCGCCGGGGAGGGTTTTTCGCTGTCTGGACGCTGGAAAACCGGCGTCCTTGCTGCTATGCGCAGGCAAAGACAGTCATGCGGGAGATGCCGATGTTTTCCAATTCCTTTCCGGACCGAGACGTGATGGCCGAGCTGATGGCTCGCATGCTCTGGGAGATCAAGGCGGTGCATTTCCGCCCGGAGCAGCCCTATACCTTCGCTTCCGGCATGGCCGCCCCGGTCTATATGGATTGCCGCAAGCTGCTTTCCTATCCGCGCATCCGCTCGGCCATCATGGACTTCGCCGCCGCGACCATCACGCGCAATGCCGGCTTCGAGCGCTTCGACGTCATCGCCGGGGGCGAGACGGCCGGTATTCCCTTCGCCGCGCTTCTGGCCGACCGTCTCGGCCTGCCGATGATCTATGTGCGCAAGAAGCCCAAGGGCCACGGCCGCGCCGCGCAGATCGAGGGCGTGATGGCGGAGGGCGCTCGCGTGCTCGTCATCGAGGACCTCGTGACGGTCGGCGGCTCCATGTTCACCTTCATCGACGCCATCCGGACGGCCGGCGGCGTGGTCGAGCATGGCATGTCGCTCTTCTACTACGGCATCTTCAAGGAAGCCGAAGCCCGCTATGCCAATGGCGGTGTCAAGCTGCATCACATCGCCTCCTGGCGCGACGTCCTGGCCGTGGCCCGCAAGGAGAAGTTCTTCGACGATGCGACGCTCGCCTCCGTCGAGGCCTTCTTTGACGCCCCGCTCGCCTGGTCCGCCGCCCATGGCGGCGTGTCGGAGCTGCCGACGTCGTAAAAGCCTCTGGCGCTTTTTGCCATGATCGTTTAAATCGATTGAAAATCGATTGGAGGAACGTTGATGATCCTGTGTTGTGGTGAAGCGCTGATCGACATGCTGCCGCGGACGACCACCCTCGGCGAGGACGCCTATGCGCCCTATGCCGGCGGGGCGATCTTCAACACGGCCATCGCGCTCGGCCGCCTCGGCGTGCCGACGGGCTTCTTCACCGGTCTTTCCGACGACATGATGGGCGACATCCTGCGCAAGACGCTGGGCGAGAGCGGCGTGGACTACAGCTACTGCGCCACGCTCTCGCGCCCCACCACGGTCGCCTTCGTCAAGCTGGTCGACGGCCATGCGACCTACGCCTTCTATGACGAGGGCACCGCCGGCCGCATGATCACCGAAGCCGAGCTGCCGGCCTTGGGCGAGGATTGCGAAGCCATCCATTTCGGTGCGATCAGCCTCATTCCGGAACCCTGCGGCTCCACCTACGAGGCGCTGCTGCGGCGTGAGCACGACAAGCGCGTCATCTCGCTCGACCCGAACATCCGCCCCGGTTTCATCAAGGACAAGGACGCCCATATGGGCCGCATCCGCCGCATGGCGGCGATGGCCGATATCGTCAAGTTCTCCGATGAGGACCTTGCCTGGTTCGGCCTGGAGGGGGACGAGGATGCGCTTGCGCGCCACTGGCTGCGCCACGGCGCCAAGCTCGTCGTCGTCACGCGTGGCGCGGAAGGCGCGGTCGGCTATACGGCGAGCCACAAGGTCACGGTGCCGAGCGAGCGCGTGACGGTGGTCGACACGGTCGGCGCGGGCGACACCTTCGATGCGGGCGTGCTCGCCTCGCTGAAGATGCAGAACCTGCTCACCAAGCAGCAGGTGGCGAAACTCTCCGAGGACCAGATCGCCAACGTCCTCGCCCTCGGCGCGAAGGCCGCCGCCGTCACCGTCTCCCGCGCCGGGGCGAACCCGCCCTGGGCGAAGGAGATCGGGCTGGCATAAAGGGCTATTCCGCCGCCTTCAGCAGCGCCGCGACAAGCCCGGCCGTCGAGGAATCATGCCCGGCGGCGCTCTCCTTGCCTTCCACGACCGGCAGGAGGCCCGTCGCCAGTTCCTTGCCGAGTTCCACGCCCCACTGGTCGAAGGAATTGATGTTGAAGAGCGCGCCTTCCACGAAGACGCGGTGTTCGTAGAGTGCGATCAGCCGGCCGAGCGCGAAAGGCGTCAGGCTGTCATAGACCATGGTGATCGACGGGCGGTTGCCGGAAAAGACGCGGTGCGGCGCGATCCTGTCGGCCTTCGCTGTGTCCATGCCCTTCGAGGTGAGCTGCGCCTTCGCCTCGGCGAGCGAACGGCCCTTCATCAGTGCTTCCGACTGCGCAAGGCAATTGGCGATAAGGAGCTGGTGCTGGTGGCGCAGGGTCTTCTCGTGGCCGTTCGCCGCGATCATGAACTCGGTCGGGATGACCGACGTGCCCTGGTGGATGAGCTGGTAGAAGGCGTGCTGGCCGTTGGTGCCCGGCTCGCCCCAGACGACAGGGCCGGTCTTGCAGGTGACCGGCGTCGAATCCACCGTCACCGACTTGCCGTTCGATTCCATGTCGAGCTGCTGGAGATAGGCCGGGAAGCGCGACAGGCGCTGGTCGTAGGGCAGGATGGCGCGCGAGGGATAGTTCAGCACGTTGCGATGGTAGAAGCCGATGAGACCGAGCAGCATCGGAATGTTTTCGCGGATCGGCGCCTCGCGAAAATGGGTGTCGATGGCGTGGCCGCCGGCGAGGAACGCGGCAAAATCGTCTTTTCCGACGGCGATCATCAGCGGCAGGCCGATGGCCGACCAGATCGAATAGCGTCCGCCGACCCAATCCCAGAAGCCGAATACGCGGGCCTCGTCGATGCCGAAGGCCGCGACCTTGTCGAGCGCCGTCGAGACCGCGCAGAAATGGTGCCCGACGGCGGCCTCGCCCAGCTTTTCGGCGATGAACTTGCGGGCCGTCGCGGCATTGGTCATCGTCTCGATGGTGGTGAAGGTCTTGGAGGCGACGATGAAGAGCGTCGTCTCGGCCTCCAGCAGCTTCAGCGTATCGGCGATATGCGCGCCGTCGATATTGGAGACGAAATGCAGGCGCGGGCCGTCATGGTAGGGCGCGAGCGCCAGCGTCGCCATGACCGGCCCGAGGTCCGAGCCGCCGATGCCGATATTGACGACGTCGGTGATCTTCCTGCCCGTCGCGCCCTTCAGCGCGCCGGTACGCACATCCTCGGCGAAGGCGCCCATGGCGTCGAGCACCGAATTGACGTCGGGCATGACGTCCTTGCCCTCGACGAGCACGGGCTTGTTGGAACGGTTGCGCAGCGCCGTGTGCAGCACCGCGCGCTCTTCCGTGATGTTGATGATCTCGCCGGCGAACATGGCATCGCGCTTCTTCTCGACGCCGGCGTCCTTCGCCAGCGCCTCCAGCGCGTCGAGCACGGCGTCGTTCATCGCGCATTTGGAGTAGTCGAACAGGAAGTCGCCGAGCGTTGTGCTGTAGCGGGAGAACCGCTGGGGATCGGCCGCGAAGGCTGCCCTGATGTCTGTGGCGTTGGTATCGCGGACGATGGATTTCAGCTTTTCGACAAGCGCGTTCATCGGCGTCTTCCCTGGCTTTGGACGATGCCGCTAGCTAGTCGCTTTGGCGTGTCCAAATCAAGTCCGCAAACGCCACTTGGCGAAAAAATTAAATCGGTTTAACCGGGGCTATGCTCAGCCCCGGAGATCCTTGCGCAGGATCTTGCCGACGTTGGATTTCGGCAGCTCGGTGCGGAACTCCACGAATTTCGGCCGCTTGTAATTGGTCAGGTTCGCCGCGCAATGGGCCTTCACGTCGGCTTCCGTCAGCGCAGGGTCCTTCCTGACCACGAAGAGCTTTACCGCCTCGCCGGAATGTTCGTCCGGCACGCCGATGGCCGCGCATTCCAGGATGCCGGGATGGGACATGGCGACCTCCTCCACCTCGTTGGGGAAGACGTTGAAGCCGGAGACGAGGATCATGTCCTTCTTGCGGTCGACGATCTTGGTGACGCCTTCGGCCGTCATGAAGCCGATGTCGCCGGAACGGAAGAAGCCGTCCGGCGTCATCACCTTGGCCGTCTCGTCCGGGCGCTGCCAATAGCCGGCCATGACCTGCGGGCCGCGGATGCAGATCTCGCCGACCTCGCCGAGCGCCAGCGTGCGGCCCTCGTCGTCGCGGATCTCGATATCGGTGGAGGGCAGGGGAAGGCCGATCGTGCCGGTGAATTCCGGCTTGTCGAAGCGGTTGGCGGTCGCCACCGGCGAGGTCTCGGAAAGGCCGTAGCCTTCGGTGATGGAGCAGCCCGTCATCTTCTGCCAGCGTTCGGCGACCGGGCGCTGCACCGCCATGCCGCCGCCGAGCGTCAGCACGAGTTCGGAGAAATCGAGCTTGGAGAAGTCCGGATTGTTCATCAGCGCATTGAACAGCGTGTTGAGACCCGGGAAGACATGGGGATGGTACTTCCCCAACTCCTTGACGAAGGCGGGAATGTCGCGCGGGTTGGCGATCAGCACGTTATGGCCGCCGAGCGCGATGCCCGCCAGCCCGTTCACCGTCAGCGCGAAGATATGGTAGAGCGGCAGGGCGCAGATGAAGGTGAGCTGCTCCGGCCGCTTCTTGATGCGGAAGACCGGCTCGATCCACAGCTTGATCTGTTCCATGTTGGACAGCAGGTTCGCATGGGTCAGCGTCGCGCCCTTGGAAACGCCCGTCGTGCCGCCGGTATATTGCAGGAACGCCGTGTCGCCCGGCACGATGCTGACCGGCTTCACCGCGCCGCGCGCGCCCTCCGCCATGACCTGCTTGAAGGGGATATGGCCCGGCAGCGACCATTCCGGCACCAGCTTCTTGACCTTGCGTACGACGAGATTGACGATGAGGCCCTTGAGGCCGAGCATGTCGCCCATCGTGGTGACGACCACGTGCCTGACGGCCGTGCGCGAGACGACCTGCGCGACAGTAGTCGCAAAATTCTCCAGGACGAACAGCGCCTTGGCGCCCGCATCCTTCAACTGGTGCTCGAGTTCGCGCGGCGTATAGAGCGGATTGACGTTCACCACGACGAGGCCGGCGCGCAGGATGCCGAAGATGATGACGGGGTTTTGCAGGATGTTCGGCATCATGACGGCGACGCGGTCGCCCTTTTCAAGCCCGCGCGCCTGCAGCCAGGCGGCGATATTGCGCGAGGCGGCGTCGAAATCCCGGAAGGTCAGCGTCTTGCCCATGCTGGTGAAGGCCGGGCGGTCGCCATATTGAGCGCAGCAGCTTTCCACGAGCGCGCCGATGGAATTGTGTCCGAGCGGCGCGATCTCGCTGGCGATGCCCTCCGGATAGGAGGCGAGCCAGAAGCGGCCGGACGGCTGCGTGGAAGGGGGCGTCTCAGTGGCCGGCATGGGGTCCTCCTCGTTCGTGGGGCGCTGGCATCGTCCGTTCCGCCGCAGCGGCAGGTCCTCCAACCGTCCGATGCAGACAAGATGATGCTTTTGGCGGGCGCCATCAAGAGTCATCGCTATATTACATTGACGTAAACGTCAATAATCGGAACGTACCCATTCCGATAGCTTTTTCGTGAGATGGGCGATTTGTCGCCACCCTGCGGCGACGCACCGCGCCATTGCCCAAAAAACCGCGTATATGTTTAACATTCCTCAGGTAGAACGGAGTGAGGCGCTCCGGTAGGGGCGCCGGATCACGGGAGTTGTGTCAGTTGCTGCATTCGGAACGTAGAAGTGAGCCGCGGTTTCTCGGCGCCCCCCGCCAGACCGGCGCGGCGCTCATATCCCCGATTTCGGTCGCGCGGTGGCTTCTCGTTCTCGTCGTGCTCGCCGGCATCTATTTCTTCCACGGCTTCGTCGTCCCCGTGCTGGCCGCGCTGGTCATCGCCTTTGCGAGCTGGCCGCTCTATTCCCGCCTGCTGGCGCGCGTGAACGGCAACCGCACGCTCGCGGCCTCCATCGCCATTCTCCTCATCCTCGGCTTCATCGTCGGCCCCGTCATGTTCGCCGCCACTTACGCCATTCACGAGGTCCGCGACTGGATCGGCTGGGCGGTGGAGACGAACCGCACCGGCGCGCCGACGCCGGACTGGATACGCGTGCTACCGGTCGTCGGCGGCTGGCTGGACATGCAGTGGACGCGCTTCCTCGATCATCCGGGCGCGATCGGCGAACTCACGCAGGTCGTCAGCGGCGCCAATATCGGCAATATCTACCGCGTGGCGCTGGCGGCCGGCGGCAAGGCTTTCAGCCTGCTGCTCGCCATGCTCTTCATGCTGATCGCGCTGTTCTTCATCTATCGCGACGGCCAGTCCTTCGCCGCGCAGGTGGATCGCCTCGGCGAGCGTATCCTGCCGACGCGCTGGGAACGCTTCTCGCGCATCGTTCCGGCGACGATCAGCTCCACCGTCACGGGCATGACGCTGATCGCGATCGGCGAGGGCATCGTGCTCGGCGTCGCCTATTGGATCGCCGGCGTGCCGTCCGCCGTCACGCTCGGCGTGCTGACCGGCGTCATGGCGCTCTTCCCCGGCGGTGCGCCGCTCTCCTTCACCCTGGTCTCGGTCTATCTCGTTTCCAGTGGTTCGCCTGTCGCGGGCCTTGCCCTCTTCGCCTGGGGCGCCATCGAGCTCTTCATCGTCGACAAGACGCTGCGCCCCCGCCTTGTCGGCGGTCCGATCAAGCTGCCCTTCCTGCCCACATTCTTCGGCCTCATCGGCGGCGTGAAGACCATGGGCTTCCTCGGCCTCTTCATCGGCCCCGTGCTGATGGCCCTCCTCGTCGCCATCTGGCGCGAATGGATCCGCGATATCGAGGCGACCGAACCGGTCTCCCCGATCCTGCTCGATCCTCATGCGGAAACGACCCCGCGGCCTGAGCCGGAGCGCAATGTCGGGTAGGACGCCCTTGCTCAGAACCGGAAGCTGATCGACGTCCCGAGGGTGGCGCGCCACACGTCGTCGATCTTGTACGGGTTGATCGGCGTCACGCCGAGATTGCCGCTGCGCGTCGTTCCCGTTTCAAAGCCGCCGCTATAGCTGACCGATGTGCTGAGGCCCCAGGTGATGCTGTCCGTCAGCTTGTGCCGAATGCCGGCCCCGACCTGTGCCGTTGGATTTATCCGGGTCTTTTCGGCGAGATTGGCAAGAAACAGGCCCGTTCCCTCATCCGCTTCCGCGACACTGGACAAGGTGTTGAACGACAGCCCCAGCCCGGCGATGGTCCTGAACGAGGTCGTATCGGAGAGGGAAAAATCGTAGGCAAGGTTGCCCATCAGGACGTGGCTGACGGCCGTGCCCTGGAAGTTCGATGCGACACCAAACAGCGGATAGCGCGCATCCCAGTTCACACGACCCTCAAGGTATTGATAGCTGACGAACGCGGAGAAGGGGGAGTCGAACCTGTAGCCGGCATGCCCGCCAATGCCCGCGGTCGTCTTGAACTTCACATTCTCGACCACGCCGCCGCCGGCGAAGGGCGCCCCGCCATCCGTCGTGCTGGACGATCCGAAGGCAATCCCGCCAGTTGCATCGAGGCCGGCGAAAAAGCCCGCTTCATCCGCGAATGCCGATGCTGGAACAAGCAGCAAGGCGGCTGCCGCCGAAGCCAGTAGCTTGTAAGACATGCCCATCCCCTCGGCGGTCCGATCTCTTTGTATCAGTACGCTTGTTATGGTTAATGGACGATCAACGAGGCCGAGCGGATATGCTGCCGCGGCCTCGCGGGAGGCGGGCAGGACGCGCTTGTGGCTGTAGAGGCCAAACACTTGGAAAGCTGTTTGAAAAATGGTGCCGCTTAGGTGAGCGTTGACCATTCGCTTATCAATTTGAAATCATTGATTCCGATAGCGAGTAGACGGACCCGATGTCCCTCTTTCTTGGATCACTGGAGCGCTAAGTATGCAGGTGGCAAAATTTTTCGCAAGGGTATCACTCACAAAGTGGGTTGATAGTTCCCCCCATACCCCGCCTTCAAAGCCCGCTGTGTAAAAATGAGCCGAGTTTGCCTGCCGCTAAAACGTACTAGGTAGGAACGTAGAGGCCGATAGGGTAGGCAGGTATTGCCCTTGCTATAAGGATAAACGAAAGCTCGTATCGGTTCCATTGCCGGAGGCGAGATAATACAGATAATAACTAGATATAATACTAAATATAATCTATATATAACTAGATAGCTATCTAGATATAACAGATGGTAGTATTATATATATTTATATATATAGCTATATAAATTGTTTAAATTAGATATGAATATGAGAAGACAAGTGGCTCTGGTCAATGAGGCGTCAAGTGCCAACTTGTCACCATTCGGTGCATAGGTGTGACCATATGGGTATACCCCAGTGTACATATGGAAGTAGCCACAAAGCAATGTCCACAAGGGTTGATTTAAATCTGTGGACATGATTTATGTGTACAGGAACCATATGGACGGGAGCCTGTATATGTCGACCATCTTTTATGCCCGCGTATCGACCGCTGATCAGACCGTAGAGCTGCAAGAGCAACAGGCTCGCAAAGCGGGCTATAATATCGATCTAGTTATAGCGGACCGTGGACAATCCGGCTTATCAACTAAGCTCATAGACCGGCCTGAAGGCAAACGCCTCTTTGACCTGCTTCGACATGGGGACATCCTGATTGTCCGCTGGGTAGACCGCCTCGGCAGAAACTACAGGGATGTGTGTGACACCATACAGGAGTTCATGCGCCGGGGCGTCATAATCAAAACTGTAATCAACAGCATGACGTTTGATGGCTCTACGACCGACCCGATCCAGCAGGCCGTGCGCGACGCTTTAATCGGCTTCATGGCTGCGACAGCTCAAGCGCAAGCTGAGGCGACCAAAGAGGCACAGAAGGCCGGCATTGAGCATGCCAAGGCCAGCAGCGAGAAATACAAGGGCAGGAAACCTCGTTTCAGCGCCGAGCAATACCAACTTGTTCTCGACATGCTTGCTCAAGGCAGCGGCGCTACTGAGATATATAAGGCTACAAAGGTGACCCGGCAGACGGTTTTGAGGATCAAAAATGACCCTATCGCCGCCGCGAAAATGTTGGCACGGTGGAATTGACTGTCAATAGCGCCTCAATCGCCCATAGCGGCCCGTGGGCGCGCTTTTCGCAACGGAATAATGGAAACCCTACGCAGGAGAAGGAAGGTCCTCGGCGGCCCTCTGTGCGAATATTCGGTTTTGACAGCAATATGCCAATGTACTGATATAATTTAGCTTTCTATGTCGCCCGTATAAGCAAACCAGATGTGCCACGATACCAGCCAGCTATCTGGCTCGCTCTGCCCGCAAGAAGCGAGCTGTGGCCGATACCAACCGATATAGCTATCGCCGCGCGAGCGGTGCTCTATATATCAACTCAATCGCAGGTGTTACTGGCGCATTCATCGTGATTGATTGGTACCAGCGCGGCATCATGGGATGCATACCCATTCTGTATGCCTCGGCAATCAAAGGAAGCTGCTTGCCACCGTGCACACTATTTATTTCACTAAGCACTCTCTGGATATCTATTGGGCTTCCACCAGTCAGACTTAAGTGGGCGAAGCGATTTGCGTTGAGCTGATCGTTGCCAGCCAAACAAGCCTCTAGAAAATAGTAGGCTCTGACAGCCTCGGTTCCTGCGGAGGTGTTTAGCTTAAAGAACTTATATACAGCCCACCCCATTAGGGCGATGACGACAAGCACTGTCATGCGTTGTTTCCCCATTGAGCAACTGTCGCGGTACGTCCCCGCGAATTGCCCTTCGATCTCTGGTGATCGGGGAGTTCGAAACCGCATGACACGGCCCTACGGCCTTTAGTTCGGAGAACCTGTTGCATACGCCGCAGGCTCCCCGACCATAGGTCGAAGAGTTGTGCTGTTTTGGCAGCACGGTCCTAGTCATGAGGGGTTTCGATGCCCCAGAGCCGCACGTACAGCTCTGGTATCTGTTTGAGTCTTCGGCTCGCCGCTGTCAATAGCTACCGGTTATCGGGCGGACCCTGTGTCAAATGCACTATGGTAGTCGAGAGTCTGCATAGCCTTGTTTAATTGGTGAATAGAGTATCCCTTGAAATAATTGTTCTGGGTTACGCCGATCTGAGCGTGTCCGACTAGCGCCTTTACTATGGGCTCTTCTACATCGGCGTGCATAAGCTTTGTAACAACGGTGTGGCGTAAGCTATGAAACACGAGCGCTTCGCTCTTAATGCCTAGCTTTGGCAAAAGCTTTTCATTGAACCAACGACCAAGGTTCCTTCCTCTGCCATGCTCTACTGAGTCGGTGAGATCGGGAAAGAAATGTTTGCTTCCGCGTCTTCTCAGCCGCTCCACCTCCGCTAAAAGACCAAAGGTAAGTAGCTGCCGGTGGATGGGTATGCGTCTCCGCGCGGCCACTGACTTCAAATGCTTGTCGTTGCCATCGTCGTTTAGGTCGAAGAACCAGATACCGTCTTCTTGCTGAATATCGGCTAGCTCTATCTGCGCAATTTCATTGAGGCGAGCGCCCGTATACAGCCCTATCAAGGGGCCCCATTTCTGGTAGTGCTTGCGAATAAGGTTATTCCGGTTGTCAGTAAGGGTTTGCAGCAGAAGATTGATCTGCTGTTCCGAGAATGCATCCCGCCTATCTTGGGCGCTTTTTCTCTTTTGACGAATGAAGAGGCCCGAAAATAAGTTCGTGTCTACATGGCCATTCCGCCTAGCCCACTCAAACATGTCATTGTAGGTCTGAAGGTACTTGTTGATCGTGGGGACTTGGACGCGTTCCAAGCCTTCCATATCAATGATCTCGGATAGTGTCTTGTTTTTCGTCGCTGCCTTCTTGAATCGATTTTTCGGAAGGACGACCAGAGTGTCTTTGACTTTCTTTGCGTCGAGTGCCGACAGGCTGCGGATATCTCTTTCTGGTCCGAGAATTTCCTCGATTAGCTTTATATGGTCGACTTTCTCCAGCTTGGTTCTAGTCGCCCAATTGCCGCCGACCTCCTTTTCGGCGCGATAGTGCGCGCCTAAAGTCCCTATACTCAGGCCTTTCTGTAGGGTCGGGTTTGCCTCCTTTGTATGTACAGGCGGCTGAATATCGCTGAAATCGTAGTCTGTTAGTGAGTCATCATATTTTAGGATAGCGTTCAGATAGCCGACATAGGAATTGGCAATCTCGGTGCGGAGCCATCCGTACTGCTTACTTTTAGGGGAAATAGGCAATTGGAACTTCGCCACAAAGCGTCTTAGCAACTCGTCGTCGTCAACGTCTTGCGTTGCTAGGCGACCACCGTCGGTTTGGGCCTGCCGGGTGACCGATGCCAGTTCTTCTATTTCGGTGCGTTGCTGGGCGGTCAATCGACCCTCTGCGTCGATCTCCGCCTTTTTGTTTTGCAGTTGGGTCTTAAAATGCTCCGTGAGCAGAGACCGCAGCTCATCATACCGCATCTTTTGCGCGATTCCGTCCTCATTTAGATCCATGCCTATCTGGATCAATGGGCGTGCTAGTCGCAATGCCTTTTTCGGGTCTCTGGTCGATAATGAGACTTTGACACTGCTCGCCCTCTTTTGCGGGTGAAGCTCTCTGGGAATAGGCCAGCGGAGATAGAAAATACCCGTTTGAGACTTAGCCAGATATGCGGGATTAAACACGGAGTGTCCCTGTTGGATGTCCCATCAGCGGAAACCGTGTCTCAAATCGTTGATTGTAAAGGAAGTGGTGCCGCTTAGGTGACTCGAACACCTGACCCCATCATTACGAATGATGTGCTCTACCGACTGAGCTAAAGCGGCCCTTTTAGGCGGCCCCGAAGCGTGTCGGGGCCGGAATGGGTGCGCTGATAACCGTAATGGACAGAGATTTCAAGCGGGGAGTTCAAACTTCCGCATTTTTCCCGCACGGTGCAGCGAATTGGGCCGGTTCAGGCGGCGATGCGGGCCTTGGCGGCGATGTATTCGCGCTCCAGGCGGGCGACGAGGTCGGCCACCGGGCCGATGGACTTCACCGCGCCGATGCCCTGGCCGCAGCCCCAGATATCCTTCCAGGCCTTGGCGCCGGTCGCGGCCTGTTCGAAATCCATCTTCGTCGGGTCGGCTTCCGGCAGGTGCTCGGGGTCCATGCCGGCGGCGGAGATGGAAGGCTTCAGGTAGTTGCCGTGGATGCCCGTGAAATAGTTGGAATAGACGATATCGGCGGCGGCGCTGTCGACGATCATCTGTTTGTAGGCTTCGCTCGCCCGCGCCTCGCTGGTCGCGATGAAAGGCGAGCCGATATAGGCCATGTCCGCGCCCATCGCCTGGGCGGCGAGGATCGCCCCGCCTGTGGCGATGGCGCCGGAGAGCAGGAGCGGGCCGTCGAACCATTCGCGGATCTCCTGGACCAGCGCGAAGGGCGAGAGCGTGCCGGCATGGCCGCCCGCACCGGCGGCGACCGCGATCAGCCCGTCCGCGCCCTTGCGGATCGCCGAGTTGGCATGGCGGTTGTTGATGACGTCGTGCAGAACGATGCCGCCGTAGGAGTGGATCGCGGCATTGACCTCCGGCACGGCGCCGAGCGAGGAGATGACGACCGGCACCTTGTATTTCACGCACATCATCAGGTCGTGCTCCAGCCGCTTGTTGGAGCGGTGGACGATCTGGTTGACGGCGAAGGGGGCGGCCGGGCGGTCGGGGTGCTGGGCGTCGTGCGCCGCAAGGCCCTCGGTGATCTCCGCCAGCCATTCGTCGAGCTGGGATTCCGGGCGCGCGTTCAGCGCCGGAAAGGCCCCGATGACGCCGGCCTTGCATTGTGCGAGGGTCAGCGCGGGATGGGAGACGATGAAGAGCGGCGCGCCGACGACGGGCAGACGCAGCTTGTCCTTGAGGATCGCGGGCAGGGCCATGACGGAAGTCCAGTCTTTTGACGTTTACGGAAACGTCAAAACCATAGCAGCGTGATTTCCGTCTGAAAAGGGGTTGAAGGGCAGGGAATGCAGATGGCGGGGCGGTATCGCTTCGGCGGCTCCCGGCCATGCGTTCCGCGCGGCGGCGGGCCACGCGCTTCCCGGCGAACCGCTTATCCCCGGTCAAGCGCGGCCACTTTCGGCCGGAAGGCTTGCGCAAATTCCCGTCAAACGTTACGCAAAAACTAACAAAAGCCGGAAAGTAAGGCTCTTTCCACAGATGTATCTTGGCCGCGGCGTTGGGCGGCTCCCGCAGAAGGGTCGGATGTGAGCGGACTGGAAACGGCAATCAGGAACGCGCTGGCGCGCTCGGAACGCGCCAATGCCGAAGTTCGCGCGCGTATCTACCAGTCGGCGCGCAACGCGCTGGAGGCGGGCCTGCGCAAGCAGGAAATCCACGACCGCGCGACGATCACCGCGCAGCGCCACCGGCTGGAAGCCGCCATTCACCAGATCGAGGCCGAGGAGCGGGCACAGCTTGCCGCCGCCGAGCGCGCGGTTCGCGTGGAGCCGGCCGTGGATATGCGGCCGGAGCCGGTGCAGCGCGCCGGGCGTGACGTGCGCCCCGAGCCGACGCTCGATGCCGAGCCGCGCATGGAGGCCGACCGGCCTGCCGCGGCCGGGGATATCGGCGCCATCCGTCCCGAGCGGGAGGATGGCTTTGCTGCCGGCGCTGCGACGGTATCGGCGGCGGAAACGCCGGGCGCCGCCGGCAAGGCTGCCGATTTCCGTCCCGAGCGCGTCGCCAAGGCCCGCAAGCGCCGTGGCCGCCTGGTCTCCTTCCTTCTCGTCGTCGCGACCCTGGTCGCTGCGTTCGGCGCGCTCGCCTGGTGGGTGCAGACCAGCGGGCTGCTGCAGGAATTGCAGAATGCCGACGATTCGACGCCGCCCGCCCGCGTTTCCGGCGAGGATTTTTCAGGCGAGGATCCGCTGAAGAAGGCGCTGGACACCCAGAGCCGCTTTTCCGCCGATTGGCGCGAAGTCTTTTCGCCGAACGAGACGGACAAGCTTTCCGCCGGCGCGGCGGGCCGTTTCGAATCCATCAGCACAAGCGACGGTCCCGCCGTGCGCCTGACCTCCACCGATCCGGATCGCGACGGCGCGGTGCGCATCGAGGTCGCGCCGGACATCCTTGGTGACATGGGTGGCAAGACCTCGACCATCGCGCTCACGGTGCAGTCGGCGGGCGACAAGCCGGTGCAGGTCGCCGTGGAATGCGACTTCTCCACCATGGGCGGCTGCGGACGTCACCGCTTCACCGTCTCTGAGCGCACCGATATCCTGTTCCAGGTGGAGTTCGACCGCTCGCTTTCGCCGAGCGCGGCCGGCCACCTGCTGCTCAACAGCGATATCACCGGTGGAAACGGCGGCGTGAACCTTTTCGCCGTCCGTGTCCTGCCGGGAGAATAAGCCGCTTGCTCGCTATTTGAGGAAGCCCGGCCCCGAGCCGACGATCTTGTCGTCGACCGTGCCGATGGCCTGCTTGTCCTTGCCCTCGTAGTCGAGCGTCGTGAGGATATGGCGGATGAGGTTGATGCGTGCGCGGCGCTTGTCGTTGGCGCGGATCACCGTCCAGGGCGCGTTGTCCGTGTGGGTCTCCTTGAGCATGCGGTCGCGCTTGTCGGAATAGTCGCCCCATTTGTTGAGCGCCGCGATGTCCATCGGCGAAAGCTTCCAGACCTTGAGCGGATCGTGCCGGCGGTCGTGGAAGCGCTTGAGCTGCATCTCGCGGCCGATATCGAGCCAGAACTTGAAGAAGTGGATGTCCTCCGAGGCGATCATCTTCTCGAAGCGCGGCGCCTCCTTCAGGAATTTCTCGTATTCTTCCGGGGTGCAGAAGCCCATGACGGGTTCCACGCCCGCGCGGTTGTACCAGGAGCGGTCGAACAGCACGAACTCGCCGGCCGTCGGGAAGGTTGCGACATAGCGCTGGAAATACCATTGGCCGCGCTCGGTCTCGGTCGGCTTGGTCAGCGCGACGATACGCGCGGAGCGCGGGTTCATGTAGGCCATGGTGGCGTGGATCGCGCCGCCCTTGCCGGCGGCGTCGCGGCCTTCGAAGACGGCCATGATGCGCTTTCCGGTCTTCTGCTGCCAGAACTGCACCTTCACCAGCTCGATCTGCAACTGCGTCAGGGTCTTTTCGTATTCGTCGTTGCCGAGCTTCTTGCCATAGGGGTAGTCGCCGGAATCGAAGGCCTTCTCCTCGATCCAGTCGGGCAGGACGGGGTCGTCGACATCGAACACCCGCTTCTTGCCGCGGATATCCAGTTCCACCGCCCGGCTTTCGGCCTTTTCCGCCATCGTCCACTCCTTGAAAACGAGCTGCGGCGTGCGCCGCTCCGGCGAAGGTGGTCATAACCGGATTGCGAATTCAAGCGGGCCGTGAAAAACATGTCACGAAACCGCGCTATCCATCCCGAATCGATGGAGGTCGCGGAGGGTAGGATGCTGGCAAGGGAATGGGTGGCGGTGGCGGATCAGCGCACGGGCTTCGGCTGGCTGGCGGCGCAACTGTGGGGCGAACGGGTTCTCATCGCGGCTGCCGTCTTCGTCGGCTTCATGATGTGGCTTGCCGGCCTCCATCTCGGCTGGGTGTCCTTCGCCGTCCTGCTTCTGGTCATCGCCGGCCTGATGCGCGTGGAACGGCGAACGGCGGGTTCCGCCCGTACCATGGCCGTCCCGGCCGCGCCCGTCGCCGAACCCGCTCCGCCAGCCGATGACCTGACGGCCATCGCCGCCGTGCTCGGCGCGCTCGATGCGCCCGCGCTGCTGCTTTCGGCGCGCCAGACGGTCAAGCTCCAGAACCGTGCGGCGGAAGCCGTCTTCGGCCCGATCCCCCAGGGCAGCGACCTTGCCGGCCGCATCCGCGCGCCCGGCATCCTCGACATGGTGCGCGAGGCCATCGGCTCCGGCCAGCCGCGCGAGACCGAGCACGCCGAGCGACTTCCCTCGGAGACGGTCTATATAGTGCGTATCGCTCCGCTCGCCGGTCCCACCGCCGAGCCGCTCTGGCTGCTGACCTTCCGCGACGTCTCGCAGGCCCATCGCATAGACCGCATGCGCTCCGACTTCATCGCAAACGCCAGCCATGAGCTGCGCACGCCGCTCGCCTCCCTGCGCGGCTTCATCGAGACCCTCCAGGGGCCGGCGCGCAACGATCCCAAGGCCCATGAGCGCTTTCTCGGCATCATGCACGAGCAGGCGACGCGCATGAGCCGCCTCGTGGACGACCTGCTCTCGCTCTCCCGCCTGGAACTGCGCTCCAACCTCGCCCCCGACCAGAGCGTCGACCTCGTGCCGCTGCTCGGCCATGTGCGCGACAGCCTCCAGCCGCTTGCGGGCGATCTCGGCGTCGAAATCGTCCTCGACCTGCCGCAGCATCCCGTCACCGTGCCCGGCGACCGCGACGAGTTGGTCGAGGTCTGCGAGAACCTGATCGAGAACGCCTGCAAATACGGGCAGGAGGGCAGGCGGGTGGATGTGGTGCTGACGGGCGGCGGCGAGGCGCCGGTGGAGCTGTCCGTCACCGACTATGGTCCTGGCATCCCGCCCGAGCACGTGCCGCGCATCACCGAGCGTTTCTACCGGGTCAATGTGGAAGCGAGCCGCTCCAAGAAGGGCACGGGCCTCGGCCTTGCCATCGTCAAGCACATCCTCACCCGTCACAAGGCGCGCCTCGTGGTGAGGTCCGAGCTGGGCAAGGGGACGGTCTTTACCGTCAAATTCTGACACAAAAGCCGGGAGCTTTGTCGTTTCGCTTGAAATAAGCGAGGTATTTCATGCATTTGCCCTGTCACAAATGTTTCGTCAAACCGACATAAAAGGGATGGCGATCGGGGTTTAGAGAAGGGCCGCCGGTCAACGGCAGAGAGCGCGAAAGCAGCGCTTTCCAACACACGTCCTCTTCGGGAGAACCCAGATGAAATCTCTTAAGCTCACCGTCGCGGCGCTCGTTGCCTCCGCCGCATTCGCAGGCGTTGCCGTTGCGCGCGACCAGGTCCAGATCGCCGGCTCGTCCACCGTTCTTCCCTATGCCAAGATCGTTGCCGAGACGTTCGGCGAGACCTTCCCCGACTTCAAGACCCCGATCGTCGAATCCGGCGGCTCCTCGGGCGGCCTGAAGGAATTCTGCAAGGGCGTCGGCCCCAACACCATCGACATCGCCAATTCCTCGCGCCCGATCAAGGACAGCGAGATCGAGGCCTGCAAGGCAGCCGGCGTCACCGAGATCCAGGAAGTCAAGATCGGCTATGACGGCATCGTCTTCGCCACCGACACCGGCAATGCCGACCTGAAGCTGGAGCCGAAGGACCTCTACCAGGCGCTTGCCGCCGAGGTCGTCGTCGATGGCAAGCTCGTCGCGAACCCGTACAAGAAGTGGTCGGAAATCAACAAGGACCTGCCGGACACCGAGATCGCCGCCTATATCCCGGGTGAAAAGCACGGCACGCGCGAAGTCTTCGAGGAGAAGATCCTCGCCAAGGGCTGCAAGGATGCCGGTGCTCTCGACGTCATCAAGGCTGCCGTCGCCGATGAGAAGGAACAGCATGCCAAGTGCGTCGCCGTTCGCAAGGACGGCCTCGCCGTCGATATCGACGGCGACTACACGGAAACGCTGTCCCGCATCGCCGCCAACAAGTCCGGCATCGGCGTGTTCGGCCTGTCCTTCTATGAAAACAACGCCGACAAGCTGAAGGTCGCCACCGTCAGCGGCGTCGTTCCCTCGACCGAGACGATCGCTTCCGGTGAATATCCGGTTTCCCGCCCGCTGTTCTTCTACGTCAAGAAGGCGCATCTCGGCGTCATCCCGGGCCTGAAGGAATATGTCGAGTTCTTCACGGGTGACGACATGATCGGCCCGGACTCCCCGCTCGCAGAATACGGCCTCGTCGCCGCTCCCGATGCCGAGCGCGAGGAAATCCGCCAGGCCTTCGTGGACGGCAAGATCATGTAATCGGCTGGGGCCGGCGCAAAAACCGCGCCGGCCCCTCCCTTTCGGGCGGCTTCGCCCCCGTCGTACAGAATGACACCGCGGACGATCTCGCCGGGAGAATTTCCTAAATGAGTATTTCCCTTCTTCTGCTCATCGTCGCCGGGATCGGCGTCGTGGGCTACCTGCTCGGAAGCTGGCGCGCGAACGCGCTTGCCGGCGGCAGGCTATCCAGCCTGCATTCCCGTCCGGGCTATTACGGCGCCTTCGTCGCGGTCTGGTCCATCCTTCCCGCCGCCCTGCTGCTGCTGGTCTGGGCCGTTGCAAGCCCGGCCTATATCGGCTCCGCCGTTCGCGCCGGCTTCCCCGAAGAGGTGAAGGCGACCTCGCAGGCCGAGCAGAACCTCAGCTACAACATGATCGGCGCGATCTCGCGCGGCCTTCCGGCCCTGTCGCCGGAGGAACGGGAGACCCTGTCCCGTGACGCTTCCGCCGCTCGCGGCATTCTCGGCGCCAAGGGCGTGCCGCTGGCCGCCGATCCCGCGCCCTACATGCTGAAGGCCGCCGAAGACCTCGACCGCATGACGGCGACGAGCGGCACCATCCTGACGGTCCTCGTCGTGGCCGTCGCGCTTGCCGGCGCCTTCCTCTCCTGGCGCGCCATCGCGCCGAAGTTCCGTGCCCGCAATCGCGTCGAGGGCGTGATGCTGGCCGGCCTCATCGGGGCGTCCTCCATCGCCATCCTGACGACGGTGGGCATCGTCGCCTCCATGGCGACGGAGGCCATCCACTTCTTCAACATGGTCCCGGCCTGGGAATTCTTCTTCGGCACGACCTGGGACCCGCGCTTCGCCGCCGCCGGCGCGACGGACTCTTCCGGCCAGTTCGGCCTGATCCCGCTGCTTGCCGGCACGCTCTATATCGGCTTCGTCGCCATGCTGGTCGCCGTGCCGGTCGGCCTCTTCGCCGCTATCTACATGTCGGAATATGCCTCGCGCACCTTGCGTTCGGTCGCAAAACCCCTGCTCGAAGTGCTCGCGGGCATCCCGACCATCGTCTACGGCTTCTTCGCCCTCATCACGGTCGGCCCGTTCCTGCGCGATATTTCCGCTCAACTGAACGGCCTCGTCACCGGTAACTATTCGAACTTCATCCAGGCGCAGAGCGTGCTGACGGCCGGTTTCGTCATGGGGATCATGCTGATCCCCTACGTCTCCTCGCTGTCGGACGATATCATCACCGCCGTGCCGCGCGCCCTGCGTGACGGTTCGCTCGGCCTCGGCGCCACCCGCTCGGAAACGATCAAACGCGTCATCCTGCCAGCCGCCCTGCCGGGCATCGTCGGCGCGCTGCTGATGACCGCCTCGCGCGCCATCGGTGAAACGATGATCGTGGTGCTTGCCGCGGGCGTCGCCGCCCGCATGCAGCTCAACCCCTTCGAGCCGATGACCACCGTGACCGTCAAGATCGTCAACCAGCTCACCGGCGACCTCGAATTCACCTCGCCTCAGACGCTCGTGGCCTTCGCGCTCGGCATCACGCTCTTCGTCATCACGCTTTGCCTCAACATCTACGCCCTCTACATCGTGCGCAAATACCGGGAGCAGTACGAATGAGCCAGGTCTCCACTAGCCCCGCCCTCGGCATCGCTGCCCGTCCCGAGCGCCGCGATATCGGCCTTGGCCGACGCTACGCCGCCGAACGCCGCTTCCGCCTCTACGGCATGGCCGCCATCGGCTTCGGCCTTCTCTTCCTGTTCCTGCTGCTGTTCTCGGTGGTCTCCAAGGGCTACACTGCCTTCCAGCAGACGATGATCACGATCCCGGTCGAGTTTTCCGAACAGGTCATCGACAAGAACAACGAGCGCGCCACGAACCCGCAGAAACTGGTCTCGGCCAATTATCCGGTCGTCGCCCGCAATGCGCTCGCCAGGGTTCTCGGCGTCGATGAAAAGGATCGCGCCGGCCTCAAGGCGGTCAACGGCATGATCTCGGACAGCGTCCGCGTTCAGTTCCGCAATCTCGTCACCGCCGATCCCGCAATCATCGGCACGACGCAGACCGTGACCTTCCTCGCCCACGGCGATCTCGACTCGGCCTTCAAGGGCCAGATCGATCTCACCGTGCCGGAAACCAACCGCAAGGTCTCCGACAGGCAGGTCGGCTGGATGAACACGCTTGCCGAAAGCGGCGCGCTCTCCAAGCACTTCAATACCGGCCTCTTCACCAATGGCGCATCGAGTCGCCCGGAAGCCGCCGGCGTCGGTGTCGCGCTCATCGGCTCGCTCTACATGATGCTGATCGTGCTCGTGCTGTCGCTGCCCATCGGCGTCGCCGCCTCGATCTATCTGGAAGAGTTCGCCCCGAAGAACCGCTTCACGGACCTTATCGAGGTGAACATCAACAATCTCGCCGCCGTGCCGTCCATCGTCTACGGTCTGCTCGGTCTCGCCGTCTTCATCAATTTCGCCGGCTTCCCGCGCTCGGCGGCCCTCGTCGGCGGCCTGGTGCTGACGCTCATGACGCTGCCGACCATCATCATCGCGACCCGCGCGGCGCTGAAGGCCGTGCCGCCGTCGATCCGCTCGGCGGCCCTCGGCCTCGGCGCGTCGAAGATGCAGACCGTGTTCCACCACGTCCTGCCGCTGGCGATGCCCGGCATCCTCACCGGTACGATCATCGGCCTTGCCCATGCGCTTGGCGAAACAGCACCGCTCCTCCTCATCGGCATGGTCGCTTTCGTCGCCGACGTTCCGGCAACGCCGATGGACCCGGCGACGGCGCTTCCGGTACAGATCTACATGTGGGCGAACGAGGCCGAGCGCGCCTTCGTGGAGCGCACCTCGGGAGCCATCATCGTGCTCCTCATCTTCCTCATCCTCATGAATGTTGGCGCCATCCTGTTGCGCCGCCGTTTCGAACGGCGCTGGTAGAAGGACCGATCCTATGAACATCATGTCAGAAGCAGCCGTCGAGAAAGCGCTGGACAGAAAAATGAATGACATTTCCTACAAGATGATCGGCAAGGACGTTTCGGTCTACTACGGCGAGAAGCGCGCGCTCTACGACGTCAATCTCAACGTCCGCGAAAACACCGTGACCGCCCTCATCGGTCCCTCGGGCTGCGGCAAGTCCACGTTCCTGCGCACGCTGAACCGCATGAACGACACCATCGACGGCTGCCGCGTCACCGGCCGCATCACGCTCGACAGCGACGATATCTACGATCCGAACATCGACGTCGTGGAATTGCGCGCCCGTGTCGGCATGGTCTTCCAGAAGCCGAACCCGTTCCCGAAGTCGATCTACGAAAATGTCGCCTACGGCCCGCGCATCCATGGTCTTGCAAAAGCGAAGGCCGACATGGACGCCATCGTCGAGCAGAGCCTTCAGAAGGCGGGCCTCTGGAACGAGGTGAAGGATCGCCTGCATGAAGGTGGCACCGGCCTTTCCGGTGGCCAGCAGCAGCGCCTGTGTATCGCCCGCGCCGTCGCCGTCAGCCCGGAAGTCATCCTCATGGATGAACCCTGCTCGGCGCTCGACCCGATCGCGACCGCCAAGGTCGAGGAGCTGATCCACGAGTTGCGCGCCAACTTCACCATCGTCATCGTGACGCACTCCATGCAGCAGGCGGCCCGCGTCTCGCAGCGCACGGCCATGTTCCACCTCGGCAACCTCGTCGAGGAGAACGACACCGACAAGATGTTCACCAACCCGGACGACCAGCGCACGCAGGACTACATCATGGGCCGCTTCGGCTGACGCGACCGTCGCCGAAGTCCCGACCCCCGAGCGCATCAAGGATAAAGCCATGTCATCTACCCATATCGTCTCGATCTATGACGAAGAACTGAAGTACCTTTCCCGCCGCATCTCCGAAATGGGCGGCACCGCCGAGCAGATGGTGGCCGATTCCGTCCGCGCCCTCGTTTCCACCGATGCGGCGCTGGCGCAGAAGGTGATCTCGGAAGACATCATCCTCGACAATGCCGAGCGCCAGATCAACGAGAAGGCCATCGTCACCATCGCCAAGCGCCAGCCGATGGCGGCGGACTTGCGCGAGATCATGGGCGCGATCCGCATCGCGGCGGAGCTGGAGCGCGTCGGCGACCTCGGCAAGAACACCGCCAAGCGCGTCATCGCCGTGCAGAGCTCGGGCATGCCCCGCAAGCTCGCCCGCGGCCTGGAGCACCTTGCCGAGCTAGCGCTGATCCAGCTCAAGGAAGTGCTCGACGTCTACGCCACCCGCTCCATCGACAAGGCCAAGGCGATCCGCGAGCGCGACGACGAGATCGACGCGATTTACACCTCGCTGTTCCGCGAACTCCTCACCTACATGATGGAGGACCCGCGCAACATCACGCCCTGCACGCACCTGCTGTTCTGCGCCAAGAACATCGAGCGCATCGGCGACCACGCGACCAACATCGCGGAAACTATCTACTACATGGCGACCGGCTCGCAGCCGGAAGGCGAGCGTCCGAAGGACGACACCTCGACCTCCGTCGTCGCCGCCGACGTCACCGAGTAAGGGTTCGATCCATGGTGCCCAGAATTGCCGTCGTGGAAGACGAGGAGGCGCTGAGCGTCCTCCTGCGCTACAATCTGGAGGCCGAAGGCTTCGAGGTGGACACGATCCTCTCCGGCGACGAGGCCGAGATGCGCCTTCAGGAGCGCATGCCGGACCTTCTCATCCTTGACTGGATGCTGCCCGGCGTCTCCGGCATCGAACTCTGCCGGCGCCTGCGCCAGCGGCCGGAAACCGAGCGCCTGCCGATCATCATGCTGACGGCGCGCGGTGAGGAGAGCGAGCGTGTGCGCGGCCTTGCGACCGGCGCGGACGATTATGTGGTCAAGCCCTTCTCCACGCCGGAGCTGGTCGCCCGCGTGCGCGCCATGTTGCGCCGCGCCAAGCCCGAAGTCGTCTCGACGCTCCTGCGCTGCGGTGACATCGAGCTGGACCGCGAGACGCACCGCGTCCACCGCCGCACGCGCGAAGTGCGCCTCGGCCCGACGGAATTCCGCCTGCTGGAGTTCCTGATGACCTCGCCGGGCCGCGTCTTCTCCCGCTCGCAGCTTCTCGACGGCGTCTGGGGCCATGACATCTATGTCGACGAACGCACCGTCGACGTGCATGTCGGCCGCCTGCGCAAGGCGCTCAATTTCGCCAACATGCAGGACGTCATCCGCACGGTCCGCGGTGCCGGCTATTCGCTGGAATCCTGACCGGACGAAATTCCTCCCAAGGACGGAAATGGGCTCTGCGGGGCCTGTTTGCGTTATGGGATTAGGCGGATGAGGGGCAGACCCTCAAACGAAAACGGGTCCCGAAGGACCCGCATCTCATTTCGAATTCAACGCCGATCAGCGCATCCGGCGACGCTCGGCCGACGGCTGGTAGGCGAGGCGCTGGTGGTAGGTGCAATAGGGCGAGTTGTCCGGGGACTCGTTGCCGCAGAAGTGGAAGTCGTCGTTCAGCGGATCGCCGATCGGCCACTTGCAGGTGCGCTCGGTAAGCTGCGTCAGTTCCAGCTTGCGCGACATCGGCACGACGACGTTGTTGCCGTTGGCCGGAACCGGGAGCTGTTCGCTCTGGATGTCGAAATCGACGTCGAGTTCTTCCTTGGGAAGCGTATTGCCGGCCGGGCGGGCGACCGGACGGACGGTCGCCGGACGGGCTGCGAAATTCGACGGGCGCGGGGCGGCGGCCACGGCCGGACGCTTGGGGCGCGAGGCGGTCTGCGTTCCGCCAGCCTTGGCGCGGCCCGGAAGGTTCAGGCGGTGCACCTTGCCGATGACCGCGTTGCGGCTGACGCCGCCGAGCTGCGCAGCGATCTGGCTGGCGCTCAGGCCCTCGCTCCAGAGCTTCTTGAGTTTCTCGACCCGCTCGTCTGTCCAGTTCATGTGCTTGTCTCCGCTCGGCGTTCGATGCGGGAATCCCTCGTCGCGCCCCGGATCGATCCGGGGCCTGAACGCCTTGACTCTTGTGGTGACTAGTTCCGCCGCATGCAGTCTAGTAATTGGTCTTTAACCTAGAGACCGGGGGACTCCGTGACAAGAGTCGCGGGAATCGGTGCGAATCGATTTTGGAGTTTTCCCCAACTTGCTGGTCGGATGCGGTTGGATGGCGATGCCTTCCGAATGTGTCATGAATCCTCACCTTGCGGCAGGTTCAGCGACATTTGACCCCGCGATTTTGTTGACAGGCCGGCGTGAAATGCTGATAGTGCCGCATGCCGCCGAAAGGCGGCTTTTGATTTTTCCGGCACCGGAAAAGTCAAGCACGAGACCTGTTTTTCCGCATCTCTTTTCGGAGGATACGCGCCATGGCCGATGCCGCGCCGCTCTATGAAACCTATATGCGTGCGCCTCTCCGGTTCACGCGAGGGGAGGGCGTATGGCTCGTCGCCGAGGATGGTGAGCGCTATCTCGATTTCGCCGCCGGCGTCGCCGTCAATTCGCTGGGGCACGCCCATCCGCATCTCGTCGCCGCGCTGAAGGACCAGGCCGACAAGGTCTGGCACCTGTCGAACCTCTATGAAATCCCGGGCCAGGAAAGCCTCGGCCGCCGGCTGACGGATGCGACCTTCGCCGACAAGGTGTTCTTCACCAATTCGGGCGCCGAGGCGCTGGAATGCGCCATCAAGACGGCGCGGCGCTATCACTTCGCCAAGGGGCATCCCGGCAAGTATCATATCATCACCTTCGAGGGCGCCTTCCACGGCCGCACCATCGCCACCATCGCGGCCGGCGGGCAGGAAAAGTACATTGAGGGCTTTGGCCCCAAGGCCCCGGGCTTCCTCAAGCTCCCCTTCGGCGATATCGCCGCCGTCAAGGATGCGATCACCGAGGAGACGGCAGGCATCCTGATCGAGCCGGTGCAGGGCGAGGGCGGCATCCGCCCGGTGCCGAAGGAATTCATGCAGGAGCTGCGCCAGCTCTGCGACGAATACGGCCTGCTGCTCATTCTCGACGAGGTTCAGTCGGGTGTCGGCCGCACGGGCCGCCTCTTCGCCCATGAATGGTCGGGCGTCGCGCCCGATATCATGGCGGTCGCCAAGGGTATCGGCGGCGGCTTCCCGCTCGGCGCCTGCCTGGCCACGAATGAAGCCGCCTCCGGCATGGTCGCTGGCACGCACGGCTCCACCTATGGCGGCAATCCGCTCGCCATGGCGGTCGGCAATGCGGTGCTCGACGTCGTTCTTGAGGACGGGTTCCTCGAGCATGTGCGCGACGTCGCGCTCGTCTTCCGCCAGGGGCTTGCGGCGCTGAAGGACCGTTTCCCGGACGTTATCGAGGATGTGCGCGGCGAGGGGCTGATGCTCGGCATCAAGGCGAAGATTCCGGTCGCCGAACTGCTGGCCGCCGTGCGCGCGGAAAAGCTGCTCGGCGTGCCCGCCGGCGACAACGTGCTGCGCCTGCTGCCGCCGCTGACCGTCACGGCGGAGGAGGCGCGCGAGGGGCTGGCCCGCATCGAGCGGGCGGCGGAAAAGCTGACGGCGGCCGTCAAGGCCGCTTAAGGGACTGGGACAGACAGGACACATCATGGCCAAGCATTTTCTCGATCTTTCCGCCGTTTCGGAAAGCGATCTCCGCGTCATCATGGACGACGCGCACAGCCGCAAGGCCGCCAACAAGGCCGGCACGGAGACGAAGCCGCTCGCCGGCAAGATGCTGGCGATGATCTTCGAGAAGCCCTCCACGCGCACCCGCGTCTCCTTCGACGTCGGCATGCGCCAGCTCGGCGGCGAGACGTTGTTCCTGTCGGGCACGGAAATGCAGCTCGGCCGCGCCGAGACCATCGGCGATACGGCCAAGGTCCTGTCGCGCTATGTCGACGCCATCATGATCCGCACGACCGACCATTCGCGTCTGCTGGAGCTTGCCGAGCACGCCACCGTGCCGGTCATCAACGCCCTGACGGACCTTACCCATCCCTGCCAGATCATGGCCGACATCATGACCTTCGAGGAGCATCGCGGCTCTACGAAGGGCAAGACCTTCTCCTGGATGGGCGACGGCAACAACGTCCTGCACTCCTTCGTCGAGGGTTCGGCCCGCTTCGGCTACACGATGAGGATGGCGGTGCCGATGGGCTCCGAACCGGACGACAAGATCCTCAACTGGGCGCGCGACAACGGCGGCGACATTCTGCTCGGTCACGATCCGGAGGCGATCGCCGACGGTTCCGATCTCATCGTCACCGACTGCTGGGTCTCAATGAACCAGGAGCATCGCGCCCGCGGCCACAACATCTTCCAGCCCTACCAGGTCAACAGGGAGCTCATGGCACGCGCCGACAAGGATGCGCTCTTCATGCACTGCCTGCCCGCCCATCGTGGCGAGGAGGTGACCGACGAGGTGATCGACGGCCCGCAGTCGGTGGTCTTCGACGAGGCGGAGAACCGTCTGCACGCGCAGAAGTCGATCCTTGCCTGGTGCTTCGGCGTCGTCTGACGCGGCCTTGAAATATGCGGGCGCAGGCACGATCTAGGGGCCGACACCCGACGCCGGAAGGCGTCGTCTCTGGCGCTTGCCCGCCCGGTATGGAATGATCGGGCGGCAGGAGCGCGAAATCACGATAGACGCTGTCGGACGTGGCGGGGCGCAAGGCCCGCGGCGCGGCGGCGTGCAAGGAGCGAACATGATGGCTGAAAACGCCCTGAAACTCGGTGAACCCGGCTTTGCCGGCGACGACCATGTCCTACCGTTCCAGGTGGAAGGCCTCGATGTGCGCGGCAGGGCCGTGCAGCTCGGCCCGATGCTCGACGGCATTCTCGGCCGGCACGATTATCCCGCGCCCGTCGCCCGGCTGCTTGCCGAAGCGATCACGCTCACCGTGCTGCTCGGCACCTCGCTGAAGTTCGAGGGCAAGCTGATCGTCCAGACCAAGGGCGACGGTCCCGTCGACCTGCTCGTCGCCGATTTCGCCGCTCCGGAGAACGTGCGCGCCTATGCCCGCTTCGACCAGCAGGCGCTGGATGCCGCCGTCGCGGTAGGCGCCACCGAGCCGCACGAGCTTCTCGGCAAGGGCATCCTCGCATTCACCATCGATCAGGGTGCGCATACGCAGCGTTACCAGGGCATCGTCCCGCTCGACGGTCACACGCTGGAGGAGATCGCCGGCGTCTATTTCCGCCAGTCGGAGCAGATCCCGACCAAGGTGCGCCTTGGCGTCGCCGAACTCTACGACCGCGACGAGACCGGCAAGGCCCGCCATCGCTGGCGCGCGGGCGGCATGGTTGCGCAGTTCCTGCCGCAGTCGCCTGAGCGCATGCGTCAGGCCGATCTTCCCGGCGGCGACGGTGACGAGGCCGGCCACAAGATCGACGACGATGACAACTGGGCGGAAGCCAAGACCATGGTCGAGACCATCGACGCGGACGAGCTGACGGATCCAAATGTCGGCACCGAGCGGCTGCTTTACCGCCTCTTCCACGAGCGGGGCGTGCGCGTCTACCAGCCGCAGCAGGTCTTCGACCGCTGCTCCTGCTCGCGCGAGAAGCTGAAGGGCGTTCTGGCCGGCCTCAGCGCCGAGGAGATCGCCCATACCGCGGATGACAAGGGCGAGATCGCGGTGACCTGCGAGTTCTGCTCGACGACCTACCGCTTCGAGGCGGCGGAGGTCCTGCCGCAGTAAGGTGCGGGGCTAGCCCCTCAATTGAGCGTGCGCACCTGTCCCGGCGTATCCAGCGAGAACGCCGGGATGGCGACGTCGAAGGCCTCGCCCGTTTCCGCTTCCATGCGATACCGTCCGAACATGATGCCCGACGGCGTTTCCAGAGGGCAGCCGGAGGAATATTCGTAGGTATCGCCCGGCCGTAGCACCGGCTGCTCGCCGATGACGCCCGGCCCGTTGACCTCGTCCACCTGTCCGTTCTGGTCGGTAATGTGCCAGTAGCGCGTCATCAGGCGCACGGCGACTTCGGAATGGTTGGAAATGACGACGCGGTATCCCCAGACATAGCGGCTGTCGTCAGGATCGGACTGATCGGCCAGATAATATGGCTCTACGGTCACTTCGATGTCGCGGGTCAGCGCACGATACATGGGAATGCCTTGGGCTTTGCTAATTCAGCTATTCTACAGGAATGTGGCTGCGTCAAGAACATGCAAAGAAGGCACCGGCCGCTTCGGCCGGTGCCTTCCGCATTTCCCTGGATGGAGCGGCTTAAGCCCCGACCTTGGCAAGCGCCCGGGCGAAATCCTCCAGCAGGTCCTCGCTGTCCTCGATGCCGGCGGAGAAGCGCACGGTGCCGGCCGAGATGCCGAGTTCTGCGCGGGCCTCGTCCGTCAGGTTTTTGTGCGTCGTCGTCGCGGGATGCGTGATGAGGCTCTTGGCGTCGCCGAGATTGTTGGAGATCTTCACGACGTCGAGCGCGTCCTGCAGCGCGAAGGCCGCGTCCTTGCCGCCCTTCAGTTCGAAGCAGACGAGCGTCGAGCCGCCCGACATCTGCTTGGCGATGATATCGGCCTGCGGATGGTCCTTACGGCCCGGATAGATCACGCGGGCGACCTGTTTCTGGTCGGCGAGGAAGTCGGCGACGCGGCTCGCATTCTCCGTCTGCTGCTTGACGCGCAGCGGCAGCGTCTCGATGCCCTTCAGCAGCGTCCAGGCGTTGAATGGCGACATGGCCGGGCCGGTGTGGCGGAAATAGTCCTGCAGGTGCTCGGCGATCCACTCCCTGTCGGAGAGCACGACGCCGCCAAGGCAGCGGCCCTGGCCGTCGATATGCTTGGTGGCCGAGTAGACGACGATATGTGCGCCAAGCTCCAGCGGCTTCTGGAAGAGGGGGGTCGCAAAGACGTTGTCGACCACGACTTTCGCGCCGATCTGGTTGGCGAGCTTCGCCACGCCCGCGATGTCGATGACTTCCAGCGTCGGATTGGTCGGGCTTTCGAGGAAGAACAGTTTGGTGTTCTTCTGGATCGCCTTTTCCCAGTTGGCAAGGTCGCGGCCGTCGACCAGCGTGCATTCGATGCCGTATTTCGGCGCCAGCGTCTCGACCACCCAGCGGCAGGAACCGAAGAGCGCGCGGGCGGCCACGATATGGTCGCCCGCCTTGAGCTGGCAAAGGATCGCGGCGGAAACGGCGGCCATGCCCGACGCGGTGGCGCGGGCGTCTTCCGCGCCTTCCAGCAGGCACATGCGCTTTTCGAACATGTCGTTGGTGGGGCTGGCATAGCGGGCGTAGATGAAGCCGTCCGTCTCGCCCTTGAAGCGGGCTTCGGCCGCCGCCGACGTGTCGTAGACGAAGCCTTGCGTCAGGAAGATCGCCTCGGCGGTTTCGCCGTGCTGGGAGCGGGTGGTCCCGCCGTGAACGAGTTGGGTGGCCGGGCGCCAGGACTTGCTCATGTGATCGTCGCCTTCAAACAAAAAAACCGGCCGCGCAAGCAGGCCGGTTTGTCACCCGGCCTTTTTAGCTACTTGTTTTACGTGGCTGCAAGCCGGCCGGCCAAATCACCACGGGATAATCTGCTAATACTGCGTGCCTGCGCTTGCGTCAATTGCCGGCATTTGGTTTTGTGCCAGCCCTCTGATAGGGCGGTATTGTCATGGCTTCTGCGGCGCGCAGCACGGGCATTCTGGCGGACAGCGCCATTCGCGGCTTGTTCGAAAGCGGGCGGCTGAGAAGCGAGGCCGCGCTCGACGCGGACCAGGTCCAGCCCGCCAGCCTCGACCTGCGCCTCGGCGCGAAGGCGTTTCGCGTGCGCGCCAGCTTCCTGCCCGGCCCCGCCCATCTCGTCGCCGACAAGCTCGACCGGCTGCAATTGCACGTCATCGACCTTTCCGAGGGCGCGGTGCTGGAAACCGGCTGCGTCTACATCGTGCCGCTGATGGAAAGCCTCGACCTGCCGGCCGACCTCGCCGCCTCGGCCAACCCGAAAAGCTCGACCGGCCGCCTCGACATCTTCACCCGCGTCATCACCGACCGCGCGCAGGAATTCGACAAGATCCCCGCCGGCTATTGCGGCCCGCTCTATCTCGAAATCTCGCCGCGCACCTTCCCTATCGTCGTGCGCCGCGGCTCGCGCCTGTCGCAGATCCGTTTCCGCAAGGGCAATGCCCTGCTCGGCGACGGCGAGTTGCTGGCGCTTCACGAGACCGACATGCTCGTCGCCAGCGAGACGCCCAACGTTTCCGGCGGCGGCATCGCGCTCTCCATCGATCTCAAGGGCACCGGTCCGGACGGCCTTATCGGCTATCGCGGCAAGCACCACACCTCCGTCGTCGACGTGGATCAGAAGAACCAGCACGATATCTTCGATTTCTGGGAGCCGCTGTTCAGCCGCGGCCGCAACGAACTGATCCTCGACCCGGACGAGTTCTACATCCTCGTCTCGCGCGAGGCTGTGCACGTCCCCCCGCTCTATGCGGCCGAGATGACGCCCTTCGATCCGCTCGTCGGCGAATTCCGTGTCCACTATGCCGGCTTCTTCGATCCCGGCTTCGGCCACGCTCCCGCCGGCGGCTCCGGCAGCCGCGCGGTGCTGGAAGTGCGCAGTCACGAGGTCCCCTTCATCCTCGATCATGGCCAGATCGTCGGCCGCCTGATCTACGAACATATGCTGGATGCGCCCGAAGGCCTCTACGGCTCCGGCCTCGGCTCCAACTATCAGGCGCAGGGCCTCAAGCTCTCCAAGCACTTCCGTGCAAGCTGACGTTGGATTTCGCTCTTTACAATAAAGTTAAACGTTTTTATCGTGTGATAGACGTTTGATGGCCTTCGCGCGGGATCGCGCGGGAAAGACGGACAAGCAAGACGCGATGCCAAGACCGACGATCAAGACCATCGCGCAGGAAACGGGCCTCTCGATCGCCACCGTATCGAAGGCGCTGAACGCAAGCCCGCAGGTGCGGCCGGAAACGCGCGCCATCGTCGTCGCCGCCGCCGAGCGCATCGGCTACCAGCTCAACATGCATGGCGTGCAGCTTCGCACCGGCAAGACCTATCAGGTCGCCGCCATCATGACCGCGCCCGGCCCCAAGCAGAACGAGTGGGAGGGCGTCGAGTACGCCCAGCTTCTCAGCGGCATTTCCTGGGCGCTGGAGGACAGTCCTTACCGCGTCTCGCTCTATGCCGTGCGCAATTTCGAGGAGAGTCTGGCCACCATCCGTCAGATCGTTTCCCTGAAGACGGCCGATGGCATCATCGTCTCCGGCACGCGGGCGGACGATCCGCGCGTGCGCATCATGCAGGAGGCGGATTTTCCCTTCGTCACCTATGGCATCACGCTTCACAACGCCCCGCACGCCTTCGTCGATGCCGATAACGAGCAGATGATCCGCCACTCGGTCGCCCGCCTTGCCGGGCGCGGCCACCGCCGCATCGCGCTCGTCAATCCGATGGCCGAACTCAGCTACGCCATCGTCCGCCTGGAAGCCTATCGCCGCGCCCTCGATGTTGCCGGACTTACCTTCGATCCCGCTCTCGTCGCCCACGGTCACCTGACCCCCGCCTTCGGCCGCGAGAATGTGCTTGCCATGTCTACCCTGCCGAACCCGCCGACCGCCTATATCTGCGCCAACGAAGCCTCCGCCCTCGGCGCCTTCTCCGGTTTCCACGCGCGCGGCCTCGTGCACGGCCGCGACGCCGTGATCAACGCGACCGACGACCTCAACGTCAGCCAGTACTTCGCCCCGCCGATCACCACCTATTACCTGCCGATCCACGAGCCGAGCGAGCTGCTCGGCCAATACATCCTGCGCCGCATGGAAGGCGAGCCGCCGGAGGCGCTGCAGGCGCTCATCATGCCAAGATTGATCGAGCGCTCGGATGATCGTCTCGCGTGATCGTATTCTCGGTTTGATAATATGCCCCTGGCGCCAGGAAGCTTCTTTAGGTTCCGGCTGCTGCCGGACGAGCAGTAATCGACGGCGGAATGCCGATGCCTCGTGGCGCCTCTGTAAATTTCATCAGAAATTTATCCGTCTTCTGAAATTAATATCTAATGGTTTTTCTCGCCAGGCTGCTGTTTCCACTAGGGAAAATACGGATTTCCATACTGGTTCGCGCGACGGTGGTGGTTATTTTTCTTGAAAAATACGTAAGTATCACTATCTTGAAGTCATCGAACTTTGCTTGTGACCTTTGTCTTCGCCCTTGTGGCCCGGTCGGATCTCCTCTCATCGTCGATTTATATGGGCTGCCAACCTGGCAGCCACACCAACGATTGAAAGGAAATCGTTATGAATTCAGGCACTGTAAAGTGGTTCAACAGCACCAAGGGTTTCGGCTTCATCGCTCCCGACGACGGCGCGACGGATGTGTTCGTCCATATTTCGGCGGTTGAACGCGCCGGCCTGCGTTCCCTTGCCGAGGGCCAGAAGGTAAGCTTCGACATCGTGCAGGACCGCAAGTCCGGCAAGAACTCCGCAGACAACCTGCGCGCCGCATAAGGAATTGTCGTTCCTCCTCGCTGACCACGGATGTACTGGCAGCGTCGATGGTGAACGACGGGAAGAGGTCGGGTCGATGCCCGACCTTTTTGTTTTCATGCGGTATGCGGGAGGGCTGGCCATGAGCCGGGTAATCTACGCTGTCGGCGACACTGTCAGGCTCAAGCCCGATCTGTTCCGCCGGACGGAAGGTAGTGGAATTTGCCGGATCGCGGGAATTCTGCCGTCCGATCACGGAGAGGTGCGGTATCGTGTGCGGCTTGGCAACGAGACGTGCGAGCGCCGCATCCTGGCGAGCGATATCGAGGCGGCGGAAGCGGTGACGCCGCGCTCCGTGGCGGGAGCGCATCCATCGGCGGATGGCAAGGAACCGTGGTTCAAGCCATCCACCATTCGGACCAGAAAGTAATCGAGTGACGCAGCGGCCGGGCCGCTCGGAAAGGACATGTCTTGCAGGTTCTCGTACGGGACAACAATGTCGATCAGGCCCTTCGGGTTCTGAAGAAGAAGATGCAGCGCGAAGGACTCTTTCGCGAGATGAAGGCGCGCAGCGCCTTTGAGAAGCCTTCCGAGAAGAGGGCGCGCGAGAAGGCCGAGGCTGTCAGGCGTGCCCGCAAGCTCGCCCGCAAGCAGGCACAGCGGGAGGGATTGCTGCCGGCTCCGAAGAAGAAACCCGCGAGCGCTCGTCACGCCTGACGGCGCACGCTGGGGAACAGAGGAGTGGACGGATGACGGCAACCAAACAGCAGTTCTTCAAACCGACGAAGGTGAGCGCGGACACAAAATCCGCGCAGACCAACTCCATCGCAAGAGGGATCATCGAGCAGGAGGCGGCGGCGCGAGAGAAGAAGACTGAAAAACTTCGTGCCCTGCGCATGGCCAGGGAGGCCGCCGATCCCGCGCCCTTGCCGGCACTGAAGCGGAAATAAAAATCGGCTCCTGGGCACTTTGGCAGGCGGCAGGCCTTACCGATGGCGCTGTGGCCCACCGCCCTCGCCTGCATCTGACCGAACAGTCATTGAAATTCAACCGCATGGGGGGCATGACGGCATTTCTGGCCGTGAGCTTCGCTTGACACGCCCGGCGAACTGTTGAATGGATGCGGCCTCGGCGCTGCCCTGCGGGTATGATGTAATGGTAGCCTGTCAGCTTCCCAAGGCTACCCGCTATGGTTGAAAAATCTTACTGAAATCACACTTTTACAAATATATTCAGGGATTTAACAGACTTCCTAAGCGTGGTCTTCCTTGGAGGTTTAGCTCGTAAATATCCCAGAAGTTGCGCCAGTTTTTGACGGGAATGAGCCTCTTTGTAAGTCGTGATTTACGCATTGTATTGAAGTTATTGTTACGCGAACTGCGCCGCACCGCAGCGGTACCAGTAATCGGCCACCTTAATCCAGGGTGGTCTTCCATAGGATACGGCGCCTAACGCTCGATTTGGGTCGGCTTGAGGGGCGGCGTTGTCTGGGTCGATAACTGAGGGGATCTTCGTCTCATCGAACAAGGAGAGACGATATGACGAAGGCGAAAAACAATGAAGCCGTTCCCGCCGACAAGACGGTCATTGCACAAGCAATTGCTGAAGGCCGGAAAATGATCGAGGCGGGCAAGTCCAAGATCGATACCGCGCTGGCGATCTATGAAAAGCTGGAAGGGATGGAGCAGGACGTGATCGTCAAGGCGTTTATCGAAGGCGCTACGCTGACTGAGAAGGGGGCTTTGACCTACTGGTATAATTGCCGTCGGCGTCTCGCGAAAGAGCGACGTAATAAACCACGTTGAGAGGTTGTGCTGTTGCAGAGCCAAACGGCGGTTACTCCTTCACTTCATAGTATTCCGCGTACGACGTTCCTCGATGAGTAGTCCCGCGATCCAGTTCTCAATTGCTGTGGCAAATAACGGGAGGCTTGACTGCGGTCATACAGCTTGCCATACAAAGCATGGCCCTCACGCGGGCCGGTGTGCCCGCCACGCAAAGCTATGTCAGCGTTACAGTTCTGAAGCGTCATTCCGTGCCAAACGGCAGGGTCTGGCCATTAGCGGGCACATGGTCGGATCATTCCAAGGTATGGACAATGACCGAAACAAATAACCTTCACAGCCTTAAAGTCCTGGCCAAGCGATACGCACGGGCCAATAGGATTGCACAACACCTCGCCCTTGACTTGATTGCAGGGGAACTCGATTTCCCTCATTGGAGCAAGCTCATCACGGCCGTCAAGAATGGTTGGCGGGTCAACGCCCAACAAATGACGGATGTTGAAGCTTTCGCCATGCGTGCCCTTCCGACGGCAAGCTTCCAGAAGGGTAATTCCGAAGTCATGAAGCGACGCTTCGCCTACTTGGAACAGGCTGAACATGGCATGATCTGCGATCATCCTTACCGGCTTCAAGTGGTTCTTCACGACGTTATCATGGCAGGCGAGGGATGGAGCATCAGGGTACCGGAGAACCCCGGCGCAGTCCCTCTGGTCGAGACATTTGCTGACCGAGATGAGAAGTGCCCTGTGCATGACCCGCAATTCTTGCAGGCAGCACTTACTCTGGCAAGAAATAGAGCTGTTCAAGTTCGTGGAGAAATCTCTACCGATTGGCCGCGGCGGTCCACAAAACCTGACCAGAACGGCGTAGTTCGCCACCCGTTGGGACGAGGCGATTCAAACTTGTGGTTTTGCCTGCATTGCGATGGAAAGATTACCGGCGCCCAGATCGCGCAAAACCTTTGGCATTGCCCGGGTTGCGGGACATCGCCTCTTGATATCTTCGACACAGCATTCTGGACCGACGATGAAGGCAAGTCACTCCTTCTGGTAAAGGCAGATGGCGGCGAAGAAAGAGATGGCCCCGATTTCCAGAGGGTCGATGGCAGACCCAAACTCGATCTGAGTGAGGAAAAAATCATCCTTCTTATGCGCAGTGCTTTGCTTGATGATGTGAACCGCACCGGGTTTGCCGGAGACCCCAACTTGTGAGAAGTAGGGTCTATGACAAGCAAGACGACGAACAAGTTTTCTCCCGAAGTGCGCGCCCGCGCCGTTCGAATGGTTGTCGAGCATGAAGCAGAGCATCCTTCGCGGTGGGCGGCCGTGTCTTCCATAGCTGCCAAGATCGGCTGCTCGGCGCATACGCTCAATGAATGGGTGAAGAAGGCTGAGGTGGACAGCGGCAAGCGAGCTGGCCTGCCGAGTGACGTCGCCGAGAAGATGAAGGCTCTGGAGCGGGAGAACCGCGAGCTTCGTCAGGCCAACGAGATTTTGCGCAAAGCCTCTGCGTATTTTGCGATGGCGGAGCTCGACCGCCCAATGAAGCGATGATTTCCTTCATCGACGAACACCGCTCGGTGCTCGGGGTCGAGCCGATCTGCAGGCTGCTGCCGATTGCCCCGTCCACCTATTATGAAGTCGTCGCCAAGCGCACGGACGTGGGTCGCCTATCGGCCCGCGCCCGGCGCGATATGGCTATGAAAGTCGAGATACGCCGGGTGTTCAACGAGAACTTCCAGGTCTATGGCGTGCGGAAAGTGTGGCGACAGTTGCAGCGAGAAGGCTTCGATATCGCTCGCTGCACCGTCGCAAGGCTCATGAGAATGATGGGTCTTCAAGGCATCATTCGTGGCAAGCCGATCAAAACCACTGTATCGGACAAGTCTGCCCCGTGTCCGCTCGACCGCGTCAATCGCCACTTCAAGGCTCCCGCGCCGAACATGCTGTGGTTATCCGATTTCACCTATGTCGCGACCTGGCAGGGCTTCGTTTACGTGGCCTTCGTGATCGATGCCTTTGCCCGACGTATCGTCGGTTGGCGGGCAAGCCGGACTGCCCATGCGGGCTTTGTCCTCGATGCTCTGGAGCAGGCACTTCATGATCGGCGGCCCGTCAAACGGGGCGGGCTGGTTCATCATTCCGACCGCGGCTCGCAATACGTGTCGATTCGCTATTCTGAGCGGCTGGCGGAGGCGGGCATCGAGCCGTCTGTCGGGAGCGTCGGTGATTCCTATGACAACGCTCTCGCCGAAACGATCAACGGCCTTTACAAAGCCGAGGTCATCCATCGCCGGGGACCATGGCGCAACTTCGAAGCCGTGGAGTTCGCCACACTCGAATGGGTGGACTGGTTCAACAACCGACGCCTTCTGGAGCCCATCGGCAACATACCGCCAGCCGAGGCAGAAGAACGATACCATGCCATGCTGGACGCGCCAGCCATGGCCGCATAACTTAAACCAAACGGTCTCCGGTAAACTCGGCGCGGTTCAGATGCGGCTAATATCAGCGAGAGACTTGGCGCTCTCCAGGCTGAGATCAGTGTCGATGATGAGAATGATGTCTGGATAGCTCTGGAGGAAGATTTGTGGCCGTACGATAAGGACTCGAAGGAGGTTTTGGCGGTCGCAGAGCTTTTGGGTGTCGAGGTCGAATTCGAAACGACTTGGTCATCAATACCTTTCGCGTGGCCTGGCCTAGGCGAAATTACGTCGAGCACAAGTGAGTATACGAAAATGATGTTAGATGCGTATGCGCAGTATGACGGCTTACCCGACAGGAAAGCGAAAGAGTAAGCTATCCGCGGCCAACCGTCTTGCCCAGAATGTAATATGGATGGGCAGGTGAGTTGGTCGCGACCGCTTCGGCCCATAGAAAACAATAGGCGAATTGGGCTCACGATCTGATTTGGAGACCCCCAAAAGCTGGAGTTGGTGGCTGGAAATAGGCGACCGGCTACCCGTAATTATGTGACATAGAAGCCAAGTGCCCAAACAGGGGGTGAGTATTGGGTGCCCTTGGCTTTCCCCTTGTGACTGTTGAGCATCTGCCTGCGTCGGCGGGACAATCCCGCTGTTACGAAAAGGGGGCCTATGTCAGTCGTAAAACGCGGAAATTCGAAATTCTGGTATGCGCAGTTTCAAATCGATCACCAATCGATAGTCCGGTCGACAAAGACGACCGATCGCAGGGTTGCCGAACAAGTCGCGGCGAAGATTCGGGCGGATGTCCACGCTGAACTACTGCTCGGCAAAAAGGAGCAGATCACGTTGGAGGTCGCCCTTCGTCGGTTCGCCAATACGAAGGTTGGAACTGCGAACTACCGCAATCTGGAAAGTCAAATCAGGATCATTCTGAGGGCAATCGATTGCTCGATCCCTTTGCTGAAGGTCAATTCCGACACACTGGAACAGTTTCGGCAAAAGCGTTTGTCTCAAGGATGCGGATCGCAGACGATCAAGCATGGAATGAACTGTTTGATGGGAGCGATCAGGCTTGCTCGAAAGGACGGCTATCAATGTCCGTCAATCGATGCCCCCCTGATCAGAACAGCGAATTCCCGAGTGCGATATCTGAGCGTCGATGAAGAGCGCCGTCTGCTACACGAGTTGGACCCCGCGCGTGTCGCCAACGGCCTATCTGCGGAACCCGCTCGTCGTGCTGATCGCCAGAACTGGATGCAGGACAACTATGATCTGGTCATCATGCTTATCGATACCGGCGCACGCTATAGCGAAATCGCAAATATTGCGTGGAAGGACATCGATCTGAACGGTGGTGAAATACGTCTGTGGCGCTCTAATACGCCACCTCGCTGACCTCGACTCTTTGGCCTTCCCAAAGTGCGGTGAATCTGAATCTCTGGTGCAAACCGGAGGTCTGCGATGCGATCAGGGATTTCATTACGGGTGGATTTTGATGGAGACAGTCTGCGGCGGCTGGCGCGGCAGACGAAAGATGCCGCTCAAGCGCGCCGTCTGTTGGCACTCGCCTCAATCTACGATGGAGGCTCGCGTTCCGATGCCGCCCGCCTCGGCAGCGTCACGCTCCAAATTGTCCGGGACTGGGTCATGCGGTTCAACGAACACGGTCCCCAAGGCCTGATCAATGGCAAGGCTCCCGGTCCGCAGTCGCGGTTGAACGATCAGCAGCGTGCGGCCTTGGCGCAAGCAATCGAGCGTGGGCCGACACCCTATCTCGACGGCGTTGTTCGTTGGCGTCTGTGCGATCTGGCGCAATGGCTTTGGGAAGAGTTTCGCGTTTCCGTGAGCGAGCAAACGCTGAGCCGGGAGGTGCGGGCCATGGGCTATCGCAAGCTGGCTGTCCGGCCCAAACATCACGCGCAAGACCCTCAAGCCATTGAGGGTTTTAAAAAAGCTTCCCTGCCGCAGTGGCAGAGATTGCCGCTGGAGCGGCCCGAGGAAAACGCATAGAGATTTGGTTTCAGGATGAGGCCCGTATCGGGCAAAAGAACAAGATCACCCGCCGATGGGCCAGGCGAGGAACACGGCCTTCAGCACCGCACGATCAGCGCACAAGGTCGGCCTACATCTTCGGCGCAATCTGCCCGAAGCTCGGCAAGGCGGCCGCGCTGGTCATGCCATGGTGCGACACCTACGCCATGACCAAGCATCTGGCCGAAATCGCCCGACACGTCGATGCCGACGCGCACGCTATCCTCATCATGGATCAGGCAGGCTGGCACATGTCCAACAATCTCGTCGTGCCCGAAAACATCACCATTCTGCCACTCCCACCGAAATCGCCGGAGCTGAACCCGGTCGAAAACCTCTGGCATTTCATGCGCGACAACTGGTTATCAAACCGCGTCTTCAAATCATACGACGACATCGTCGATCATTGCTGCGATGCCTGGCGGAAGCTCGAAAGCCAGCCCTGGCGCATCATGTCGATCGGGCGCAGAGAATGGGCCTATGGGTTTTGATCAGTGAGGGGCCGTATAAGGTTCAAAACGAGAGCGTGATCTACATGACAGATCGGGTAGAAACGATTGTCAACGGCGGAGTAAAAACCGGCCACGGGGCGGAGCAAAAGTCGGCCACCTTGGCGCGCGCCTGAGACCGCCGGGAGGGCGTAGCCCGAGCGGGGGTCTCGGGCGCCCGCGGCGATTTTCAGAGAAGGCGTCAGCCGGCCTTTCGGGCGCGGCTTTGGGCGAGACGGTAGCTGTCGCCGTTCATCTCGAGGATGTTGACGTGGTGGGTGATGCGATCGAGCAGGGCGCCGGTCAGACGCTCGGACCCCAGGGTTTCCGTCCATTCGTCGAAAGGCAGATTGCTGGTGATCATGGTCGCACCGCGCTCGTAACGCTGGGAGATCAACTCGAACAACAATTCCGCGCCGGTCTTGGACAGCGGCACGAAGCCCAGCTCATCGATGATCAGCAGCTTGTAGGCTGCCATCTGCTTTTGGAAACGGAGCAGACGCCGCTCGTCACGCGCCTCCATCATCTCACTGACCAGGGCGGCGGCCGTGGTGAAGCCGACGGACAGCCCCTTCTGGCAGGCCGCCAGTCCGAGGCCGAGTGCGACATGCGTCTTGCCCGTGCCGCTGGGGCCGAGAGCGATCACGTTCTCGCGGCGGTCGATCCACTCGCAACGTGCCAGCTCCAGCACTTGCATCTTGTTCAGCTTGGGGATGGCTGTGAAGTCGAAGCTGTCGAGGCTTTTGACGACAGGGAATTTGGCCGCCTTGATCCGGCGTTCGACCTTGCGGCGATCGCGTTCGATCATCTCCCGTTCGGCAAGCCGGAACAGGTAGTCGATGTGGTCGACGCCCTCGGTGGCGCATAACCGGGCCAGCTTCTGATACTCGCGCTGGAAGGTCGGCAGCTTCAGGGTCTTGAGATAGTGGGCAAGCAGTATCTCGGGTGCTTCGGTGCTCATGCCGCTTCTCCCGCATCAGACGACAAAAGCCGCATGTAGGCTTTCGCCGAGGTCTTCTCGACCGTCGCCCTCGGCAGGTAGGGATAGATCGCCAGGTCCAGTCGAGGTGGCCGTCGCTCGACCCGGCACAGGATCAGATGCTTGACCGCATCGAATCCGATTGCGCCGAGCTGGATTGCCTGCTTCACCGCCGCATGCAGGTCGGCGAGCTCGAAGCTCTCCAGCAGGCGCAGAACCTGAACGTATTCCCGCCGACCATGCTTGGCCATGCGGCCTTCCATCAGCCGGCGCAGCGTAGCGAACTCTTCCGGCAGGTCCCAGCCTTGCAGAGGGGCGGCCTGATCCAGGGAATTGATCTTCTGCTCGATCAGCGGCAGGTAGTGGATAGGGTCGAAGACGACGTCTTCCCGATCCCAGCACCGCGGATGGCGAGCAATGATCTCGCCACGGCAGCCGATCACCACCTCGTCGACATAGCCCCGCACCCAGACGTCCTGATGACCGTAGGCGACCGGCACGGAATAGTCGTTGGTCTTGTATCGCACCAGGGACTGGGCCGTTACGCTGGTGCTGGCCTGATCGCAGGCATCGAAGGGTGATGTCGGCAATGGACGCATGGCCGCCAGATCCCGCTGCAGGCGCTCGCCGATCGTCTCGCTCTCGCCGCGCAGCCTGTCGCGCTGGCGTTTGCGGCACTGCTCCTCCAGAAAGGCGTTGAACGCATCCCATGTCGCAAACTGCGGGATCGGCACCATGAAGTTGCGCCGGGCGTAGCCCACAAGGCCCTCGACATTCCCTTTGTCATTGCCCTTTCCCGGCCGCCCATAGCGATCCCGGATCAGGTAGTGGGACAGGAAGCCGCTGAACAACACCGCCCGCTTGCGTGTACCGTCGGGCAGGATCTTTGCGACCAGGCAACGGTCGTTGTCGTAGACGATCGACTGCGGCACGCCCCCGAAGAAGGCAAATCCATGGATGTGACCGTCCACCCAGGCCTCGGCCACCGCCGCCGGATAGGCCCGAACATAGCAGCCATCACTATGCGGAAGATCCAGCACGAAGAAGCGGGCCTTCTGTTCCACACCGCCGATCACCACCATCGCCTCGCCGAAATCGGCCTGCGCGTGGCCCGGCGGATGGGCAAGTGGCACGAACACTTCCTGCCGGCGCTGATCCCGCTCGCGCATGTAGTCCTTGATGATCGTGTAGCCGCCGGTGAACCCGCACTCGTCGCGCAGGCGGTCAAATACCCGCCTGGCCGTATGCCGCTGCTTGCGCGGCACCTTCAGGTCCTCGTCGAGCCAATGCTCGATCGTCGAAACAAACGCATCCAGCTTCGGACGCCGGATCGGTGATCGCCGCTGGTAACCGGGTGGCGTCGAATACGACACCATCTTCGCCACGCTGTCGCGCGATATGTTGAAATGCTTCGCCGCCTGACGCTGCGTCATCCCTTCCGAAACAGCCAGACGAACCTTCAGATATAGTTCCACGGTGTAGATCCCCTGTCCCTCCTGCGATCATTGCAGAAGGAAGATAGGTGGCCGGATTTTACTCCGCCCGCAGCAGCATTATGCCGCCGCTACCGTGGCCGACTTTTGCACCGCCGCTCTCATTGTTTGTTTATATAAGATACAATTATAATTTAATATTGTTGGTTTATATTGTTAAAATCAGCGGCTGTTTTTTCGCGTATTAGTGCGGCCTTTTTAAAAAAGAACAAAACATGAACAATATTTAATGAAGCGGAATGTAAATTCAGTTAATACGCCGCCTCGCTGACTTCGACTCTTTAGCCTTCCCAAAGTGGGGTGAATCTGAATCTCTGGTGCAAACCGGAGGTCTGCGATGCGATCAGGGATTTCACTACGGACGGATTTTGATGGAGACGGTCTGCGGCGGCTGGCGCGGCAGACGAAGGATGCCGCTCAGGCGCGCCGACTGCTGGCGCTGGCGTCGATCTACGATGGAGGCTCGCGTTCCGATGCCGCCCGCCTCGGTAACGTCACGCTGCAGATTGTCCGTGACTGGGTCATGCGGTTCAACGAACGCGGTCCCCAAGGTCTGATCAATGGCAAGGCTCCCGGCCCACAATCGCGGTTGAACGATCAGCAGCGTGCGGCCCTGGCGCAGGCCATCGAGCGTGGGCCGACACCCTATCTCGACGGCGTCGTTCGCTGGCGTCTGTGCGATCTGGCGCAATGGCTGTGGGAGGAGTTTCGCGTTTCGGTGAGCGAGCAGACGCTCAGCCGCGAAGTCCGGGCCATGGGCTATCGCAAGCTCGCTGTTCGGCCCAAACATCACGCGCAAGACCCTCAAGCCATTGAGGGTTTTAAAAAAGCTTCCCTGCCGCAGTGGCAGAGATTGCCGCTGGAGCGGCCCGAGGAAAACGCATAGAGATTTGGTTTCAGGATGAGGCCCGTATCGGGCAAAAGAACAAGATCACCCGCCGATGGGCCAGGCGAGGAACACGGCCTTCAGCACCGCACGATCAGCGCACAAGGTCGGCCTACATCTTCGGCGCAATCTGCCCGAAGCTCGGCAAGGCGGCGGCGCTGGTCATGCCATGGTGCGACACCTACGCCATGACCCAGCATCTGGCCGAAATCGCCCGACACGTCGATGCCGACGCGCACGCTATCCTCATCATGGATCAGGCAGGCTGGCACATGTCCAACAATCTCGTCGTGCCCGAAAACATCACCATTCTGCCACTCCCGCCGAAATCGCCGGAGCTGAACCCGGTCGAAAACCTCTGGCATTTCATGCGCGACAACTGGTTATCAAACCGCGTCTTCAAATCATACGACGACATCGTCGATCATTGCTGCGATGCCTGGCGGAAGCTCGAAAGCCAGCCCTGGCGCATCATGTCGATCGGGCGCAGAGAATGGGCCTATGGGTTTTGATCAGTGAGCGGCCGTATAAGTTAGATAAGGTAATTGGCCGACAAAGCGGACCTTTATAAGCATTGAAATGGAAAAATGAACAATGAATAAAATGAAAAAACCTGAATATAGTGAGGCACTTGTTAGGTGGGTGAGGGATTTAATCACGGAAAGATATGAGGCCGAGAAAGCTGCATATCAAACATTTGAGAGCTATCTAATATCCAATTTCTACCTCGTAACACTGGTCTTTAATCAGAGTAAAATCTTACAAAAATATAAGGATGAAGATCAGGAGTATGCAATTGGTGAGATTGAATTAAAGCAATTCCGTCATCTGTATAATCTGGTTTGTCGAGAGGCATTAGGAAGAAAATATAATAAGGCTTCAAACGCTGAAAAGCCTCTGAGTATTTCTTGTATTGATGCGAATGGGTCACGCTACTGGAGTGAAGTGGGGGAATTGGATAACATCCATATACATTCTGTCTGGCTTATGAACCCTTCAATGAAGGGGTGCTTCGATAAGGTTGTCAAGAATATGATAGAGAAACCTACCGGTGCAATTGATATCGAGAACGTTGATGTTAAGCGGTATACGGGTGAATTAGATAAAATAATATCATATACAATGAAATTTGATGCATTCACTAGGGATGGTGACGATATAGGAGTGACATTTCATATACTTCCAGCGCCTGTTTGATGGTGGAAAGTATATACATTGTAAAGGTATCAATTATTTTGATTTTCGCCGCCCCGGTCGAAGCGGTGATGGCTTGCTCTCACTGTCTGCTGGCTGAATGAACAGCTGGGAAATGTGCACTTCGAGTGCATTGGCCAATCGGGCGAGGATCGCAACAGTTGGGTTGCGTTTCCCTCTTTCCAGATACCCCACATATGCCCGTTCGACCTCGGCGATCAAAGCCAGATCGTCCTGAGAAATTTTGCGCTCAACACGCAATCTCCTGAGATTCCAGCCAACGAGCTCTTGCACTTCCATGTGCAACAGCAATCACTTGCGCTTGAATAAAACCACGTAATATAGGACCATAAATTAAAGGCGAGATTGCAGCTCGCTATAACGTGGAGAACGCAATGCAAGAGACCCCATCGGTGGCGACAATCGAATGCCCGTACTGCTCGGAAGTGATCAATGCGAAGTCGAAGAAGTGCCGTCACTGCGGTGAAATTCTCGACCCTCAAATGCGGGAGAGAGCTGGCTCGGTTTGTCTGAACAGTTTCGGGCGTTTTGCTAAGTGGATTTCCGCCTCGATTATGCCGCCACCATCATGGGTGCCAGCGCGTTGAAGTAGGCCTTATCCGGCGTCTGCCGGTCAAGGGATGAATGTGGGCGTCGGGTATTGTAAAAGGTCAGATATCGGCCAATGCCGACGCGGGCCTCAGACACCGTCTTGTAGGCGTGGAGGTAGACCTCCTCGTATTTGATCGACCGCCAGAGCCGCTCTACGAAGACGTTGTCGCGCCATGCACCCTTGCCATCCATTGAGATGGCGATCTCAGCTTTCTTCAGCACCGCCGTGAAGTCCACCGAGGTAAACTGCGAGCCCTGATCCGTGTTGAAGATTTCCGGCTTGCCATAGCGGGCGAGCGCCTCCTCGACCGCTTCGATGCAGAAGGCCGCTTCCATCGTGATCGACAGCCGCCACGACAGGACCTTCCGGCTGAACCAGTCGACAACAACGGCGCAGAGATAAACGAAGCCCCGCGCCATCGGAATATAACTGATGTCCATTGCCCAGACCTGGTTGGGTCGGTTGACCGCCAGCTTGCGCAGGAGGTAGGGATAAATCTTGTGCCCTGGCGCTGGTTTGGAGGTGTTCGGGCGACGGTAGATCGCCTCGATGCCCATCTTCTTCATCAGCGTGGCGACGTGCAGCCGCCCGGTCTCCAACCCTTCTCCTCTCAAGAGCCCTTGCAACATCCGGCTTCCGGCAAACGGGTAGTCGAGGTGCAGTTCGTCGATCCGCCGCATCAAGGTCAGATCGCCGTCGGACACTGGACGAGGCAGATAATAGACGCTGCCACGGCTGAAGCCGAGAAGCTTCGCCTGGCGTACGACGGAGAGTTTGTGCTCGCGGTCGATCATTTCTTTCCGCCCAGCAATCCCGCCTTGCCGAGCGCACCGGACAAAAAATCGTTCTCCAGTGTCAGTTCGCCGATCTTGGCGTGTAGCGTTTTGACATCGACGGTCGGAACCGTTGGCTCCGCCTTCGTTTCATCGCCGAACACACCCGTCGCACCCTCAAGGAGCTGGTCTTTCCACTGTTTGATCTGGTTGGCGTGCACATCGAACTGCTGGGACAATTCCACCAGCGTCTGCTCACCTCGGATGGCGGCAAGTGCCACCTTCGCCTTGAAAGCCGGGCTATGGTTCCGGCGCGGTCGTCTTGTCATGGTTTCTCCTGTTCCCGGCATCTAAGCCGAAGTCAGGCGGAAATTCCACTTATCCCCGCTGTTCAGATTTCCCGAGCCAGCTCTGAGCTTGAGCTTCTGAAATCGCAACGGAACAGCCCGAACGTGTTTATGAATGCCGGGGGTGCCGCGGCGGCGGCATCGTCCGCATCGTCTTCCGGCGGTGAGGGGAGCCTGTTGCGCAGTTTTCCGCATTGGATTCACATCCTCATTGCCATCTTGACGGGCGGGCTTTGGTTCCCGGTATACCTGTTGATGTACCTGTTCAGGAACAAACGGTATTACTATTGAGGGTCGATATTACCCGTTGAATGGATCGCTTGCGTCGTTGATGCCGTAGTCCATGGTTTTACAAAACGGATTGCAAGAGAGCGTCAAACTTTCCCCATTACCCGATCTGATTGAGCATATTGCCGGAGAGTTTGCTCCAGCTGTCATGGCGATTTGGGGGAGGTTTGATGTTGGCGAGTATGTGATGGCAACATCAACTCAACGTCACGTTTGGCATGCGGCTATTGCTGCGGGCGACGATTTTCTGCTGACGAGTAAATGGTTGACCCGAAACAGGCTGAAGGTGATCCTCAAACGAGCTTACGGGAACTATCCAGCAGGCATGGTTCGTTTGCTTTCAAGGCTTGGACCTCGTGCGGAAACGAGGGAATTCTATCGTGCCGCACATGTGGCGCTTAGTCGTGGGGATATGCTGACGAGGATTTTGCAGCATTTAAAAACGATTGATCCTCACGTTGTTTTTGCGATTGCTGAATTGCCAACTGATTTGATCAGCGTTCGGATGGCCAGCTATGCTCTGAGGCGAGGCGTTTCCTCTGATGAAATTGCTGAAATGTCATGGTTGGTAACGCGAACCGTCGAAGTGTCAGGGTCAGCGGCTATTCTGAATTTTCTATCCAGTTCGACAAACCCGGTAATCACGATACGTAAGGCAATTGCCAACCTCAGATTTCCTAGTCCACCGTGGAAGGCGGAGGGATTGATCCCAGTACAATCGGCGGAGGAGCTTTCCCAAATGGCTCGTCGTTTAAGGAACTGCCTGGGTGACCACGATATTTTCTACTCGTCTTGTCTCGATGTTCAGGCCGGAATTGCATTCTATTTCGTTACAGCGGGATCGAAGCCGTTGCTGCTGAAGTTCACCAAGTTCGGGGGGCTTGGCTGGTATCTTGATGAATGCCGTGGAGAGGGGAACCGTCATCCGACTGCGGAAGAACTTGAGTACATCGCCGGTATTCATTCGCATATCGAGACCGTGTGGTGCCGAAGGCTGAGCTATGAAATGCGGTAGGGGTCTCTCGGATTTCCAGCGGGAACATCCAAGGCCGTGACAACAAGAAAGGGATATGAGGTGTTCAATATAGCCGCCAACCTGAACCGCTGGACCCTTAGTGTATTAATGGCCGTGATGCCCGTTGCCGCCAGTGCGTCTGATCGGGTGCCTATTGATGACGGAGCATATCTGGATAGGAAGGATTGCGATTTGGCCGAGCGTGGTGAACTCGATTTGGTGTCATTCACGATTGGTAAGGCCGGCCGGGAAGTTTCATTCGAAGAAGCTGGATGTCTCGTTGCTAGCGTGAAACCCGTCCGTGCAAATCGATATGACATTGAACTGGATTGCCGGGAGTTTGAGGATGTGTACCAGCACCGGATGTTCCTTGACGTTGTAGCCAAAGACCATATCCGGGTTGATGGTGACGACCGTTATCTCTGTAAAAAGGGGTTCCTCGCTGATGGGCCTTCTGCCTCCGATCCTGCTGTATCGGTGAATGCCCTTATCGAGAAATGGGAAGAGCTAAATGAGAATTGCCGTGGTGGTTTTGGCGACGATCCAAACACAATGAAGGCGTGTGATCAACGATCTGGAGTGTCCGAGCGCTTGGAGGCGCTAGGTTATTGCTATGATAGGGAGAAAAATTCAACAGAAGTATGGAAAGCGTGTAAATGAGGGTGCGGTTCCATTCTAATATTTGATCGTGGAGGAAAGTAAAATATGAGAATGCTTATTACCGGGTTGATCTCGATTGCTATGATTTCTGCTGCTTCGGCAGAAAATATGAGGGCCTCGTTTGATTGGGGGCCGACAAAGAAATGCTTTGATTCCAAATCGCCGCCGATCAAGCTTTCCGGTGTTCCGAAGGGTACAATCAAGCTCGATATTCGTATGGTCGATCTGAATGCGGTCGACTACCCGCACGGTGGAGGCAAGGTTGCTTATACCGGCGAGAACTCTCTGCCCTATGGAGCCTTCCGATATAAGGGGCCGTGCCCTCCGTCCGGTAAGCATAAGTATCGCTTCACCATCAAGGCACTCGATGCAAAGGGCAAAACGCTTGCGAAGGCTACAGCCGACCGCATGTTCCCATAACAGCACGAGTAATACAGGCCTCGCTGAAACGCCGGGCCTGTATTTATTATAGGGATGGTGCCTGGTTATGACGCCGGCTGGCGGGATGACTATCTGCGACAGTCGGTTTCGTTCAAGGCGGCCTGGAGTTTCTGAACACGGCCAGGCAAGGAAGGCCCTAATACTCGATCCACGAGCCGAGCGAACCGCTCGGTCGTTCCATCCTGCGGCGCATGGACGGAGAATCGTCCGACGCGTTGCGGACGCTCATCATATACCCAGGCTGTTCAAGCGCCCGCATGACCGTCTCGCTTGACACGCCCGGCGAACTGTTGAATGGATGCGGCCTCGGCGCTGCCCTGCGGGTATGATGTAATGGTAGCCTGTCAGCTTCCCAAGCTGAACGCGCGGGTTCGATTCCCGCTACCCGCTCCAGCCGCCGCCTCTCTTTCCGCTCACATCTGGAATTGCTGCCCGTCTGGGCCGATACTTCGCTTTTCTTTGTGCAGTGCGCAAAATAAAAACGTTTATATTCCTTCTTGAAAACGTTTATATTCCTTGTTACCATCATTTCAGGATGGGGGAGGATGCTCCGTCCGTGGGGTTTGTCGAGCGCCTGCCGCAAGAGGCGGGGCCGACGGTTGAGGAGGAAGAGATGAGGAAATTCGTTGCAACGCTCGCGCTTGCCGCACTGGTAGCCGGTAGTGCCCATGCGGCCGATCTCGGCGGCAAGCTCCTGAAGGTCGGGTCCGACACGACCTCGCCGCCGATGGAGAGCGTCGATCCGGCGACCGGCCAGATCGTCGGTTTCGACGTCGATGTGGTCAACGCCATCTGCGCCAAGATCAATTGCCAGGCCGAGTTCGTCACGACCGGCTGGGACGGCATCTTCGCCGCGCTCGACCAGGGCAGCTTCGATCTCGTCGCCTCGGGCGTGTCGATCACCGACGAGCGCAAGAAGGCGATGGACTTCTCCGACCCCTATATCATCAACAGCCAGGCCGTGCTGACGCGCGCCGAGGACCAGGGCATCACGCTCGACAAGTTCAAGGCCGAGGGCCGCAAGCTCTCCGCCCAGGCCAACACGACGGATGCGCAGGTCGCCGAAGGCGTGGTCGGCAAGGAAAACGTCGCCGCCTATGACAGCTTCAGCGCCGCCATCATCGCGCTCAAGAACAAGGACGTCGACGGTGTCGTGATCAACGGCGCGAACGCCGCCGCCTATGAGCGCGAATTTGCCGGCGAACTGGTCGCCTCCATCAAGGATCTGGAATCCGATCCGCTCGGCCTCGTCTTCCGCAAGGGCGACGAGAATGTCGCCGCCTTCAACGAGGGCCTTAAGGCCATCAAGGACGACGGCACGCTCGACAAGCTGGTCGCCAAGTACTGGGGCCTCAAGTAAGGCCCATGCGGGAGCGCCCCGGCGCTCCCGCTTCCTTCCAGATTGCGCCGCGGAGGCCGGAATGTCGTTCGTCAGAAGCGTGAGGCCCAGCAACCTGGTGATCCTCGCCGCACTGCCCTTCATCGTCTATCTCTTTGCCTCCTCGGGCGACTACCAGCGCGCGCTGCGCGCCATCCTCGGCATCGAGCCGGGTTCGGGCGCCTATGTGCCGGGCTTCCTGCTGCTGACCCTCGCCTTTTCCGCCGGTCTCGGCGTGCTCTTTCTCTCGCGGGCGAAGGCCGCGCGGCCGCGCCTGACGATCGCAGCGGGCCTCGTCGCCTTCGTCGCGACGGCCGCCATTCTGGCCGGCGACCTCGTTCATCCCTTCATCGCTTCCGTGGTGGCGAACGGCGTCGATCCGTTCAAGTCCGATCTCGTGGTCAAGGGCGTCACGCCCCGCCAGTTGACGGAGGCTGCCGACCTCATGGTGCGCGGCGTCGAGGGCTGGCTGTGGCCGGCCTATGCGGTGCTGCTTGCCGCCGGCCTCGGCCTTCTCTTTGCCGGCAGCCGCGCGGCCGTGCCGGCGGAAAGCCCGGCCTATCGGGCCGGATCGTGGATCACCGGCCTCGTCAACGGCGCGGGCCTCGCCTTCGTGCTGCTCTTTGCCTATCTCGCCTTCGCCTCCGGCCTTGCCACGACCATTCGCGCCGCCATCGCCGCCTATATCCTGGCGGCCATCCTCGGCCTTGTCTGGGTCGGTCTCCTGAAGCTGCGTTACACGCGCCGCAACCTCGTCGTCTTCGCGGCGCTGACGGCCGTCTTCGCCATGCTCTCCGCCTGGTTCCTGCTGCAGCCGAAGGACGGCTACGTGCTGGCCGGCACGCTGGAGGGTAAGGTCGGCATTGTCACCAACACGCCGTCCGGCCTCATCAGCGCCGTGCGCTTCGGCCAGTACGAGGGCGGCCCGACGACCGAGACGGCGGTGCGCACCTTCGTCACGCCGCAGCAGGCCATCGAGGCCATCGGCAAACAGGAAGACGTCAGCGGCGCGCTGCTTCCGGCCGCCACCGTGCCCGCCGACTGGCCGCGCCTGTGGCAGGTGGAGGCGCTCAACGACCGTGACCGGGCCACCGGCATCACGCTCGCCGTCATCGCCATCATCCTCGGCCTGCTCACCTTCGGTGGCTTCCTGCACCGCCGCCATCCGCTGTCCATCGGCTCGGAATTCGTCGTCGACACGATCCGCGGCATCCCCATGCTCGTCATCGTGCTCTATGTCGGCCTGCCGTTGTCGGGCGCGCTGAAGGATGCGACGACCGGCGTCTTCGATCCGCCGAACCTGATGCGCGGCATCGTCGCCATGGCGCTCGCCTATTCGGCCTATCTGGCGGAGATCTTCCGCTCCGGCATCAACGCCATTCCCGCCGGCCAGATCGAGGCGGCGGGCAGCCTCGGGCTGAATCGCTGGCAGACCGCGCGGCTCGTCATCCTGCCGCAGGCTTTCCGCATCGTCATCCCGCCGCTCGGCAACGAACTGATCGCCATCCTCAAGGACACCTCGCTGCTCTCCATCCTGTCGATCCGCGACATCACGCAGCGCATGCGCGAGTTCCAGTCGGCGAGCTTCCTGCCTTTCGCACCCTATAATTCGGCGGCGATCCTCTACATCCTGCTGACGCTCGCGGCCGCCAGCCTCATCAGCCTCGTCGAGAAGAAATATGACGTCAAGCACCGCTGACCGGGGCACGGTCCTCGTCACCGGCGCCTCGCGCGGCCTCGGCCGGGCGCTCGCCGAACTCTATGCGGTTGCGGGCTGTCGCGTCATCGCCTGCATGCGGCAGGCGATGCCCGGGGCGGAGGCGCTCGACGTCGCTGATGCCGGGTCGATCGCCGCGCTTGCAGAACGGCTGAAGGGCCAGCCGATCGATATCGTCGTCAACAATGCGGCGGTCCGCGGCGATACCGGCGGTCTCGATACGCTGGAGACGGGCGACTTCCTCGAGGTCATGCGCGTCAATGCGCTCGCCCCGCTGCTTCTTGCCCGCGCGCTCCGGCCCAATCTTCTCGCCGGCGGGCGCAGGGTGCTCGTCAATATCGGCAGCCGCGCCGGCTCGCTGGCCGAAGGCACGATAGACGACGAGGATGGCGATTATGCCTATCGCTGCTCCAAGGCGGCGCTCAACATGGCGACGGTCAAGCTGGCGCAGGATTTCCGCCGCGACGGCATCGCCGTGATCTCGCTGCATCCCGGCTGGGTGCGCACGGATATGGGCGGCTTGGAAGCCGCCGTGGACGTGGCGGAAAGCGCGGCGGGTCTCAAGGCCCTGATCGATGCGACGACGCTGGCCGAGACTGGAAGCTTCCGGGCCTACGACGGCCGGACGGTCGCCTGGTAGAGGCTGCCGGATCGTAACGATGACGGCGCCGACAGCCCGGCGCCGGGAATGACAAGGACAATACCGTGCATCATCCTCTCCCCCACCGGAACCGCTTCGACGCCGGCAGCAAGGCTCCCGGCATGCTGGAGCTTGGTGTCTGCTATTATCCGGAACAGTGGCCGCGCGAAAAATGGGAAGAGGACGCCCGCCGCATGGTGGAGCTCGGCCTTGCCTGGGTGCGCATCGGCGAATTCTCCTGGTCGCATATCGAGCCACAATCCGGCGTCTTCCAGTGGGAATGGATGGACGAGGCGATCGAGGTGCTCGGCCGTGCCGGCCTCAAGGTCATCCTCGGTACGCCCACGGCCGCGCCGCCGAAGTGGCTGGTCGACCGCTACCCGGATATCCTGCCGGTCGATGCGCGCGGCGTCGTGCGCAAGTTCGGTGCGCGCCGTCACTACTGCTTCTCCAGCCGCCGCTACCGGGTGGAGGCCGCACGCATCACCGAGGCCATGGCGCGCCGCTACGGAGAGAACCCCTTCGTGCACGCCTGGCAGACGGACAACGAATACGGCGACCACGACACGATCCATAGCTATTCCGATGAGGCGACGCGTGCCTTCCGCGAATGGCTTGCCGCCCGCTACGGCACGGTCGAGGCGATGAACGCGGCCTGGGGCACGCAGTTCTGGAGCATGCACTACAACGGTTTCGAGGAGGTGGACCTGCCGAACAACCTGGTCGAGGAGCCGACCCCCACCCATCTCGTCGACTACTACCGCTTCTCCTCGGATCAGGTGAAGAGCTTCAACAGGGCGCAGGTGGACATTCTCCGCCGGCATTCGCCCGGCCGCCCGGTCACGCATAACTTCATGAACCAGAATACCGACTTCGACCACTACAAGGTCGGAGAGGATATCGATATCGCCTCCTGGGACGTCTATCCGATGGGCGGCCTCATCAACGGCCGCCTTAGCGACGCCGACAAGGCGCGCTACCTGCGCGTCGGCGATCCGGACCAGACTGCCTTCAACCACGATCTCTACCGCGCCGTCGGGCGCGGTCGCGTCTGGGTCATGGAGCAGCAGCCGGGACCGGTGAACTGGGCCGCTCACAACCAGTCGCCCGCCGACGGCATGGTGCGCCTGTGGACCTGGCTTGCCTATGCGCACGGGGTCGACATGGTCGCCTATTTCCGCTGGCGGCAGGCGCCTTTCGCGCAGGAGCAGTTCCATGCGGGCCTGCTGCTGCCGAACAGCGAGGCGGACCAGGGCTACCGCGAAGTTGCCGAGGTCGTGAAGGAAATGGCGTGCCTGCCGGAAGGCGCGACCCGTGAGAAGGCCGCGGTCGCCGTCGTGCTCGACTATGAATCACGCTTTGCCACCCGCGCCCTGCCGCAAGGCCGGGGTTATTCCGCTTCCGCCGTCGCGCTTGACTGGTATTCGGCTGTCTCCCGCCTCGGCGTGGACGTCGATATCATCGGCCAGCATTCGGACCTTTCCGGCTACAAGCTGGTGCTCGCGCCCGATCTCGTCATCCCGGATGCGGATTTCGTCGCACGGTTGAAGGCCTCGGGCGCCAAGGCGCTGTTCGGCCCGCGCAGCGGCAGCAAGACGCGGGACATGCACATTCCCGCCGACCTGCCGCCCGGGCCGCTTGCCGATCTTCTCGATTTTCGCGTGACACGGGTGGAATCCCTGCCGGCCTATCACGAAGAGCCGGTACTCTACGGCAATGCCAGCCATCCGGTCACCGGCTGGCGGGAGTTGATCCGTACCAGCGAGAGCGTGCTTGCGACCTTCGAAGGCACGCACCGCACCGGCTCGCCGGCGGTGATCGGCAACGAGCGTGCGCGCTATGTCGGCACGCTGCCGCAGGGCGAGTTCCTGATGCGACTGGTAGGCGATGCGCTTGGCTGGGCCGGCGTTGCGGGTCTGCCCGATCTTGGCGACCTGCGGCTTGCCCGTCGCGGCCGGCTGCATTTCGCCTTCAACTACGGCAGTGCCGTCGCCACCGTACCGGCTTCCGCCTCCGCCGCCTTCCTTGTCGGCGGCAGGGAGCTTGCGCCGGTGGACGTTGCGATCTGGACGGAAGACGGCCGTTGATCCGGCTGGTGACGATGGACGCCTACGCGGCGTCCGTCGCCGTTTCGTGCTGCACGCGACTTCGCGCCGGACGATGGGCGGTCTTGTTCCAGAAGAACGGCTTGCTGTGCAGCTCGTGCACCGCGCGCCAGGCCGCCAGCGAGATGAGCATCCAGTAGAAGGGCGTCAGCAGCCAGCGCGGCCCCACCGCAAGCCGCTCGCGGAATGTCATGCCGATGCGTCCCAGCAGAATGAAGGCGAGATAGCTCCCGGCGATGCTTATGAAGTCGAGTGCGAACAGCGCCAGGTCGAACGTGCCGATGGCGGCCTCATGGACGATGAGACGCCAGGATATGACGCCGATATAGGCAAGAAGAAGCGGGTGTGCCAGCGAGGAGAGGATGAGGCCGCCCACCAGAAGCTGGAAGACGAGGCTCGGCGCGAGGCCTATGTCCCGGACGAGCCGGGCAGGTTCGCGCATCAGCACCAGCCAGGTCTGCAGCCAGCCCTTGAACCAGCGGGTGCGCTGGCCGAGCCATGCGTCGATCTCCGTCGGGGCCTCCTCGTAGGTCGGCCGGGTGAGGACGCCGCAGCGGTAGCCGCGCCGGAAGAGCCGGAGGCCGAGATCGGCATCCTCGGTGACATTGTAGGGATCCCAGCCGCCCACGGCCTGCAGGACCCGCGTGCGAAAATGGTTGGACGTGCCGCCGAGCGGCATCGGCATGCGAATGCCCGCAAGGAAGGGTAGCAGGGCGCGGAACAGGCCGGCATATTCGACCGCGAAGAGGGCGCTCAGCCAGCCTTCCCGGGCATTGGTGACGATCAGCGGCGCTTGCAGGCAGGCGAGATCGGCCGGCCCGGATTCGAATGTCCGCCAGGCCTCTTCAAGCTGCATGGGGTCGATCCGGTCCTCCGCATCGTAGATCACCAGGTATTCGCCCCGGGCTGCGCCGAGCGCATAGGTCAATGCCTTCGGCTTGGTGCGCGGCTGGGCGGGTGGAACGCGGATCACTTCATATTGCGGGCCGAGCGGGGCGGCTGCCAGCGCATCGAGGGTTTCCTGGTCGTCCGCCTCGCAGATCAGCTTGATATCGAGGCAGGCCGCCGGCCATTCGAGCCGATCCAGCGTGGCAACAAGCTGCGGCACCACCGCGGCCTCGCGGTAAAGCGCGACGAAGACCGAATAGACCGGCCGCCGTCCGACCGGCAGCATCGGGCGAGGCCGTCGCTTCTCCCGCCATTTTGTCAGCAGCGCATAGATGCGCACCGCCACTGTCGCGAAGAAAAACAGGCCGAAGGTGACGTGCAGGATGCGCAGGATGATCCACGGCACCGTCACGAGCAGCATGAAGACGAGCGTGAGAGCGGTGCCGAGATAGAAGCCTTGCCGTCCCCAGAGGGTGATGCGGGCGCTGGCCTCGGGTGCGGTGCTGAAAAGCTGGTCGACCGCCTCGCGCAGCCGCCGGTCGTGGCCCGCCTGCCACAGCGCGGCGCGCATGGCCGCGGGCGTTGTCACGACCATTGTGGTGCTGAGCGAGGGAGAGAGGCGCAGTCGCTCACCGATCTCGTCGAGCCGATCCGCGCGCGGTACGATGGCCGCCAGTGGCGCGCGGCCGTGCGGACGCAGCCGGACGGCCGTCGGCGCGGCGAGCTGTGTGTCGACCCCGGGAAGATCCTCCAGCTCCGCCGGATCGAGTTCGGCGGCAAAGGGCAGGCCGAGCAGCTCCGCGAGCGCCTCGTAATAGATGTCGGGCGAGAGCGCGCCGCTGGTGAGCAGTTCCGTTTCCAGCGATGTGCCGTTCCGTCCGGCGCGCACCAGCATGGCGGAAATGAGCGGCTTGGAAAGGCCGAGGCGGCGGAAGAGCTGTGCTTCCCGCATCAGCCCTTCGGGGACCCGATCCGCCTCCGCGGACAAGGGCGGCGGCACTTGTGCAATGCCGATTGCAGTGGCGAAAGCGATGTCGTCGGGATATTCTGCCAGTCGCACGCAATCCCGCCGCCGGTTCAACGGCGGCGCCCCCATGGAAGCCCCGATTTGATGATAATGCGGCATAGCAGAATTGCACCCCTGAAATTCCGCGGGCTTCTCGCGCTCCTCCTGCTCATGGCCGGGGCTACTGCTCCTGCCGCCGTGGCGCAGGATCGCAAGGCGGTTGACCTGCCCATTCTCTTCGATACGCGCGAGCGTATCGCCAAGCCCGACCTTGCCGGCATCGTGCGCCTGCGCTTCCTGACGACGGTGGATTTCCCGCCGTTCAATTTCATCGACCAGACAGGCAAGCTCGCCGGCTTCCATGTCGATCTCGTGCGCGAGATCTGCCGTGAGCTAGCGCTGACGGAAAAATGCCAGATCCAGGCCGTCACCTTCCCGGAGCTGGAAAAGGCGCTCACCGACGGCAATGGCGAGGCGGTCGCCGCCGGCGTCGCGGTTACGACGGAGCTGCGCCAGCGCTTTGCCTTCTCGCGTCCCTTCATGCGTCTGCCGGCCCGGTTCGCGGTGGCGAAGAAGGCCGCGCCTGCCGGCGAGACGGCGGCGGCGCTCGACGGCAAGACGGTGGGCGTCGTTGCGGCAAGCGCCCATGAGGCGATGCTGAAGGCCTTCTTCCCACGTGTGCGGGCGGAGGCCTTCGCGGACCGGGCGGCGCTGCTTGCCGCGCTGAAGGATGGCAAGGTGGCGGCGATCTTCGGCGATGGCATGCAGCTCGCCTTCTGGACCAGCGGATCCGAATCGGCCGGCTGCTGCCGCCTGTTCGACGGTCCTTACCTTTCGGAGCGGTTCCTCGGTGAAGGCATGACGATCATGCTGCGCAAGGAGGATGCCGTGCTGGCCGGGGCCATCGACCATGCGCTCCTGGCGCTTTCGCGCAACGGTCGCCTCCAGGAGATTTACCTGCGCTACTTCCCGGTCAATCTTTACGGCGGCTGATATAGGTAAGTATATGCTTACTGACTTGCCCAGATTATGCGGGCGATCCAGTCGATTTCGTCGATATCGAAATTGCGGTTGGGGTGCTCAGGATTGAGCGAGACAAGCTCGATCGCGCGCGGCCGCTGGCGGTGCAGCACCTTGGCCATGACCTCGCCCTCCCGCGTCTTGACGACGACGCGGTCGCCGCGGCGCACCGGCGCGCCCGGCTCGACGATCAGGACGTCGCCGTCGCGGTAGAGCGGCAGCATGCTGTCGCCCTGCACTTCGAGCGCGTAGACGCCGGCCCTGCGGTCGGGTGGGGCGGGAAACTCCACCACGTCCCAGCCCTGGCCGGCGGGAAAGCCGCCGTCGTCGAAGAAGCCGCCGGCGCCCGCCTGGGCGAAACCGAGCAGGGGGATGGTGCCCGCCTGCGGCGGAAAGGCGCCCTGCGGCAGGCCGGCGTCGCGGGTGGAATCCGACAGGGTGAAGAACTCGTCGATCGACGCGCCGGTTGCGTCGAGCACCTTGGCGATGGATTCCGTCGAGGGCCAGCGCTGGCGGCCGTCGACGCCCTGCCGCTTGGATTTGTTGAAGGACGTGGGATCGAGACCGGCGCGGCGGGCAAGGCCGGACGGGGAAAGCCGGTGGCGCTCGGCGAGGGCGTCGATCGCCGCCCATATCCGGTCGTGGGAGAACATGCTGAAAAACCCTGCCCAGGCCAACGGACTGGCCGGTGCCGGTCCGATTGGCGGAAGCATATCCAAGGACGATTTCCGAGTAAAGGAAAAAGGATTATATTCCTGCGGCGTTTTGGCCTTCACCGCTTGCGAGCCCGGCTTCCACGGTTCCCTGCGGGACGGCGGTCGCCATTCCATGGTGGGCGGGGAGGAGAATTTTCCTCCCCGCGATTTCCAGCCACTTTCGCCGGGGCGAAGGGCGCGCTATCAAGGGCGGTGCGCCGGGTTTCCCGCGCGTTTCGAGGTTCCTCCGTGCAAAAGACCGTCTCTTCCGGCATCCTGCTGACGTCCTTCGCCTATTTCCTGTTCTCGCTGCAGGATGCGTCGGTCAAATGGCTCGTCGTGGCCCTGCCGGTCTGGCAGATCCTGTTCGTGCGCTCCGTGACGATCTTCGCGCTGTGCCTTGCCTTTGGCGGGCGCCCGCTTGTCCGCGCCGCACGCCACTCACCGGTGCTGAAGCCGCTCTTTCTGCGCAACATCCTGCTGCTGGCCGCCTGGCTCTGCTATTACAACGCCGCGCGCGACCTTGGCCTTGCGGAACTGACGACGCTCTATTACGCCTCGCCCATCGTCATGACGATCCTCTCCGTGCCGATCCTCGGCGAGAAGGTGCCGGGCTATCGCTGGCTGGCCGTCGCCGTCGGCTTCATGGGCGTGGTCGTCGCCTGCGGCATCGCGGCAAAGGGCCTCACGCTGTCGCTACCCGTCTATCTCGCCCTGCAGGCCGCCGTCTTCTGGGCCATTGCGACGGTGCTCCTGCGCAAGACCGCGCTGCACGAGCGCACGCAGGTGCAGATGGCCATATCCAGCGGCTTCTTTCTGCTGTTCACGGCCTTCGCCATGCCCTTCGTCTGGCAGCCGATATCCGCCTTCGACCTCGCGCTCATGGCGGGCACCGGCGTTTTCGCCGGCATCGGCCAGTTCGCCATGTTCGAGGGCATGCGCCGCGCCCCCGTCTCCGTGCTCGCACCCTTCGAATATACCTCGCTCGTCTGGGCTTTCGCGCTCGGCTATCTCATCTGGAGCGACGTGCCGGGACCGAGCGTCTTCGTCGGTGCGGCGCTGATCTTTTCCGCGGGCATGATCATCATCGCCAGCGAGCGGCTCGGCGGCCGTTTCCGCCTTCGAACGTGACGCGCCAAATCGTAGGACAGTCGAAAGAATTCCCGCTCCGGCGGGCGCAGATCGGTTGCAAGTGAGCGGCAGAACGATATTGTCGCGGTCCAAACGTAACGTCAGCCGGGAGCCGGAATGCCGATATCGAACGCCGCCTTCGTGCGCTCGACTGTTATCCTGCTCATCGCGGGCATGCTCTCGCTGCTCGGCATTGTCGGCACATCGCTCTGGCTCGTCCACAAGGTGCAGGACTATTTCACCGGCTTCATCGAAGTGCGCGAGGTGCGCAGCGCCGCCGCCGACCTCTTGTCGACCCTGAAGGATGCGGAAACCGGCCAGCGCGGCTTTGTCATCACCGGCGAGACGGCGTTCCGCCGCCCCTATGACGACGCGCTGAAGGCTGTGGCGGAGCGCCAGGCGACACTGGGCGAGAAGGCGGCGCTGTTCCATCGTTATGGCGAGCGGATCGCGGGCATAAACGATCTCGTCGCGCGCAAGCTGGTGGAGCTTGCCGAGACGGTCGAGGCCGTCGAGCAGGGCAAGTCCGCCGATGCGGTCGAGCAGGTCAAGACCGACCGTGGTCGGTTCCTCATGGACGAGCTTCGGCAGCGGCTCGGTGGCATCATGGCGGATGCCGACAGGGAACTGGAGGAAGGCGTTACCGATACGCTCTGGTCTGCGGGCGCGCTGCAATGGACGACGATGATCGGCGCTATCGCCATCATCGGCGTGCTCGGCGGCGCCGTCGTCGTGATCGCGCAATATACCCGCGACCTCGTCGCCGCCCGCCGCGAGGTGGAGACGCTGAACACCACCCTGGAAAAGCGGGTGGACGAGCGCACCGAGGAACTGATCCGCGCCAACCAGGAAGTGCAGCGCTTCGCCTATATCGTGACGCATGACCTGCGCGCTCCGCTCGTCAATATCATGGGCTTCACCAGCGAATTGCAGGCCTCGCTCTCCTCCATCCAGGCCTATGTGCTGGCCGACGGCAAGGCGCCGAGCGAGGCGGATATCCTGGAAGCCCGCCGTGCGGCATCCGAGGACCTGCCGGAGGCGATCGGTTTCATCCGCTCCTCCACCAAGAAGATGGACGGTCTCATCAACGCCATCCTGAAGATCTCGCGCGACGGGCGTCGGGAGCTGAAGATCGAGCGGGTGGACATCAAGGCGCTCGTTGCCACGGGAGCGGCGGCCGTGGGGCATCAGGTCAGCGAGGCGGACGGCGAGGTCGCCATCGGCGACAGCCTGCCGACCGTCGTTTCCGACCGCCTTTCGCTGGAGCAGGTGTTCGGCAACCTTTTCGACAATGCGATCAAGTATCGCGCGCCGGGCCGCCCGCTCAGGATTTCCGTCACGTCGCGCGGTGGCGGGCGGGCCGGCTTCGTCATCGAATTCACCGACAATGGCCGCGGCATCGCGCCGGAGGACCACGAGCGCGTCTTCGAGCTCTTCCGCCGCTCCGGCGCGCAGGACAAGCCCGGCGAGGGCATCGGCCTTGCACATGTGCGTTCACTCATGCGCAATCTCGGCGGTGATATCGTCGTTCGATCCGAACTCGGGCAGGGGACGACCTTCGTGCTTCGCCTCCCGCCCGACCTCAGCAAAGTTGTCAGGAGTATGCAGGCATGAACGGACTGGGCAAGGAAGTCACCATCGTCATGATCGAGGACGACGAGGGCCATGCGCGCCTCATCGAGAAGAACATCCGCCGCGCCGGCGTGCACAACGAGGTCGTGCCCTTCACCAACGGCACGGATGCGCTCGATTTCGTGCTCGGCAAGGACCGTTCGGGCCTCGCCAGCGCCGGCCGCTTCCTGCTGATCCTGCTCGACCTCAACCTGCCGGACATGTCGGGCATCGATATCCTGCAGAAGATCAAGACCAACGTCCATACCAAGCGCCTGCCGGTCGTCATCCTCACCACGACGGATGACGAGCGCGAGATCCAGCGCTGCTACGATCTCGGTGCGAACGTCTACATCACCAAGCCGGTGGAATACGAGAGCTTCGCCCATGCGATCCGCCAGCTCGGCCTGTTCTTCTCCGTGATCCAGATCCCCGAGACGCAGTAGATGAACGAAGGCCCCGTCCGCGTCCTCTATATCGACGACGATCCGATCCTCGCCCGGCTCGCCGAGCGCGTGCTCGGGCGGCTCGGCTATGCGGTGCAGCATGCCGAGGATGTGGAACGCGGCCGCGAGCGCCTTGCCGAGGGCGGCTTCGATGCGGTGGTGCTCGATCACTTCCTGCAATCGGGCACCGGGCTTTCGCTGCTGAAGGAGCTGGTCGATGCGCCCGGCGCGGTGCCGGTCGTCTATGTGACCGGCTCCAACGACGCGCAGGTCGCCGTCGAGGCGCTGAAGGCGGGGGCCGCCGACTATGTCATCAAGTCCGTCGGCGACGACTTCATGTCGCTGCTTGCCAATGCGATCGGCCAGGCGCTGGAAAATGCGGAGCTGAAGCGCGCCAAGCTGAGGGCCGAGATGGAAATCCGCCTTGCCAAGGAGCGCGCCGAAATCCTGCTGGCCGAGGTGAACCACCGCGTCGGCAATTCGCTGGCGCTCGCCGCCGCCCTCATTCGCCTGCAGATGTCGAGCGCGGCCGACGAGGCGGTGAAGGAGGCTCTGTCCGAGACACAGGCCCGCATTACCGCCATCGCCGGCATCCATCGTCGCCTCTATACGTCCGAGGACGTGCGCCATGTCGATATGGGCGCCTATCTCGGAACATTGCTTTCCGAGCTTGACACCTCGATGAAGGGGCAGGGGCGCAACGTCCGCCTCAGCCGCATCCTGGAGCCGCTCGACGTGCCGACCGACCGTGCCGTCTCGCTCGGCGTGATCGTAACGGAACTCGTCACCAACGCGTTCAAATATGCCTATGGCGAGGCGGGCGGCGAGGTGCGTGTCGGCTTCACCCGGCTCGACCCGGAAAACGCCGTGCTCTTCGTGGAGGACGACGGCATCGGCTGGAACGGGGAGGGCCCGGTGCGCGGCACCGGCCTCGGCTCCAAGATCATCGGTGCCATGGCCATCAGCCTCGGCACGAGGCTTGACTATGCGGCCCGTGTGCTGGGCACGCGCGCCGAGCTGACGGTGCGCATGGCCGACGCGCCGCGCACGGCGTAACCGCCGGCCCTCGGAAAAATCGCTTGCCTTTTGCCGCGGCCCTGCCATGTAGCTGCGCCAGTTTTCCGCTCCCAAAGGTGCCCATGACGAGCCCGCATTTCTCCTCCGGCGATCTTATCGCCGATCGCCGTGCCGACTATGCCCGCATGTTCGCGGAATCGGGCGCGTTCGCGGAGGCCGCGGAAGTCATGGAGCAGGCGCTGGAACAGGTGCCGGGATGGGCGGCCGGCTGGTTCCGGCTTGCCGAATATGCGCAGAAGGCGGGCCAGAATGCGGCAGCGACCGCGGCGCTCGAAAGGGTCGTGGTGCTCGATCCGACCGACGTCTTCGGCGCCGGCCTGCAGCTTGCCGTTCTCGGCGCGGTGGCAACGCCCGTCGCCCCGCCCACCTCTTATGTCGAGCGCCTTTTCGACGACTATGCCGACCGCTTCGACACCGCGCTGGTGGAGAAGCTGGACTATACCGTTCCCGGAACGCTCGCCCGGCTGGTGCGCCGGCATGCGGGGGCGGATGCGCATTTCGGCCTCGTTGCCGATATCGGCTGCGGCACCGGCCTCTTCGGCGTGGAGTTCCGCGCCAATGCCGGGCGGCTGGAGGGTTTCGACCTTTCGGCCGGCATGCTGGCAAAGGCGGAGGAGAAGGCGGTCTACGACCATCTCGCCCAGGCCGATCTCTCGCTGCCCGCCGAAACGAGCGGCCTTTTTGCCGATGGTCCGGAAGGGCGCGCCGATCTCGTCAGCGCGGCGGATGTGCTGATGTATCTCGGCGATCTCGCCGAAGTCTTCCCGAGCGCTGCGCGGCTGGTCAAATCCGGCGGCCTCTTCGCCTTCTCCGTCGAGGATGGCGGGCAGGGAGATGTGCCGCTGCTGCGCCCGTCGCTGCGTTATGCCCATCCGCGCGCCTTCATCGACCGCCGGCTGGCGGAAAACGGCTTCGACCTTGTCGCGATGGAAGAGAGCGTGATCCGCCAGGATGCCGGCCAGCCGGTGCATGGCCTGCTCTTCCTCGCCCGCCGGCAGGGATAGGCTTGCGCGGCGCATTGCACCCGCTACAACAACGAAAACCCACTGGAGATCGGCCATGGACGGCGACAAGCGGCGTTACGGCTTCTGGAATCCCACACCCACCCGCCATACGCCGCTGGAAGATGCGCAGGGCCTCTTCGCCAGCAGCATGATCGCCGCGCTCGGCCTTGCGCTGATGAGCAGCGCGGGGCTGGTGGCGAGCGGCACGGCCGGCGTCGCCTTCATCCTGCATTACCTGACGGGGATCAGCTTCGGTCTCTACTATACCGTCGTGAACATCCCCTTCTATATCCTCGCCCTCAAGCGGCTCGGCTGGGGCTTCACGATCAAGACGGTCATCGCCGTCTCGCTCACCTCGCTCATCACCGAGCTTCAGCCGCATTTCGTGCGCATCGAGAGCATCGACCCGATGTGGACGGCGGTGCTGGCCGGCATCCTGCTCGGCTTCGGCCTGCTCGGCCTCTATCGCCACCGCGCAAGCCTCGGCGGCGTCGGGGTGCTGGCGGTCTACCTGCAGGAGCGCTTCGGCATTCGCGCCGGCCTCGTGCAGCTCGCCTTCGACCTCTTCGTGCTGGCGGCAGCCTTCTTCGTCGCCGCGCCCTTCATCGTGCTCTGCTCGGTGGTCGGCGCCGTGGTGCTCAATCTCTTCCTCACCATCAACCACCGGGCCGACCGCTACATCGCGATGTGAGCCTATTTTTCGCGCGGCCGCTTCACATTCGGTTGCCCGTAACTAGCTTAGGCGCGTGAGCATCATCGATTCTGCCGCCGGCCTCTCCCTCCTACCCAAATCCTTCGCCGACTGGTTCGCGGCCAAGGACTGGCAGCCGCGCGCGCACCAGATGGAGCTTCTGGCACGCGCTGCGGGTGGCGAGAGCCTGCTGCTGATCGCGCCCACCGGAGCGGGCAAGACGCTCGCCGGTTTCCTGCCGGCGCTGACGGACCTTGCGCATCGCGGGAAAATCCCGCCCGGCTCCGCCTTTACCGGCATCCATACGCTCTACATTTCGCCCTTGAAGGCGCTCGCCGTCGATATCGAGCGCAACCTGATGAAGCCCGTCTCCGAAATGGGCCTGCCCATCACCATCGAGACGCGCACCGGCGACACGCCGCAGGCAAAACGCCAGCGCCAGCGCCTCAATCCGCCCGATATCCTGCTGACGACGCCGGAACAGGTGGCGCTGCTGATCGCCAATGGCGAAGCACCGCGCTTCTTCAAGGACCTGAAATATGTGATCTTCGACGAGCTGCATTCGCTCGTCACCTCCAAGCGCGGGCACCTGCTGTCGCTCGGCCTTGCGCGCCTTCGCCGGCTTGCGCCGGGGCTGCGCACCATCGGCCTTTCGGCCACGGTCGCCGAGCCGATGGACCTGCGCCGCTGGCTGGTGGAGCAGGCGCCGGAGGTGGAAAACCATGCCGGGCTCGTCACCGCGCCGGGCGGGGCGAAGCCGATCATCACCATCCTGAAAAGCGAGGAGCGGGTGCCGTGGTCGGGGCATTCCGCGAAATATGCGATGCCGGAGGTCTATGCGGCGATCCGCGACCACAGGACGTCACTGCTCTTCGTCAACACGCGCAGCCAGGCGGAAATCCTCTTCCAGGAACTCTGGAACATCAACGAGGACACGCTGCCGATCGCGCTGCATCACGGCTCGCTCGATGTCGGCCAGCGGCGCAAGGTGGAGCAGGCCATGGCGGAGAACCGCCTGCGCGCGGTCGTCGCCACCTCGACGCTCGACCTCGGTATCGACTGGGGCGATGTCGATCTCGTCATCCATGTCGGCGCTCCGAAGGGGGCTTCGCGGCTCGCCCAGCGCATCGGCCGCGCCAATCACCGCATGGACGAGCCGAGCCGCGCCATCCTCGTGCCGGCCAACCGCTTCGAGGTGATGGAGTGCCAGGCGGCGCTCGACGCCAATTATCTCGGCGCGCAGGATACGCCGCCGGTGGGGGAGGGCACGCTGGACGTGCTGGCCCAGCATGTGCTGGGCATGGCCTGCGCCGCGCCCTTCGACGAGGACGCGCTCTTTGCCGAAATCACCTCCGCTTCGCCCTATACCGGGCTTCCCCGCGAAAAATTCGGGCGCATCGTGCAGTTCGTCGCGACGGGCGGTTATGCGCTGAAGACCTACGAGCGCTATGCCCGCATCCGCAAGACCGTCGACGGCCTCTGGCGCGTCTCCAACCCGCAGGTCGCGCAGCAATATCGCCTGAACCTCGGCACCATCGTCGAGATGCCGATGCTGAACGTGCGCATGGTCAAGCGCGGCGCGAAAGGCGCTGTCGGGCGCGGCGGGGCCTCGCTCGGCAAGGTGGAGGAATATTTCCTCGAAATGCTCTCGCCCGGCGATACGTTCCTCTTCTCCGGCAAGGTGCTGCGCTTCGAGGGCATCCGCGAGAACGAGTGCCTCGTTTCCCAGGCCTTTTCGCTCGATCCGAAAGTGCCGGCTTACGCAGGCGGCAAGTTCCCGCTCTCCACCTATCTCGCCGACCAGGTGCGCGGCATGCTCGATGACCCGCATCGCTGGGGCGAACTGCCCGAGCAGGTACGCGACTGGCTCGCCCTGCAACGCGACGTCTCCAGCCTGCCGAAGCGCGACGAACTGCTCATCGAGACCTTTCCGCGCGGCAGCCGGCACTACATGGTCGCCTATCCCTTCGAGGGGCGGCTGGCGCACCAGACGCTCGGCATGCTGCTGACGCGCCGGCTGGAGCGCGCCGGGCGGCAGCCGCTCGGTTTCGTGGCGACGGACTATTCGCTCGCCGTCTGGGCGCTGGACGATCTCGGCTACAGCTTCGCCGTCGAGCGCCCCTCGCTCGAAAACCTCTTCGACGAGGACATGCTGGGCGACGACCTGGAGGCATGGCTGGACGAGAGCTTCATGCTGAAGCGCACCTTCCGCAATTGTGCCGTGATTGCCGGTCTTATCGAGCAGCGCCATCCGGGCAAGGAAAAGACCGGGCGGCAGGTCACGGTTTCCGCCGACCTCATCTACGACGTGCTGCGCAGCCACGAGCCGGACCATATCCTGCTGGAGGCGACGCGCAACGATGCGGCGGCAGGGCTTTTGGATATTCAGCGATTGGGCGATATGCTGACCCGAATCAAAGGGCATATCACCCACCGGCGGCTCGACCGCATCTCGCCGCTCGCCGTGCCGATCATGCTGGAAATCGGCAAGGAGCCGGTGGCGGGCGAGGCGCAGGATTCGCTTCTGGCGGAAGCCGCCGAGGACCTGATCGCCGAGGCGATGGGCGAGGCCGGCATTTAGGAAAAGCAACGGGCATGCAGAGACTGGCTCTGGCATCGATGGACATTCAGGATTTCGGCGCGGTTTCGGCCCGCACCGTCGTTGCCGGCGTCGAGGCCGTGTGCGATCCGCTCGGCGCGCTCTACCTGCCGGAAACCCGCCTGCTCGTCGTCTCGGACCTGCATCTGGAAAAAGGCGCGGCCTTCGCCCGCCGCGGAATGATGCTGCCGCCCTACGATACGCTGGCGACGCTGAAAGTGCTGGAGGCCGTCATCAACAGGCACGACCCGGCCATCGTCGTCAGCCTCGGCGACAATTTCCACGACCGCGTCGGCTCGGTCCATCTACCCGACATTTTCCGCACGAAGATCGCGGAGCTGGCGCGCGGGCGCGACTGGATCTGGATCAACGGCAACCACGATCCTGACGGCACCGTGGACCTTCCCGGCCAGTCGGCCGACGAATTGCATTATGCCGGCCTTGCCTTCCGCCACGAGCCGTCGCTTCTGGCGCCCGCCGGCGAGATCGCCGGGCACCTGCATCCGGCCGCCACCGTCATCCGCCGCGAGAAGGCGGTGCGCCGGCCCTGCTTCGCGACCGATGGAAAGCGCCTGCTGATGCCTGCCTTCGGCATCATGACCGGCGGCCTCGACCTGCGTCATAAAGCGATGGCCGGCCTTTTCGACCGGCAGAGCCTCGTCGCCCACATGCTCGGCCGTGACCGTATCTATTCGGTGCGCTTCGCCAATCTCAGGGGCTGACCCTCCGGTTGATGAACGGCGAAACTGCTTTTACGATGCAAGCAGTTTGGAGGCCCCGATGAAAGACGCCCGCCGTTCCGGCTGCCCGATCAACCTGACGCTGGAAATCCTCGGAGACCGCTGGAGCCTGATCGTGCTGCGCGACATGATGTTCGGCAATCGCCGCCACTTCCGCGAGCTGCTGACGAAATCGGAGGAGGGCATCGCCTCGAACATCCTGGCCGACCGGCTGCGCCGGCTCGTCGAGGAGGGGCTTATCAGCAAGGCGGACGACCCGAGCCACAAGCAGAAGGCGCTCTACAGTCTCACGGAAATGGGCATAGCGCTGGTCCCGGTCTTCGCCATGATGGGGGCCTGGGGCCGGCGCTTCCTGCCGGTGACGGAAACGCTTTCCATCCGCGCCGAACTTCTGGAGATGGGAGGAGCAGGTATGTGGGAGGCGTTCATGGAGGAACTGCGCGCCATTCATCTTGGTGGGCCGCGGCCTGTCCGCTCGGTTTTCGGAGAGTTGCAGGCGGCCTACGAGGCAACCGTCGCGAAACGGGCCGCAGCAATTGCTTGACGAAGGTGCGGTGGTTGATTTCCATCAACGCGATAGGCGCAGCCGCGTCTAGGTTGATAAAAAAGGAGGCTGAAGCATGTATAGGCATATCCTCGTTCCCACGGATGGATCGGACCTTTCCTCCGCCGCTATCGACCACGCGTTGCAGCTCGCGAAGGTGCTGGGCGCGAAGGTGACGGCGCTCACGGTGGCCGAGCCGCTGCATTTCCTGCCCATCACGCCCGGCGCGACCATAAACCTGCGCGCGGAATATGAAGCGCATCTGAAGGAGAGCGGCGTGCGCATCCTTGGCGCGGTGGAGGCCAGGGCGGCTGCGGCCGGCGTGCCGGTGGAAACGCTGCAGGTGGCGGCGGGCGATGCCTGGCAGGCGATCGTCGATACGGCGAAGGAACGCGGCTGCGATCTCATCGTCATGGCTTCGCACGGCCGGCGTGGCGTCAGCGCCTTCTTGATGGGCAGCGTCACGACCAAGGTGCTCGGCCATGCGACCGTTCCGGTGCTGGTCTACCGGTCCTGACGGTCAGTCCTTGCGGAAGACAACGCTCGCCAGCCATCCGGTAAGGAGTGCGAGGAGCACTGAAAGCCCGCCATAGGCGAGCGCGTTGTTGTGCGCGGCGCTCGAGATCATCTGCTCGAGGCCGGTCTTCATCACGCGCAGCGGCAGGGCCTTCTCGGCGATGAAGACGCCGTCGCGGAAAAGATGCGCGCGCACCACATGGGTGCCGTTCGGCACGTTCGCCGGCAGGCGGACCGTCGCCTTGAACAGGCTCGCGCTGATGAACTGCACGCCGCCCGGATCGCGCTGGTAGAAGCCGCCGCTTTCCTTCAGCCGGCGAAACGCCTCGCGGAATTCGCCGATCGTGCTGCCGTCGCCGACATAGCCGATGGGCGAGAGGCGGATATGCTGGATGCCGACGCCGACGCCGTTGAGCATGGCCGGCTCGGCGATGGTCTCCAGGTCGCGCGTGCTCGACAGCGAATAGGATTCCGGCACCAGCTCGAAGGTCATCGAGCGGCGGTTGACCCAGATGCCGAAGACGCGCTCCTTGACGCGCACCGTATTGTTGTCCTTCGGCCCTTCCAGCGCCACCACGATATCGTACTTGCCCTGGGCGAGAAGATCGGGGTCGTATCCCTCGATCGCGCCGAAGATCGTCAGGTCCGCGCCGCGGAAATCCGAGGAGATGGCGATCTCGTCGGTGGAAATGCCGATTTCGAGCCGTTCGGGAAAATCGACGGGCTTGTCTTCCAGCACCTGCGCGCCGGCGGGAAGGGCGAGTCCGAGGGCGAGCAGCAGGGCGGCGGCGATCCTTCTCATCGATAGACCCCCTCGCTGACGATGGAATAGATATCGTCGGGTGCGATGACGAGGTCGACGGCAAGGCGTGCGCCGACGGCCAGCACGAGAAGCGCCAGCAGCGCGCGCAACTGCTCGCCGCGCAGCTTCTGGCCGACACGCACGCCATATTGCGCGCCGATGACGCCCGCCACCATGAGGATGAAGGCGAGCACGATATCGACGGAATAGTTGGTCGTGGCCTGCACGATGGTCGTGTAGGCGGTGACGAAGATGATCTGGAACAGCGAGGTGCCGACGACCACGTTGGTCGGGATGCGCAGCAGGTAGATCATGGCCGGCACCATGATGAAGCCGCCGCCGACGCCCATGACGGAGGTAAGGATGCCGATGCCGAAGCCGAGGCCGACCACCGGGATGACCGAGAGATAGATCTTCGACTTCTTGAAGCGCATCTTCAGCGGCAGGCGGTGTATCCAGCTATGCTGGCCGGGACGGCGCAGGGAAACCGGCTGGTTCTTGGCCGAGCGGCGCATGGCGCGGATGCTTTCCAGCATCATCAGCGTGCCGACGGTGCCGAGCAGCACGACATAGAGCAGCGAGATGACGAGATCGAGCTGGCCGATGCTGCGCAGCATCGCGAAGATCCAGATACCCACCGTCGCACCGGCAAGGCCGCCGAAGAGCAGCACCGTGCCGAGCTTCACGTCCAGCGTGCCGCGCCGGAAATGCGAAAGCGCGCCGGAAACCGAAGAGGCGACGACCTGGTTGGCGCCCGTGGCGACCGCGACGACCGGGGGGATGTTGTAGAAGATCAGCAGCGGCGTGATGAGGAAGCCGCCGCCGACGCCGAACATGCCGGAAAGGAAGCCGACGGCCGCGCCCATGCCGAGAATGATGAAGATATTCACCGAAAGCTCTGCGATGGGCAGGTAGACAGTCACAACGATACCCCGATCGGCAATTCCTCCGCCGTTGCGGAGACTTCAGCAATTAGGCAGCCGCGTTCATCCCTCTTGCCCGCCGCGGCTCCTCTTCGGCAGGCAGAAAATAAAGGAAGCGTCCCGCCGCGGAAGGAATACCCCTCCATCGGCTGGTCGCGCCCTGCTTTCCGCAAGGATCGGTCATGGGGCGCGGCCACAGGCGCGCGCCCTGGCGCCCTCACGGATGATGACGTTTGTCTTCGGCGTTATCATCTTGGAGGGACATGAATTTTCTATTGCATACTTCCCAAATCGGGGCCGATTTAAGGATGAGGCGATGCAAGGGATCAAAATGCCCCGGCGCTTGTCGCACATCGTGATCGGCGTGCGGCGCGGTGGTGGGCGTCATGCCCTCGGGGTCTGCACAAGTCAACCGGAGACGCCCCTTCGGCGGCCCCTCCGGTATTCGCCGGTCAGCCCGGCTGCTTGTTGCGCTTCAGGAGTTCGGTGACGAGCGCGTCGTCGATCTCGCCGGTCTCCTTCTGGCCCACCGACTTCTGGAAGGCCTTGATGGCGGTGACGGTCTTCTTGCCCATCTCGCCGTCCGGCGTGCCGGCGTTGAAGCCGTTGTTGTTGAGGATGGCCTGGATGTTGCGGATGGCCTTCTTCATGTCGACGCTGGCGGTCTTCGTCGCGTTGCCGACCCATTCATCGGGCAGGTCCGCCGAATTGGCCTTCTCGTCGAGCGGCTGCGGCTTCCACAGCTCCATCTTCGCCTTGGCGCTTGCGAGCTGTTCCGGCTTCATGGCGTTGGCCACCTCGTCGCGCTTCTGCGCGGCGTCCTGGTCGCCGTCGCGGGCGGCGATGGCGAACCACTTGTAGGACTCCTCGATGTCCGGCTTCACGCCGTTGCCACGCGCATAGAGGATGGCGAGATTGAACTGGCTGTCGCGGACGCCCAGTTCCGAGGCCTTCTGGAACCACTTTGCCGCCGCGTCGAAATCCGGGCCGTCCGAGCCGAGGCCGGTCGCCAGCAGGACGGCGAGGTTGTGCATGGCGCTCGCATTGCCCTTGGCGGCGGCGGTCTCGTAGAGCTTGCGGGCGCGGTCGATGTCGGGCGCGACGCCCTGGCCCTTTTCGTAGAGGTTGGCGAGGCGGTATTCGGCGGGCGCGAAACCACGGGCGGCGGCAAGCTCGTACCAGCGGGCGGCTTCCTTGAGGTCGGCGGCAACGCCGCGGCCTTCGGTGTAGCGCGCGCCGATCTCGAACAGCGCCAGCGGGTCACCCTCGCCGGCCGCCTTGGCGAGCGAGGCGGGAGCGATGGCATCCGGCACCACGATGGCCGCCGTCTGGACCTGATCGACCGGGGCTGTCTCGGTGGAGGCCTTGGCATCCTTGCCGGTCAGTGGCCCGGCGTCCGGCGTCGTCACCGGCTCGAAGCCGGCGGTGGCGTTGCCGTCCGTGATCGTGGGGGCCGCAAGCATATCCGCGCCGCCGGCGGAGGTCTGTCTGGGCGTCGCCTCGATGGACGCGCCCTTGTCGGTTCCGGTAAGGCCGCGTTCCGTCTCGGCGGGCTTGGCGACGGCCTTCTTCTCTATGGCCGGGGTTTCGACCGTCTTCGCCGTTGCCGTTTTGGCGGGCCTGGCGTCCGTGCGGGTCTCGGCCGTCTGCTCGACGACGACGGGCGCGTCGTCGCCGCGGATCAGCGTGTTGACCAGCGGATAGGACATGATGGCGAGCAGCACCGCGCCGACGGCGAGCAGGATCGGCCGGCGATGGCGCGAAAGCGCAGAGGCGGGCTTTTCGCCCTTGGCCGGCTTTTCGGATTTCTTCGCGGGGGCGACGCGGGAGATCGTGTCGGCTTCCTCGGCGGCGAGCTTGGCGGCGCGGCGGGCGGCGGCGATGAAATCGGCCTTCTCGCCTTCGCTGCCGGCGCGGTTGCCGGAGGCCTGGCCGGCGCGCACGCGCTCCAGGATGCGGCGGACGTCCGGCACGCCGGAACCCGGCTCCAGAAGCTGGTTGGCTTCTTCCGGCGCAAGCTCATCGGCGGCGTCGATGGACGGCGCCGGGTCGATCTGTTGGCGCTCGGCCTTGACGGCCACGGCCTTGCCGGCCGGCTTGAAGCGGCGCTTCAGGCCGGCGAGAAGGCCGCCCTTCGGCTGTTCCTGCGCCTCGCCGGCAAAGGCGACGGGTTCTTCCAGCGGTTCGGGTCGTGCCGGAATGTCGATATGCTCTACCTCGATCTCGGCGAAGCGGCTTTCCTCCTGCGGCTCCTCCGTCTCCAGCCTGTGCGGCGCCGCGCCGAAACCGTCGTCCTCGAACGGGTAGTCGTTGCCGGCAAGGCTTTGAGCCGTCGCAGTGTCACGGCCGAAATCCATGGCCGGCATCTCGGCGCGCGGCATGGCGGCCTCGCGGCGGCCGAAGGTTTCGCGCGGGGTGTCGAGCTGTTCGAGGCGGCCGGCGATCTGCACCAGCGTGTCGTGCAGGGCATCGAATGTACGCGCCGTGCGGTCCTCGCTGGAGCGCGTCAGCTCCTCCAGGGCGCGCAGGTCGCCGGCAAGGCCGGCGATCGCGGCCATGTCCGTGTTCGCGGCGGCGGCAGGGGCGGCATGGCGATAGGCTTCCATCACGGCTTCCGCCGCCTGGCGGGCGGCCTCGACGATATAATCGTCATTGGTCGCCATATAGTCCTCGATGGTCGCAAGGCGGTTCTCGACATCCGGCGGCATCGCGGCGAAGGAGGACGGTGCCGGTGTGCTGATCAGCGTGGACAGGTGGGCGATCTGCGCCTCGAGGCCGCGTAGCGCCTCATGGTCGCCGGCCGGTGCTGTGCTGGTGGCGTCGAGCCGGTCGGCAATCGCCGAAAGGCGGCCTTCGAGATGCGAGAAGCGGTCTTCCTGGAAGGGGCTGCCGACGGGCGTGTCGAGATTGTCGATGCGGCGGGCAAGCGCGTCCAGCCGGTCGGCCAGCTCGTTGTTGACGCTGCCCTGGTCGAGTGCGTCGATCTTGCGGGAAATGTCCGAGAGGTAATAGGCAAGCTCGTCGCCGACGGGAAGAGCGGCGGGCGCGGCCTGCTGGCTCTGCTCCAGCATCTGCGAAAGCTGCTCGATGCGCTCTTCGAGGCGCAGCGTCGCGCGTTCGTTCGACAGGTCCTCGATCCGGCTCGCCAGCGCCTCGATGCGCATGCCGAGGCCGTGGTCCTCCGGTGCGGGGCGCTGCGCCATGCTGTCAAGCTGGTCCGCGAGGTCGGCGATGCGGCCTTCGAGGCGCTGCATCATGGAATGGTCGGCGGATGGCGACTGCTGCATGCGGCCGGCGGCGGCGATCGCCCGGCTGATCTCGTCGAGGCGCGTGTCGAGGCCGGCGAATTGTGAGGCGACGGCGGAGACGACGCGGCCGCTGTCCGGCTCGTTCTGCCGGCCGAGCATGTCGACGGCATGGGCGACGGATTCGATCTTGTCTTCCAGCGCGCGGATAGCGGGCGTCGCGCTCATCGTGCTGATCTGCGCCTTCAGCTCATCGAGCCGGTAGGCGAGCGCGACAAGCTCGTCGTCGCGCGACTGGTCGAAGATGGAAAGCTTCTGCTCGACGCCGGTCCAGCGGTCTTCCATACGGCGCACGGAGTCCTCGCGGGCAAGGCCGTCGAGCACCGAGCGCAGTTCGTCGAACTCGACGCGCAGGCCCTCCGTCTGGCCCGACTGGCGGCCGAGCTGGTTGATGCCGGTGGAAAGGCGCGCCAGTTCTGCGCGCACGTCGTCATTGGCGCCACGGCCCTCGGCCATCTGGCGGATGCCGCGGATTTCGGAACGCAGCGACTGCATCTCGCGCTCCAGCCCGTCGGCGATGTCGCGCTTGAGATCCTGCCGCAGGGAGACGAGCGCCTTGGCGATATCCTCGACCGAGCCTTCCGCGCGGACGGGCGCGAAGCCATAGGCGGTGTGCGCCTGCTGGGCGGCGGCGTGATGATCGGGGGAAGGGGCACGGCGTTCGGGGCGCTGGCCGATACGCTCCCGGTCGCCCTCGATGGCGCGCTGGCGCTGCATGATCTCGGACATGGGGTCCTCGCGCCGAGGAACGGTGCGCGGCGGCTGCTCGTAGCGGGCTTGCTCGGCGCGCGGGGCAAAGCGCTCCTCGCCGCGTCCGCGGGCATCCCGGCCGTTCGCCATCAGGCCCTCGATGCGCGCTTCCAGCCCCTCGATGGTGCGATTGAGCGCGTCGAGCGAAGACCGTTCGCCATGACGTTGCGGGTTTCGCGATCCGTTCATCTTCGCCTCGCTTTGGCGGCCGTCGGCCTGCCGGGAGATACCCTTGAAAGCGCTGCCCGCCCGGCGGCGCTCTTTCGGCGTTGTGGCGGAAATCCGTGTCGTCCCGGCTTTGCCCGGACCGTCCGTCCGGGTTTTGCAGGGAGACACCGAATTGATTCCCGATCCCACGCCCTCAAGCGCCACAATTCCCGAAACGTGGTAAACAAGGGGTTAACTCACCCGTAAATTTTTTAACGATTTGCTCATAGACTGCGCCGAAGCGGGGAAGATGGGCGATCGCGGGACACGCGGGCCCATTCCGAGGCGGCTCCCTTGGGGGAGGCCGCACCCTCCGGGCGAAAAATTCGTCGCCCCGTACGTTTTGACGTTTACGCAAACGTCAAAGTTTTATACACTCCCTCCCCAAGGACCGGACGCTTGTCCGTGGCATAGGTGAGGAACGCGAGAAATGCCGATCTACAAGGCCCCCGTGAATGACACGCTTTTCATCCTGAACGACGTCCTGTCGCTGGAGCGCTACAACAACCTGCCCGGTTTCTCCGACGCGACCGGCGACATGCTGGAAGCGATTGCCGGCGAGGCGGCGAAGCTCGCCGAGGAAGTGCTGTTCCCGGTCAATCTTTCGGGCGACCAGGAAGGCTGCAGGCGCAACGATGACGCCACGGTGGTAACGCCGAAGGGCTACAAGCAGGCCTTCGACCTCTACCGCCAGGGCGGCTGGATGGGCCTTGCCGTGCCGGAGGAATTCGGCGGCCAGGGCCTTCCCTATGTGCTGCACACCGCCGTCGGCGAATACATGTCCTCGGCCAATATGGCGCTGACCATGTATCCGGGCCTGACGCAGGGCGCGATCGCCGCGATCCTCGTGCACGGTTCCGACGAGCAGAAGGCCGCCTACCTGCCGAAGATGGTCGAGGGAACCTGGACCGGCACGATGAACCTGACGGAGCCCCATTGCGGCACCGACCTCGGTCTCCTGCGCTCCAAGGCCGTGCCGCAGGCCGACGGCTCCTACAAGATTTCCGGCCAGAAGATCTTCATCTCCGCCGGTGAGCACGACATGTCGGAGAACATCGTGCACCTCGTCCTTGCCCGCATCGAGGGCGCGCCGGAAGGCGTGAAGGGCATCTCGCTCTTCATCGTGCCGAAATACGTCCTCAAGGACGACGGCACGCCGGGAACACGCAACACGGTCTCCTGCGGCGCCATCGAGCACAAGATGGGCATCCACGGCAATTCGACCTGCGTCATGAACTATGACGAGGCGAAGGGCTTCCTCATCGGCACGGAGAACAAGGGCCTCAACGCCATGTTCGTGATGATGAACGAAGCGCGCCTCGGCGTCGGCCTGCAGGGGCTTTCGATTGCCGAAGTCGCCTACCAGAACGCCGCCAACTATGCCCGCGAGCGCCTGCAGGGCCGCTCGCTGTCAGGCGTCAAGAACCCCGATGGCAAGGCCGATCCGCTGATCGTACACCCCGACATCCGCCGCGCGCTGATGACCATCAAGGCCTGGACGGAGGGCGGCCGCGCCTTCACGCTCTGGACGGCGCTGAAGTCCGACATCGCCCACCGCTCCGCCGACGAGACGGAACGCCAGTCCGCCGACGACATCCTCGGCCTGATGACGCCGATCCTCAAGGGCGTGCTGACCGACAAGGGCTTCGACCATGCCGTCATGGCCCAGCAGGTCTTCGGCGGTCACGGCTATATCGAAGAGCACGGCATGAGCCAGTATGTGCGCGACGCGCGCATCGCCATGATCTACGAGGGCGCCAACGGCATCCAGGCGCTCGACCTCGTCGGCCGCAAGCTCGGCATGAATGGCGGCCGTGCCGTCATGGCCCTGTTCAAGGAAATCGGTGATTTCTGCGAGGAGAACCGTGGTGACGAGAAGCTCGCCCCCTTCACCAAGGCGCTCAAGAAGGGCTTGAACGACCTTCAGGCCGGAACCATGTGGTTCATGCAGAATGCCATGGCCAAGCCCGACAATGCCGGCGCCGGCTCGACCGACTACATGCACCTCTTCGGCCTCGTCGTCATCGGCTACATGTGGGCGAAGATCGCCAAGGCCGCGGAAGAGGGGCTTGCGAACGGCGCGGGCGAGCGCGAAGACTTCCTGAAGAACAAGCTGATCACGGCAAGGTTCTTCATGGAACGCCTGATGCCGGAAACGGGCCTGCGCAAGACCCGCATCGAGGCCGGCGCGGACACGACGATGGAACTTGCCGCCGAGGCGTTCTGACGCTTTCCACCCCTCTCCCCGAATGCGGGGCGAGGGGCTACAGTCGCAAGCCGCGAGCCATGAATTCTAGGGCGCGACGCGCCGCAGGGAGAAGAGACCAATGACCGACGTCTTCATCTACGATCACGTGCGCACCCCGCGCGGGCGCGGCAAGAAGGACGGTTCGCTGCACGAAGTGCCGTCCGTCCGCCTCGCCGCCAAGGTGCTGGAAGCGGTGCGCGACCGCAACGGGCTGGATACCAACAAGGTCGACGACATCGTCATGGGCTGCGTCGATCCCGTCATGGATGCCGGCGCCGTCATCCCGAAGGCCGCCGCCTTCGAGGCCGGCTATTCGAACCGCGCGCCGGGCATGCAGATCTCGCGCTTCTGCGCCTCCGGCCTCGATGCCGTGAACTTCGGTGCGGCCAAGATCGCACAGGGCGCCGACGACATCGTCATCGCCGGCGGTGTGGAGAGCATGTCCCGCGTCGGCCTCGGCATGTCGGGTGGCGCCTGGTTCATGGACCCCTCGGTCAACTTCCCGGCCTATTTCATGCCTCAGGGCGTTTCGGCCGACCTGATCGCCACCAAATACGGTTTCTCCCGCGACGACGTCGACGCCTATGCCGTCGAGAGCCAGAAGCGTGCCGCCCATGCCTGGCAGAACGGCTACTTCAAGAATTCCGTCGTGCCGGTGAAGGACATCAACGGCCTGACGATTCTCGCCCATGACGAGCACATGCGCCCGGGCACGGACATGCAGGCGCTCGCCCAGCTCCAGCCTTCCTTCCAGATGCCCGGCGAGATGGGCGGCTTCGAAGCCGTCGCCATCCAGGCGCATCCGGAAATCGAAGGCATCAACTACGTGCACCATGCCGGCAATTCCTCGGGCATCGTCGACGGCGCGGCCGCCGTGCTGCTCGGCTCGAAGGAAGGCGGCAACATCCTCGGCAAGAAGCCGCGCGGGCGCATCAAGGCCTTCGCCAATATCGGCTCGGACCCGGCGCTGATGCTGACCGGCCCGGTTGACGTCACGGAAAAGCTGCTCGCCCGCACCGGCATGAAGCTCTCCGACATCGACCTCTTCGAGCTGAACGAAGCCTTCGCTGCCGTGGTCCTGCGTCACATGCAGGCCTTCGACATCCCGCACGACAAGATGAACGTCAACGGCGGCGCCATCGCCATGGGCCACCCGCTCGGCGCGACCGGCGCGATGATCCTCGGCACCGTGCTCGACGAACTGGAACGCCGCGATCTCAACGTTGCCCTCGTTACGCTCTGCATTGGCGCGGGCATGGGTACGGCGACGATCGTCGAACGGGTCTGAGATGGGGGACGGCCGGCCGGACCGGGACTTGTATGAACGGGTGCGAAACGAGGTGCAGCAGGAATTCGCTCACCTCCATCGCGAGAAGGACATGAAAGACGACTACGCGGCCTTTACCAAGGTCAAGACCAAGGAGGAGGCCTGCACAGTGCGCGCCGGCCTCCGCGGCGAGTTGCTCTTCTGCTTCCTGTTCATCGGTCTCGCAGGCCTGGCCATCGCCTACCTCTGGTAAGAAATTTCTGGAAAGAGGAATCCATCGTGACAGACAATTTCATCACCGAAAGGATCCGCCCATGACGAGCCCGACGCGGCGCAGCTTTCTGACCCTCATCGGGGCCGGTCTCATCGCCTCCTCGGCCGAGGCGGGCGACAGCTTCGTGCTGTCGGGCACTGTCACCTATGCAGCAAAGGGCGCGATTCCGCCCGGCCGGCTGACGATCCGGCTGGAGGAGCAGGGCATCATGGATGCGCCGGCCCGGCGCATCGCCGAGACGACGGTCGTCAGCAAGGGCGACCGGCATTCCATCCGCTTTTCGATGCGGGTGAAGCGTTCGGCGCTGCGCAGGGCGGTCGATCCGGGCTTTACCGTCCGTCTCGAACGGCACGGCCGCCTCATCGCCACCAACACGACGAAACAGGGATATAGCGGCCGGGGCAAGTCCTCGCTGCAGATCGAACCCATTCTCTACTGAGGGGGAGAAAACCATGAGCGCATACAAGAACTTCACCATCGAGACCGACGCTGACGGCATTGCGCTGGTCACCTGGGACATGCCTGAAAAGTCGATGAACGTCTTCACCGTCGAGGTGATGGACGAACTCGACAGGATCATCGACCAGGTCGTGGCCGATGCTGCCATCAAGGGCGCGGTCATCACGTCGGGCAAGTCCTCCTTCTCGGGCGGCGCCGATCTTTCGATGATCAAGGCGAGCTTCGATCTCCTGAAGGACGCCGAGGCGACCGATCCGGCAACTGCCGTGCAGAAGCTGTTCGATGCCACCGGCCGCATGACCTGGCTGTTCCGCAAGCTGGAGACCTCGGGCAAGCCGTGGGTCTCCGCCATCAACGGCACCTGCATGGGCGGCGCCTTCGAAATGTCGCTCGCCTGCCACGGCCGCGTCGCCTCCAATGCCAAGTCGGTCAAGATCGCGCTGCCTGAAGTCAAGGTCGGCATCTTCCCCGGTGCCGGCGGCACCCAGCGCGTGCCGCGCCTTGCCAATGCGCAGGACGCCCTGCAGATGATGACGACCGGCTCCTCGCTGACGGGCGCGCGCGCCAAGGCGATGAACCTCGTGCATCAGGTCGTCGAGCCGGACCAGCTCATCCCTGCCGCAAAGCAGATGATCAAGGACGGCCTCAAGCCCGTGCAGCCTTGGGACGAGAAGGGCTTCAAGGCTCCCGGCGGCGGCATCTGGACGCCGGCTTCCGCCCAGCTCTGGCCGGCCGCCCCCGCGATCCTGCGCCGCGAGACCGCGGGCAATTATCCGGGCGCGCTCGCCATCCTGAAGTGCGTCTATGAAGGCCTGCAGGTTCCCTTCGAAACGGGCCTGAAGATCGAACAGCGCTACTTCACCTATATCCTCCAGACGACCGAAGCCTTCTCGATGATCCGGTCGCTGTTCATCTCCATGCAGGAACTCGGCAAGGGCGCGCGCCGCCCGGCCGGCGTGCCGAAGGCGGAGTTCAAGAAGGTCGCCGTCGTCGGTGCCGGCTTCATGGGCGCTTCCATCGCCTATGTCACCGCTGCCGCCGGCATCCCGGTCGTGCTGATCGACCGCGACCAGGAAGCCGCCGACAAGGGCAAGGCGCATTCCGAAGGCCTCGTCACCGGCGCCATCGGCAAGGGCCGCATGTCGAAGGAAGACGGCGAGAAGCTGCTGTCCCTCATCACCCCGACGCCTGACTATGCGAGCCTTGCGGACGCCGACCTCGTCATCGAGGCCGTCTTCGAGGATCGCAACGTCAAGAAGGAAGTTACCGAAAAGATCGAGGCCGTGCTGCGCGAGGACGCGATCTTCGCCTCCAACACCTCGACCCTGCCGATCACCGGCCTTGCCAAGAATTCCAAGCGCCCGAACCAGTTCATCGGCATCCACTTCTTCTCGCCGGTCGACAAGATGATGCTGGTGGAAGTGATCCTCGGCAAGGAGACGGGCGACAAGGCGCTGGCCACCGCGCTCGACTACGTCGCGGCGATCAAGAAGACGCCGATCGTCGTCAACGACACGCGCGGCTTCTACGTCAACCGCTGCGTCTTCCGCTACATGGCCGAAGCCTATGACATGCTGATCGAAGGCGTGCCGGCGGCGATGATCGAGAATGCCGCCAAGATGGCTGGCATGCCGGTCGGCCCGCTGTCGCTCAACGATGAGGTCGCCGTCGATCTGTCCTACAAGATCTTCAAGGCCTCCATCGCCGATCTCGGCGCCGAATCCGTCGATCCGCGCCATATGGAGCTGGTCACGAAGCTGGTGGAAGGCGAAGGCCGCCTCGGCCGCAAGGCCGGCAAGGGCTTCTACGACTACCCGCCGAAGCCGGCGAAGAAGAAGCTGTGGCCGGGCCTGAAGGACCTCTATCCGCAGCAGAAGCCCGACGATGTCGATATCAAGGTGATCAAGGAGCGCCTGCTCGTCACCATCGCTCTGGAAGCGGCCCGCACCATGGAAGAGGGCATCGTCACCGATCCGCGCGAGGCCGATGTCGGCTCCATCCTCGGCTTCGGCTTCGCCCCCTACACGGGCGGCACGCTCTCCTACATCGACGGCATGGGCGTTAAGACCTTCGTCGCGCTCTGCGAGAAGCTGGCTGCGAAGTATGGAAGCCACTTCCAGCCGACGGCCCTCCTGAAGGACATGGCCGCCAAGGGCGAGACCTTCTACGGCCGCTTCGCGCCGGACGCCAAGAAGGCGGCCTGAGCCGCCCTCCCAACGCCCCGGTTCAGGCCCGCCGCCTGAGCCGGGGCGTTTTTCATTAGAAGTCGTTCCTCCGCGATCTTTCCCCTTTGCCCCATTTCCGCCTTTCCCGCGCGCTTCTTGCCGCGAGGGCGGGGACGGCTTATCTGGGAGGGGCATGAACTTTTGGAGAATCAGCCCATGTCGAACGGCGTGAACGGCTTCCTCGGCGACACACCGGTGCGCGTGATCATCAAGCTCCTGATCCTGTCGGTGGCCGTGGGCTTCCTGATGTCGATCTTCGGGCTCTATCCCGACGACATCCTCTTCGCCGCGCGCGATTTCGTCATCGACCTCTGGAACAAGGGCTTCAAGACGCTGGGCAAGCTTGGCGACTACCTGCTGCTGGGTGCGGTCATCGTCATTCCGGTCTTCGTCCTCATCCGTCTCCTGAGCTACCGCCGCTGATGATCTCTTCCCGTCGCGCCTTCCTCGCCGCCTCCGCGGCGGCCCTCGCCGCGCTTGCCGCCGGCTGCTCCACCACGCGCCCGCCGGCGCCTTCCGCCGGCAAGGGCAGCGACCAGACGGCCGCATCCCTCGGCCTCGTCAACAAGCTGAGGGCCGGGCGCGGACTGCCGGCGCTGACGATGGACAAGGCGGCGCAGCGCGCGGCGATGGACCAGGCGAGCCGCATGGCGGCGGCCGGCAAGATGGAGCACAATATCGGCCTCGGCGCGAATTTCGGCAAACGCATGAAGGGCATGGAGGTCGTCCTGCCGGCGGCCGAGAACATTGCGGCGGGGCAGGACAGCGCGACCGAGGCCTTCGATGCGTGGTATCGCTCGCCGAAGCATCTCGCCAACATGCTCGGCAATTATCGCGGCCTCGGTGTCGCGGCGGTTTCGAACCCGGCCTCGGGCGGCCGGCGCTACTGGGCGATGGTGCTTTCGAACTGAACGGCTGAAGGGGAACCCGGGGGAGGGGCCATGAGCGCGGCGACGATAGAAGGGAACGACGGGGCAGGTCCTTTCGAAGTGACGCACCGGCTCGTGCTGTCCATCGCCATTCCCATGACGCTCGGCTTCCTGACGACGCCGCTGCTCGGCCTGACCGATACGGCGGTGGCCGGGCGGCTCGGCTCGGCCGATGCGCTGGCGGGGCTTGCCGTGGGCGCGGTGATCTTCGATCTCCTGCTGGGCAGCTTCAATTTCCTGCGCGCCTCCACCACCGGCCTCGTCGCACAGGCCTATGGGCGTGGCGACCGGCGCGAGGAGCAGGCCGTCTGCTGGCGCTCGCTCACGATCGCGCTTTGCGCGGGACTGATAATCGCGCTCCTCTCGCCATTGCTGCTCTCCGCCGGGCTTTTCCTGATGGCGCCGTCGCCGGCAGTTGCGGAGGTGACCTCGACCTATTTCATGATCCGCGTGCTGTCCGCTCCGATGGCGCTCGCCAACTACACGCTGCTCGGCTTCGTGCTCGGGCGCGGGCAGGGTATGACGGGGCTGCTGCTGCAGGCCATCATCAACGGCATCAACATCGTGCTGTCGATCGGCCTCGGCCTTGGATTGGGCTGGGGGATCGCCGGCATCGCCTGGGGCACCTTCGCCGGCGAGACGGTCGGCCTGCTGGCAGGCTTCCTCATCGTCGTGTCGCGCTTCGATCGCGCCCATCGGCCGACGCGCGTGGAAATCTTTGCGCGCGAGCGCATGCGGGCGCTCTTTTCGCTGAACCGGGACATCATGATCCGCACCTTCGTGCTGATCGGCTCCTTCGCCATCATGACGCGCATCGGCTCGTCGATGGGGCCGCTCGTTCTGGCTGCCAATGCGGTGCTGATGAACCTCTTCCTTGTCGCCGGCTACTATCTCGACGGTCTTGCCAATGCCGCCGAGCAGCTCGTCGGCCGCGCCTTCGGTGCCGGTTTCCGCCCCGCCTTCGACCGGGCGGTGAAGCTGACCGTGATCTGGTCCTTCGGCCTCGGCGCGGCAACGACGGTGCTCCTGCTCCTTTTCGGAACGGATGTGATCGCCCTGCTGACGACGACGGAGAGCGTACGGGTCGAGGCGGCGAAATATCTGCCCTGGGCGGCGCTAACGGCGATCAGCGGGGCACTCGCCTTCCAGATGGACGGTGTGTTCATCGGCGCGACCTGGTCTTCGGCCATGCGCAACATGATGCTGGCGGCCTTCGTGGGCTATATCGCGGCGCTCGCCCTCTTCGTGCCGCTCCTCGGCAATCACGGGCTGTGGCTCGCGCTGAATCTGTTCCTGGTGTTTCGGGGGATATTCTTTGCGCTACGCCTGCCGGCGCTGGCGGACCGGCAGTTTTCCGGGGCGGGCCGGAGCTGATCTCCGGCCCTTCGCTGCCGAGCCAATTCAGGCCGGCTGTGCGCGGCGGAGGATCGTGAGGCCGAGAAGATCGAGCGGTCCCGTTTCCGACCGGTTCGGCCTTTCATCGTCCTCCGCGTCGATTTCGGCCCTCGCGCGCAGCCAATGCGAATATTCGCGCCCTTCCGGACGGCCTTCCTCTTCCCAGATTTCGTGAGCCCGTTTGCGGATTCGTTCGTTGCGATCGTCCATCGTATCGTCCCTTCCTGGCCTTTTCGGCCGTTCGGGCGGGATCGGTGCAGGCTACCGTCGATGCGAATCGGCTTCTGCCGAACACTCCACCCGCAAGGGAGTAACCCTGGCAGGCGCGTTTGGTTCCCGTGTGGCGATCAGAGGGCGCGGTCCGCCCAATGGGCGGTGCGGGTGCCGCGCAGCGCGGAAATCGAGGCGACCTGCTCGCGATCGCAAAGCCGCGAGAGGCCGTTCACGATCTCGCCGGGCAGCGTCGGCCCGGCATAGACCATGCAGGAATAGAGCTGCACGAGGTTCGCTCCGGCGCGAATCTTTTCCGCCGCCGTCTCCGCCGAGGAGACGCCGCCGACGCCGATGATCGGCAGGTCGGCGCCGACACGCCGGCGCATCTTGGCAAGCACGATGGTCGATTTTTCGAAGAGCGGCTTGCCGGAAAGGCCGCCGGCCTCGCCGGCATGGCGGGTATCGCGAAGGCCTTCGCGCGACAGCGTCGTATTGGAGACGATGAGGCCGTCGAGCGGATGGGCGAGCACCACTTCGGCGATATCGTCGAGGCCCTCTTCCGTGAGGTCGGGTGCGATCTTCAGGAAGACGGGAACCGGGCGGCCGCTGCGGGCCTGTTCCTCGGCGCGGGCGGCAAGCACGGCGGACAGCAGCGCATGAAGGCTTTCCTTCGCCTGAAGGTCGCGCAGGCCCGGCGTGTTGGGCGAGGAGATGTTGGCGGTGAAATAGCGGGCGACGTCGTAGAAGGTGCGGATGCCGGCCACATAATCCGCGATGCGGTCCTCGCTGTCCTTGTTGGCGCCGATATTGACGCCGATCAGCGCGTCGCGCCGGCAGGTCTTCAGGCGCTCTAGGGCGGCGGCGTGGCCGGCATTGTTGAAGCCGAGTCGGTTGATGACGGCATCGTCCTGCGTCAGGCGGAAGATGCGCGGCTTCGGGTTGCCGTCCTGCGGGCGCGGCGTGACGGTGCCGATTTCCGTGAAGCCGAAGCCGAGGCGCAGCAGCGCTTCCGGCACCTCCGCGTTCTTGTCATAGCCGGCGGCCATGCCGAGCGGATTGGGGAAGGCGATGCCGGCGACGGTCTGGGCCAGACGCGGGTCGGCCTTGGCCGGGCAGGCGGGCACGACGCCGGCCTTCAGCGCGGCGATGGAAAGGCCGTGGGCGGTCTCGGGATCGAAGAGGAAGAGGCCCTTGCGGCCGAGGCTCGAGAGGAAGGACATCAGAAGGACATCTCCGGAAACTGGTGGGCGCCATCGGGGCCGAGCGGCAGGGGCTTTTCCCAGAGGACGGCGGAAAGCGGCAGGTCGGCATAAAGATGCGGGAAGAGATCGCCGCCGCGCGAAGGCTCGAAGAGAAGCTTTTCGCCGAGTGCATCGCTATTGATGGCGACGAGAAGGAGGTCGCCCTGGCCGGCGAAATGGCGGGCGGCGGTCTCCTTTGCCTGGGTCGCGGTGGAGAAATGGATATAGCCGTCCGCAAGGTCGATGGCGGCGCCCTTGAAAATCCCGGCGTCCTTCGCATTTTGCCACAGACTTGCCGGAACGATCTTGTAGATTGTTTTGGCCATCTCGTCCGTTTCTCCATCGGCTGCCGCGTCTACCGGTAGCGCTTGCCGCAAAGAACGGCGAATGTCCACCGGCGACAGGCCCGGAAACCGGCTCTTGGAGGATTTTGCATGCGAATCTCTGTTCTGCCCCTGACCTTCGCCGCCGCGCTGCTTGCAGGCTCCGCCCATGCCGAGGGCGAGGGGCGCTACCGCATGGAGAAGACGGAGACCGGCTTCGTTCGGCTTGACACTGCCTCGGGCGATGTTTCGCTATGCCGCGAGCAGGACGGGCAGATCGTCTGCCGCATGGCGGCGGACGAGCGCGCGGCCTTCGAAAAGGAGCTGGAGCTGCTCACCAAACGCGTCGAGGCGCTCGAAAAGGGCGGTGCAACCAGCCTGACGGACGCAAAACCCTCACTACCGTCGGATGAAGAGATTGACCGGACGATGAGCATCATGGAAAAGATGATGCAAAGGTTCATGGGCATCGTGAAGAACCTCGAGGACGGCGAGGAGGAAGCCGTCCCCGGGAAAGCGGCGCCGCAGAAGACCTGACGGGCTTTCCTGCGCCGGCCGGGCCGTGCTGCGTCCGTCACGGGGTCTACTCTTGGGAGGGAGCGCATGGCATCGGCACTCACCATCATCATCGCGGATGACCACCCGCTGTTCCGCGGCGCGCTGAAACAGGCGCTCACCGGAATGGCGGGCAATCCCGATATCGTCGAGGCGGGCGATTTCGAGGCGGCGCGCAAGGCGGCCACGGACCATCCGAATGCCGATCTCCTGCTGCTCGACCTTGCCATGCCCGGTGTCAGCGGCCTTTCCGGCCTGATCTCGCTGCGCGCGGAATTCCAGAGCCTTCCCGTCGTCATCGTCTCGGCCAGCGATGATCCGGCCACCATCCGCCGCGCGCTCGATCTCGGCGCCTCCGGCTTCATCTCCAAGTCCGCCTCCATCGAGGATATCCGCGAGGGCATCGGCTCGGTGCTGGAGGGCAATATCTATACGCCGGGCGGCTATGTACGCGGGCCGGAGCAGGACAGCGAAGTGGCGGACCTCATCGCCCGGCTGCGTACGCTCACCCCGCAGCAGTCACGTGTCCTCGCCATGCTGGCCGAGGGCCTGCTGAACAAGCAGATCGCCTACGAACTCGGCGTCTCCGAGGCGACCATCAAGGCCCATGTCTCGGCGATCCTGCTGAAGCTCAATGTCGACAGCCGCACCCAGGCGGTCATCCAGCTCGGCAAGATCGGGGCGGCGCAGGCGGCTGCCTGAACCGGAAGCCTACTCCGCCGCCTCTCGCTGCAACGCCGAAAACTGCGTCAGCCATGCCCGCATGGAAGCGGGGCGCACTGGCTTGTTCTGCACGAGGATATTGTCCCGCTCGGCCTCGGCCCGAACGTCCGGCGTGCGGTCGGCGGTGACGAGGAGGGCGGGCACCTCGCGGCCGAGCGCCGCCCGTAGCTTGCCGATGGCGGAAATGCCGGTGCCGTCGTCGAGATGGTAGTCGGCGATGACGGCATCGATGATGGGGGGATCGGCGGCAACCAGCGTCTCGACCGCCCCGACGGAATCCGCCAGCGTCACCGTGCAGCCCCAGCCGGACAGCAGCAGCCGCATGCCGTCGAGAATCTTCGGCTCGTTGTCGATGCAGAGCACACGCAGTCCCTTCAGCGGCTCGTCGCTGGCCGGCACCGCGGCGGGCTTGTCGGCGACGTGGCGGCTGGCGGCGGTATCGACGGGCACGCGCACCTTGAAGCTGGTGCCGCGGCCCGGCGTCGATTGCAGCTCGACGGGATGGGAGAGCACGCGCGAGATGCGGTCGACGATGGACAGGCCAAGCCCGAGGCCGGGCGCGGTGCGTGCACCCTCGTCGAGCCGGGCGAATTCCTTGAAGACGGTGCGGAATTTCGAGGCGGGGATGCCGATGCCGGAATCGAGCACCTCGATGGTCGCCTGTCCGCCCCTGCGGCGCACGCCCACCAGGACCCCGCCGGAATTGGTGTATTTGATCGCGTTCGACACGAGGTTCTGCACGACGCGGCGCAGGAGGTTCGGGTCTGTGCGGATGGCGAGCGAGGAGGGGAGCACGGTGAATTTCAGGTTCTTCGCCCGCGCCATCGGGGCGAAATCGGTCTCGATGCGCTTCAGGAGATCCTTCAGCGGCACCGTCTGCACGCGCGGTTTCATCGCGCCCGTATCGAGGCGGGAAATGTCGAGCACGGCGCCGAGGATGGCCTCCACCGATTCCAGCGAGGAATCGATATTGTGGATCATCTCGCGGTTCTCCGTCTCGCCCAGCCGCTCGACGAGCGAGGAGGAGTAGAGCCGCGCGGCGTTGAGCGGCTGGAGGATGTCGTGGCCGGCGGCGGCGAAGAAGCGCGTCTTGCTGATATTGGCCTCTTCCGCGGCGGCGCGCGCCTCGGCAAGCTCGGTATTGACGCGGGTCAGTTCCACGGTGCGCTCGGCGACGCGCTGCTCCAGCGTCTCGTTGACCTGCTTGAGGGCGCGGTCGGAGGCGACGCGGTCGGTGATGTCGGTATAGGTGGAGACGAAGCCCTTTTCCGGCATGGCATTGGTGCGGATTTCGATGATGCGCGCGCCGCCGGACAGTACCAGCGCGAAGGGTTCGTCGAAGGTCATCGTGCGGGTGATCGCCGCCGCGCGGTCCGCCTCGGCGATGTCGCCGCGCTCGACAAGGATGTCCACGATATCGGCGAGCGGGAAACCGACCTGGCCGACATATTCCGGCAGGTCGAGAAGCTGGCGGAAGCGGCGGTTCCAGACCGTGAGGTTGCCTTCGCTGTCGAAGACGGCGATGCCCTGGTCCATCTGGCCGAGCGCGGTCTGCAGCATGTCCTGATTGTATTGCAGCGCCTCGCTTGCCTGGTCGAGCAGCCAGTCCGTGTCCGTCGGCGTGTCGTCGATGCGCTGGAGCACGAGGGAAAGCACGAGGCGGGCGGAGGAGGAGCCGATGGCGCTGCCGAGAAGCTGTTCGGAGAAATGCACGATGGCGGCGTCGGCCGGCGCGTTGTCCTCCAGCCAGCGGCCGGCCTGCCGCTCGTAGGTGTGGAAGGACCGCTGCATGCGCTCCTCGCCGAGATATTTGGCGATGGTGGACTTGAGGTCCTTGACCGTCACCTTCGTGCGCCGGCCCCGGAAGGCCCGCTCGAGGCGCGGCTTGGAGCGGATGAAGGTGCCGGCCTGCAGGCGCTCCAGCGAGGTCGGGTTGCGGGTGAGCGAGCCGACGACATAGGCGCCGACATTGACCATCATGGCGATGAGGGTCGCGTTGACCAGCGGATCGGCCGCTTCGCCCGTGAAGACGGTCGAGCCGGGGAAGAGGAAGCCGAGCACGGTTTCGGCGACGAAGGCGTTGTCCGCGACCCCGATGCTCGGCAGGAAGAGCAGGTAGGCCCACACGACGAGGCCGGAAATCATGCCGGCCATGGCGCCGCGTGCATTGGCGCTGCGCCAGAACAGGCCGCCAAGCAGGGCCGGCGCGACCTGCGCCGCCGCCGCGAAGGCGAGCAGGCCCATGGAGGCGAGGCCCGCATTGGCGGTCGCGGCACGATAATAGGCATAGCCGAGCAGCAGGACGAAGAAGATCGCGAGCCGCCGGATGCGCAGCAGCATGCGCGACAGGTCCTCCTGCTGCTCGACGCCGCCGATGAGGTTGCGCCGGAGCACGACCGGGATGACGATGTCGTTCGACACCATGATCGACAGCGCCACCGAGGCGACGATGACCATGGCGGTTGCGGCGGAGAAGCCGCCGATGAAGGCGACGAGCGTCAGGATCGGCTGGTCGAGCGCGAAGGGCAGGGTCAGCACGTAGAGGTCGCCGTCGCCCTGGCCGTTGAAGGTCATCACGCCGCCGATGGCGACGGGCAGCACGAAGAGGTTGATGGCGATGAGATAGAGCGGGAAGAGGAAGCCCGCCGTGCGCAATTCACCGGCCGTGCGGTTCTCCACGACCGTGACGTGGAACTGGCGCGGCAGCATGACGATGGCGAAAGCGGAGAGCACGATGAGCAGGATCCAGCGCGCAACCGGCGTCTCGTAGCTTAGCGACTGCATGACGCGCTCGTTCTCCGCGGCGCGCCGCCAGAGGTCGCCCGGGCCGTCGAACATGAAGTAGACGACATAGAGGCCGACCGAGGCGATGGCGACCAGCTTGACCAGCGATTCCATCGAGATCGCGAGGATCAGGCCATCCTGGTGCTCGGTCGCGTCCGTGTGGCGCGTGCCGAAGACGGTGGCGAAGCAGGCGAGGAAGAGCGTCACGACCAGAGGCAGGTCAACGAGGCCGCCCGAGGCGGCGATGCCGAAGCCGGTCGTATCCACCATGGCGGCGACGGAGCTGGAGACGGCTTTCAGTTGCAGCGCGATATAGGGAATGTAGCCGATCAGCGAGATGAGCGCGACGACGGCGGCGATGCCCGGATTCTTGCCGTAACGGGCGGCGACGAAGTCGGCGATGGAGGTGAGGCGCTCGGACTTCGCCAGCGTCACGATGCGGCGAATGAGCGGCATGCCGAGCGTGAACATCAGGATCGGGCCGATATAGATGCCGATGAATTCCAGCCCGTGGGTGGTGGCAAGGCCGACGCCGCCGAAATAGGTCCAGGAGGTGCAGTAGATGGCAAGGCTCAGCGCGTAGACAAGCGGCCGGCCTTTCGACGTGTGGCCGGAGCGCCGCGCCTTGCGGTCGCCGTAGCTGGCGACCGCGAAGAGCAGCAGCAGATAGGCGAGCGCCAGGGCGAATATCAGCGAGCCCGGCATGCATCCTCCCGCAATCCTTCGGCCTTCTTGTGAGAGAATAGGCCAAAGCGGGGGCGAAGGAAATTGCGCCGAAGGTCTGAGGGAGATGCTCGTCGTAGAAACGATTAAATATTGATGGATCGCAGTTTCCCGGGCGCGCAAACTGCACTAGGTTGCTTTTGCGTCGCAGCAACAGGAGACCCATATGCTCAACGAGTTCAAGGCGTTTATCGCCCGCGGCAATGTCATGGACCTTGCCGTCGGCGTCATCATCGGTGCAGCCTTCAACAGGATCGTCGAATCCGTCGTCAACGACCTCGTCATGCCCATCATCGGCGCCCTGACCGGCGGTGGCTTCGATTTTTCCAACTATTTCATTGCGCTGTCGGGCAATGTGACGGCCAGCTCGCTTGCCGCCGCCCGCGAGCAGGGCGCCGTCTTCGCCTATGGCAGCTTCATCACCGCCCTCATCAACTTCCTCATCCTCGCCTGGATCATCTTCCTGATGGTCAAGGGCGTGAACCGCATGCGCGCCTCGCTGGAGAAGGAAAAGGCAGCCGGTGCCGCCGAACCCGCGACGCCGCCGGAAGACGTGCAGCTCCTCACGGAAATCCGCGACCTGCTCAAGAGCCGTCCGGCCGTTTGAGCCTTTCAGCGCCTCGCTCAAGGAAAAGGCCCGGGAAACCGGGCCTTTTTCCATGCATCATGCGGTCGCGCCGGCTGTCTTTGTCTGATGGATTTCGATGAGGCTCGGGCCGCGGCGGTCCCCCGCCCGCTCCAGTACCGCCGGCAGGTCCCTGACATCCGCTAGGCGTTCGGAGGGCACGCCATAGGCGGTGCCGATGGCGATAAAATCGGGCGCGGAGGGTTTTACGCCTTCGGGCGTGATGCCGGCGTCGACCATGTAGTTCTCGATCTCCTGATAGCCGTCATTGTTCCAGACGAGGAAGATCACGCGGGCATCGGCATCCACCGCCGAGCCGATTTCCGACAGCGAGAACTGCAGGCCGCCGTCGCCGACGAGGCAGACGATGGGCGCATCGGGTTCGGCGAGTGCCGCACCGACGGCGGCGGGCGGGGCGAAGCCGAGCGCGCCGTAGCCCGTCGCGGCGTTGAACCAGCTGCGCGCGCGCGGCGCATCGCAATAATAGTTGCCTGCATAAACGGCCTGCGTCGAGTCGCCGACGATGATCGCCTTCGGCAGGGTGCGCCAGATCGCGTCGATGACGCCGACTTCCGCCTGCATCTTGGCCGTCAGCTCGGCCCATGCGCCCTTGCGCGCCGCCTCTGCGCGGGGCGCGCCGTTGCCGATCGGCTTGTGGCCTTCCAGGAAGCCGAGCATGCCGGCAGCGGCCGTCTTGGCGCTGGAGAAGATCGAAAGGCCCGTTTGCGGCGTGCGCGCGAGCTGCGCGGCATCGATATCCACGCGGATCAGCGTCTTGAGGCGCGGGAAGCCGCCGTCGACATTGATGTCGTAGTCGGTCGGGCCGAATTCCGTGCCGAAGGCGACGACGAGGTCGGCATCGGAAAGAAGCCGGCGCACCGCCTTGAGGCTGGGGCTGGCGGGCACGCGAAGCGGATGGCCGGCGAGCATGCCGCGGGCATTGACCGTCGTGACGACCGGCGCGCCGATACGCTCGGCCAGCTCGCGGATCTCCTCTTCCGCCGTCACCGCGCCGCCGCCGGCGAGGATGACGGGGCGGGAGGCGTTGGTGCAGAGGATGGCGGCGCGCTGCAGGGTTTCCGCATCGGCGCGCGGACGTGTCGCGACGGCGGCCGGGAAAATGCCCGTCTCGATGGGCGTCGCCATCACGTCCGTCGGAATTTCGATATGGACCGGGCCGGGGCGGCCCGAGAGCAGCACGGCGAAGGCGCGCTCGACGACGAGCGGCAGGTCGGCGGGGTTGAGAAGCGTATGCGAATAGAGCGCCAGCGTCTTCATCATGCCCTGCTGGTCGGGCAGCTCATGCAGCATGCCGCGGCCGTGGCCGAGCGAATCGCGCCGGTTGACGCCTGATATCACCAGCATCGGCACGGAATCCTGCCGCGCCTGCGCCATCGCCGTGATCGTGTTGGTGAGGCCCGGGCCGGTGATGACGAGTGCGACGCCAGGCTTGCCGGAAACGCGCGCATAGCCGTCGGCCATGAAGCCCGCGCCCTGTTCGTGGCGCGGGGTGATGTGGCGGATCTTCGAGGCGGCAAGGCCCCGGTAAAGCTCGACCGTGTGCACGCCCGGAATGCCGAATACGACGTCGACGCCATTGGCCTCCAGCAGGTCGACGAGAACTTCCCCGACGGTCTTCGTGGTCATGCGCGGCGCTCCTTCGGCAGGGTGGAACGGGCGGCGAGCGCGGCGATGCGCCGGCAGGCCTCGTCGATATGGGCATCGGGCACGGTGAGACTGAGGCGGATGAAGCCGGCCGCGCCTTCGCCGAAGGACGAACCCGGCATGACGGCGACGAGTTCCTCGTTCAGGAGCGCCCAGGCGAACTCCTCGCCGCTCATGCCGGTCTCCGAGACGTCGACGACGATGAACATGCCGGCTTCAGGCGGCAGCGGCACGAGGCCGGGCGCGCGGGAAAGGGCATCGGCAAAGCGCGCGGCGCGCGCCTTGTAGCTCTGGCGCATGGTGGCGGCGGTCGAGATCGGATTGTCGAGCGCATAGGCCGTCATGTCGGCGATGAAGGGCTGGACACCGAAGAGCATGGTTTCGGAGACCGACAGCAGCCGGGTGCAGAATTCCGCCGGGCCGATCGCCCAGCCGCTGCGGAAGCCCGGCGCGGCGTGGGATTTCGAGATGGAGGAGACGACGATGGTGCGCTCGGCAAGGTCCGGATTGTCGAAGGGCGAGGCGAAACCCGCGCCGAAGACGAGCTGTTCGTAGACCTCGTCGCAGACGATCCAGAGGTCGTGCTTGCGGCAGACGGCGCCGATCTCGGCGATCTCCTGTGCGGTCAGCACTGCGCCGGTGGGGTTGTGCGGCGTGTTGAGCAGCAGCACGCGGCATTCCGGTGTGATGGCGGCCTCGAGGTCCGCGGCCTTCATGTGGAAGCCGTTTTCCGGGCGCAGCGGCACGGCGACCTGTTCCGCGCCGGTCGCGCGGATGACGCCTTCATAGGTCGCATAGAGCGGATCGCCGACGAGCACAGCATCACCCGCCTCGACGAGGCCGAGCATGACGGAGAAGAGCGCGGTCTGGGTGCCGGGGAAGCAGAGCACGTTTTCGGCGGTCACGTCGCTGCGGCGCTTCTGGTACTTGCGCACCAGCGCGGCGACGACCGCGGGTTCGCCCCGGCCGTTGGAATAGCGGTAGCGGCCGGCATGCATGGCGCGGGTGGCCTCGGCCAGGAGCGCCGGGTCCGGCGGCACGTCCGGCTCGCCGATGGTCAGCTCGATGACGGGCTTGCCTTCCGCCTTCATGCGCCGCGCGGCGGCGTGGACGGCCCATTTTTCCGAGCCGAGATTCTGAAGCCGGTCTGTGATGGATGCGTAGCGCATGCCGTCCTCCGTATGAAATGTCGTCTAGTCCCTGGCGGGTTTCAGGGGCAGTCCGAGGAGCGTTTCGATTGTGGTGAGCGCGATCTCGACGAGTTCGCTGTCGCCGAAGAGTTCGCCGGCAAGGCAGCCTTCCAGCCACAGGCCGTCGAGCAGGCCGTTGATGGCGATGGCGAGCCGGCGGCAGCGCTCCGGCGAGGCGTCCGCGCCACGCTCGGTGAGGAAATCCGCGAGCAGCGCTTCCAGCGCATTGCGGAAGCTGAGATAGCCTTCGCGGTGGATGGCGGCGAGTTCGGGATCGACGCTGACACGGCTGATGAACGAGGCCCAGAGCGAGAGGCTGCGGCTGTTGGCGACCGGCTCCGTCAGGTTGATGACGATGAAGTCGCGCAGCCGCGTCTGCGGATCGCCCGTCACCCGCTCGGCCTTTTCGGTGAGCCTTGCGATGACGATGCGGTAGGCCTCCTGAAGGATATGCTCCTTCGACTGGAAATAATGCCGGATGAGGCCCGCCGTGACGCCCGCCTTGATGGCGATCTGCCGGACCGTCGCGCCTTCGAGGCCATATTCCGCGATGCAGTCGAGCGTCGCCTCGATCAGATCGTGGCGGCGTTCGGCTTCGGGAGCGCGATGGAAGGTCCGGCGGGCCATGGTGCCTCTTCTAGGTTTTACGCAATTCCAGCAAAACCGTTATACGCTTTTGCTGGAATTGCTCTTATGCAGCGCGGCGCAGCACCGGCCGCGTCAGGCAGGTCGGGCCGCCTTCGCAGGCGATGCAGAGCGCGTCGGCCTCGAAGGTCTCCACCTTGCAGCCGGCCGCTTCCATGGCCGCCTTGGTCGCCGGGAAGCCCTCGACCATGATGACCTCGTGGGGGCGGGTCGGCAGCACGTTCAGCGACAGGCCGTTGCTGGCGTGGAACTCGTCGGCGGGAGCCTCGATGAGGCGAATACCGCGCTTCTTCAGCATCTGGTAGAAGGCGGCCGGCAGGAGCGGCGCGAAGACGAGCGCGAGGTCGTCGGCAAGCGGGCTCATCACGCTCATCAGGTGCAGGCAGGCTTCCTCGCCATGCCAGAGCGGCAGGTCATAGGCGAGAACCGTGACGCCGTGCGGCGCGAGGATCTGTGTGATCTGATCGATGCCTTCCTGATTGGTGCGCACGCCGCGGCCGATGACCAGCGTCTTCGCGTCGAGCCAGATGCAGTCGCCGCCCTCGACGGTGCCTTCGCCCGTGATGCGGCCGAGGATCGGGATCTGCCGTTCGGCATAGGCCTTCTCGTGCAGCGCCGTCTCGGCGACGCGCAGCGGCTTGCCCATGCGCAGCAGGATCGCGCCATGATCCGACATCAGCGACGGGTCGTGGGTGAACATGGCGTCGGCAAGCCCGTCGCCGTCATCCTCCAGCCAGATGATCTCGGTGCCGGATTTTTCGACCAGCTCGGCGAAGGCCTTGTACTGGTGGACCGCGCGGGCGCCGTCGAAGGTCGGGCCGTAATGCCACTTGGCCGGATCGGCCGCCGCAAGGCTGCTGCCTGGGCGGCGCATCAGGACGCGCTTCAGGGGGGCCGACATTTCCTGCGAACCGTAGGCGGTCATTCAGTGCTCCTCATGAAATTGGATCGTGGTGGGCGCTGCCGGAAAAGTCAGCGATGCAGCTATTATACGCTTGAACAATTTCTTAACAAGTGCCACGATGGTTTCAACAAGAGGAAACGACGGGCCGAAGATGCCCGCGGGAACGCTGGAAAACAGGGGAATTTGGCATGAGTCATGCATCGATTTTCCGTGCGCTGGAGACCTCTCCACGATGACGGAACGTGCCGAGGCAATCGCGGTCACGGACCTGCACAAGCGCTTCGGGCCGCTGGAGGTTCTCAAGGGCGTATCGCTCACCGCGCATGAGGGCGACGTCATCGCCATCATCGGCGGTTCCGGCTCCGGCAAGTCCACCTTCCTTCGCTGTATCAACATGCTGGAGCTTCCGAGCGCCGGCACGGTGACGATTCACGGCGAGACCATCGCCATGAAGAAGGACGGCCATGGCGGCATTATGCCTTCCGACCGCAGGCAGGTTCAGCGCATCCGCTCCCGCCTCGGCATGGTGTTCCAGAGCTTTAATCTCTGGCAGCACATGACCATCCTGGAAAACGTCATCGAGGCGCCCGTCCATGTGCTGGGCGTGAAGAAGGACGAGGCCGTCGACCGGGCCGAGGCGCTTCTGCGCCGCGTCGGGCTTTATGAAAAGCGCGATGCCTATCCGGCCTTCCTTTCCGGCGGCCAGCAGCAGCGCGCGGCCATTGCCCGGGCGCTCGCCATCCAGCCGCATGTCATGCTCTTCGACGAACCCACCTCCGCGCTCGACCCGGAACTGGTAGGCGAGGTGCTTTCCGTCATCGGCGACCTCGCCAAGGAGAAGCGCACGATGATCCTTGTCACCCACGAGATGAAGTTCGCGCGCAACGTGGCTAGCCATGTCGTGTTCCTGGCCGGAGGCGTCATCGAGGAACAGGGCCCGCCCGACGAGATATTCGGCGCGCCGAAATCGGAACGCCTCAAGAAATTCATCAGCTCCATCCACTGAAAATCATAAGACCAACAGAGGGAAGACCATGAAGAGTGCCTTGAAGACCATCGCCCTTGCCGCCGCCATCGGCCTTGCGGCCATTTCCGGCGCGGCCGCCCAGCAGGTCCGCGTCGGCTTCGCCGCCGAGCCCTATCCGCCCTTCACCTCGCCGGATGCCTCTGGCAACTGGGAAGGCTGGGAAGTGGACTTCATGAAGGCGATCTGCGCCGAAGCCAAGCTCGACTGCGTCGTGACGCCCGTCGCCTGGGACGGTATCATCCCGGCGCTGACCACCAGCAAGATCGACATGATCATCGGCTCCATGTCGATCACGCCGGAGCGCCAGCAGACCATCGACTTCTCGGATAAGTACTACAACTCGCTGCCGGGCATCATCGGTCCGAAGGACCAGAAGTTCGAGCCGACGCCCGAAGGTCTTGCCGGCAAGACGCTCGGCGTGCAGGTGGCGACCATCCACCAGGTCTATGCCAACAAGTATTTCGCCCCGGCGGGCGTGACGGTCAAGGAATACCAGACGCAGGACGAGGCCAACAACGACCTCGCCGCCGGCCGCATCGATGCGGTGCAGGCCGACTCCGTCGCCATGCTGGAGTTCCTCAAGAGCGAGCAGGGCAGCGCCTGCTGCGACATGAAGGGCATGGTCAAGGATGACACGGAAGTCCTCGGCCTCGGCGTCGGCGTCGGCCTGCGCAAGGGCGAGACCGAGTTGAAGGATAAGATCAATGCCGCGATCAAGGCGATCCGCGAGAACGGCAAGTACGAAGAGTTCTCGAAGAAGTACTTCGACTTCGACATCTACGGCGGCTGATCGCCTCGCTCTCTGACGCCGGCGGCGCCTGCCGCCGGCCTTTCTCCTGAAACGGACACGAGACCCCATGGCCGATGCCGGATCGCTGATCAACTGGAGCCTGCTTGCCCTTGAACCGCCCGGCTGGGGCGGGGTTCTCCTGGCGGGATTGTGGAATTCCATCCAGATCGCCATCGGCGGCTACGGGCTTGGCCTCATCCTCGGCACCGGCGGGGCGATGGGCAAGCTCTATGGTGGCCCGGTTACGAAGGACCTGCTGGAAGTCTACACGACGCTCGTGCGTGCGGTGCCCGAGCTCGTTCTGATCCTCATTCTCTATTATGCCGGCACGGACGTGCTGAACCAGATTTCCGCCGCCCTCGGCTGGGGCGCGGTCGATATCAGCGGGCTTGCGGCGGGCATCTTCGTCATCGGCGTTGTGCAGGGCGCCTATTCGACGGAGGTGTTGCGCGGGGCGATCAAGGCGGTGCCGGCGGGCGAGATCGAGGCGGCGCGGGCCTATGGCATGTCGCCGGTGCAGATCATGCGCCGAGTCACCCTGCCGGCCATGCTGCCGCATGCCATTCCCGGCCTTTCTAACCTCTGGCTGATCGCCACCAAGGATACGGCGCTGCTGGCCGTCGTCGGCTTCAGCGAGCTGACGCTGGTCACGCGCCAGGCGGCGGGCAGCACCAAGGCCTATCTTCTCTTCTTCTGCGCGGCGGGTGCGCTCTACCTAATGATCACGCTGGTTTCCAACGTGCTGATCGGCTTCATAGAGCGCCACTACCGGCGCGGCATGGTGAGGCCGGCCTGATGAGCGAGCAAACCGTCTCCGCCATGGCGCTCACCGAGCTGCCCTCGAAGCAGAGCTTCTTCAAGCCGCACCGCATCGTGCTGATGGCGATCGCCGCCATCCTCGTCTTCTGCGTCGTCTGGTTCATGCGCTGGGACTGGGTGCCGAAATATTCCGGGCGTCTCGCCCACGGTGTCGGGGTGACGCTGCTGATGCTGTTCAGCACGGCCTTTCTCGGTTTTCTGCTCGCCGTGCCCATCGGCCTCGTGCAGGTGACGGGGCCTTGGCCGCTGAAGGCGCTGGCGAAAGGGTTCTGCACCGTCATCCGTGGCACGCCGCTGCTCCTGCAGTTGTGGCTGCTCTATTACGGCCTCGGCTCACTGTTCCCGCAGTTCCCCAGCATCCGCAGCTCGTTCCTGTGGCCCTATCTGCGCGAGGCCTGGCCCTATGGTGTCGCGGCGCTGACGCTATCCTTTGCCGCCTATGAGGGCGAGGTGATGCGCGGGGCCTTTGCCGGCGTGCCGCGCGGAGAGCTGGAAGCCGCCCGCGCCTATGGCATGAGCCCGTTCACCGCCTTCCGCCGCATCTGGTTGCCGCGCGCCGTGCATCGCGCCCTGCCGACGCTGAACGGCGAGACGGTCCTGCAGCTGAAGTCGACGCCGCTCGTCGCGACGATCACCGTCATCGACGTCTATGCCGTCATCTCCAAGGTGCGGCAGGAAACCTACATTACTTACGAGCCGCTGCTGCTGCTGGCGCTCATCTACCTTTGCCTGACCGCCATCCTGGTGGTCGCCTTCCGCTATTTCGAAAGCAAGATTCCGACACGTGGTGCTTGAATGACAATTCATACGACCCTTCTCAATTCCATGCCTGAAATGGTGGCGATCCGCCGGGACCTGCACGAGCACCCGGAACTCGGCCTTGAGGAGGTGCGCACCTCCGACGTCATCGCGCGGCATCTGGAAGGCTACGGCTACAAGGTCACGCGCGGCCTTGCGAAGACGGGCCTCGTCGCGACGCTGACGAACGGCACGAGCCGCAGGTCCATCGGCATCCGCGCGGATATCGATGCATTGCCGATCTTCGAGGAGACGGGCCTTCCCTATGCCAGCAAGACGCCGGGCAAGATGCATGCCTGCGGCCATGACGGGCACACCGCCATGCTGCTGGGGGCGGCCAGGGCGATTGCCGAGCGGCGCAATTTCGATGGCACGGTGCACCTGATCTTCCAGCCGGCCGAGGAGAATTTCGGCGGGGCGAAGATCATGGTGGAGGAGGGACTGTTCGAAAAATTCCCCTGTGACGCCGTGTTTGCGCTCCATAACGAGCCGAACCTGCCCTTCGGCCAGTTCGCCCTGCGCGACGGCCCGATCATGGCGGCGGTGGACGAGGCGCGCATCACCGTCAACGGCGTCGGCGGCCATGGCGCGGAGCCGCAGGAGACGGCGGACCCCATCGTCTGCGGCGCGTCCATAGTCATGGCGCTGCAGACCATCGTCTCGCGCAACATCCACCCGCTCGATCCGACGGTGGTGACGGTCGGTTCCTTCCATGCCGGTTCGGCCAGCAACATCATCCCGAGCCGTGCGGAGATCGTCGTCGGCATCCGCTCCTTCGACCCCACTGTCCGCGACGAGCTGGAGCGCCGCATCCGCCTCATCGCCGAGCGGCAGGCCGAAAGCTACGGCATGAGCGCGACGGTGAACTACCAGCGCTTCTACGATGCGACGGTCAACCACAAGGCCGAAACGGATCTGGTGCGCGACCTTGCCGTGCGCTTTGCCGGTGCCGACAAGGTTGTCGACCTCGAGCGCCCCTTCATGGGCAGCGAGGACTTCGCCTATATGCTGAAGGAACGGCCGGGCACCTATTTCTTCCTCGGCGGCCGGAGCGGGGAGGACGACAAGTCGCTTCACCACCCCGGCTACAATTTCAACGACGACCTGCTGCCGGTCGGCGCCGCCTTCTGGACGGAACTGACGGAGCACTATCTGCGCGCCGCCTGAAGCGGACAGGGTAGGCCTGGTAAGGGAATCGCCGGCGTGTCTGTGAGCATCTCCGCCACATTCCTGCCGCAATTCAATCGGCCCTGAATGGCGTTTCAGGGCCGATTTTTTATGCGTCACACATTCGTGAAACTCTTGAAATCGCCGGTCCGGGTTTTTACCGCCGCAAGTGTTAACGATGCGCACCCGCGCTGCATTTTCTGCGTGCGTTTTGGCGAAATCGCCAATCTGGCGGAAAAAATCCAATTTTAAATCAACAGATTAATGAGTTCGGCCCGTGCCCGGGCAAGCGACCCCGGCAGGTGATTTCCTTGCGTTCCGTCCATTCCGGTTGTGGTCGGAAACGGTGGTTTTCATTGTTCAGAAAACGTTGACGGTTGTTTCCAAAAACAGACCCTTGCGTCCCACAAATTGAGGGACCATCTTTAATTCACGAAAGCGGCACACCCCGTTTTCGGGAAGACAACCAAGGGAAAGACGATGTCGGAACTGTTGAAGCGAAGAGAGCCGTGAGCGCCCCGAAATGGCCCGCCCCGGCAATCGAGCAAGACCACACCGCCGCTTCCATAGACCCATATAGGAAAGGACAACGACCATGACCAAGACCCTCAACACCACTTTCGCCGCCGCCCTCGTCGCGGCCTCCGTCTTCGGCGCCTCCGCCGCCTTCGCTTCCGGCGACTATTATGTCGGTGGCTCGCCGGACGCCGTGAGCAGCCAGAGCCAGAATGTCGACCGGTTCCAGACGAACAGCATCGGCGACAAGCATGTGGCCATCAAGCGTCACGCCCCCATCGCCCAGCCCTATGACCATGGCGACTATCGCCCGGCCGGCTCGGACATGTCCCGCTAACCATTGCCAAGCGGAAAGCTTGCCGGCGGGGCCGGCAAGCTCCCGGATATCGAATGCAAGACTGAATCAAGGAATACGACCATGACCAAGACCCTCTCCACCACCTTTGCCGCCGCCCTCATCGCCGCTTCCGTCTTTGGCGCCTCCACGGCTTTCGCCTCGGGCGACTACTATGTCGGCGGCGCGCCGGCACCGGTGCAGAGCCAGACGAATGTCGACGCCTTCCGCACCAACAGCATCGGCGACAAGCACGTCATCAAGGGCCAGGCCGCAGAAGCCAGCTCCTATGACCATGGCGATTACCGCTCGGTCGCTCCGAACGCCAAGTAATTGACCGTCCTCCTCCCAAGACCTGAACCACAAGACAGAACAAGGAATATAACCATGACCAAGATCTTCACCGCCGCCCTCGTCGCCGCTTCCGTCTTCGGTGCTTCCGCCGCCTTCGCCTCGGGCGAGTATTATGTCGGCGGTACGCCGGATGCCGTGAAGTCCCAGAACGTCGACCCGGTCCGCACGCACAGCATCGGCGACCGCGTTGCCGTCCGCGACACGACCGTCGAATACAAGAACACGGACCGTGGCGATTATCGCCCGATGGTTCCGGCCGCCAACGCCAACTGATCGGCGGCGCGATCCGGCGATTTTCGAAGCTCCTGGCGGACCTGCCGGGAGCTTCGCTCGTTGTGAACGCAACGCCTCTGCAACGTGGCTTAACGCTACGTAACGGCTTCCAGCCTCGCGCCAGCTTGTTTGCCTAGGGTTCTTCTCGGCCAGCATGCAGGCCCGCAGGCGAAAGACAGGACCGCACCCTCCTTTTGCCTAACCCCCGGGCCTGCATGTGGCCTCGAACACGGTCCCGCCCCTTGCGACACCGGAACGCCTTTCCCCCCAAACGATCCTCTGCTATCCGGGTGCCCATGAAGGAGACCGGAATGGCGAAGACTGCGGCTGAGTGCACCACGATGATGGAAATCCGGGAGAATATCGACCGGGTGGACAGCGCGCTGATGGCGCTCTTTGCCGAGCGCTGGAGCTTCATCGGCCGCGCGGCGGAGATCAAGGCGGGTCTCGGCATTCCCGCCGACGTGCCGGAGCGCGTCCGGCAGGTGCGGGATAACGCCCGCCGCAACGCCGAGGCGCTCGGCCTCGACGGCGCTTTCTACGAAGAGGTTTGGGCGCAGCTTATCCAGCGTGCCATCGCCTATGAGAAGGCGCAGCTCGGCGAGGCCTGAAACTGCCCCAAGGCGCTCCATGCGCACCTCGGCCGGCCCGTGGCATTTCCGGCAAAGACGCCTTAGCGCTGGTTGCGCTTGCCGAGATGGTCTTCCCAGTCGAGCGCCGTGCGCACGATGAAGGCAAGGTCGTCATGCTGTGGCGTCCAGCCAAGTTCCTGCATCGCCACGGAGGGATTGGCGACGATGAGGACTGCGTCGCCCGGCCGGCGGCCGGCGAAATGCACCGGGAACTCCCTGCCCGAAACGGCCTTCACCTGCTCCAGCACCTCCAGAACGGAAAACCCGCGGCCATAGCCGCAATTGGCGACGATGGAGCCGCCGCCCGCCCGCATGCGCTGCAGCGCCTTCAGATGCGCATTGGCAAGGTCGCTGACATGGATATAGTCGCGGATGCAGGTGCCGTCGGGCGTCGGGTAGTCCGTGCCGTAGACGTCCATGCCGCCGCGCTTGCCGAGGACGGCCTCGCAGGCGACCTTGATGAGATGCGTCGCGCCTTTGGTGGACTGGCCCGTGCGGCCGCGCGGATCGGCCCCCGCCACATTGAAATAACGCAGCGCCGTATAGGTGAAGTCGTGTGCGGCGGCCGTGTCGCGCAGCATGATCTCGGTCATCAGCTTGGAGGAGCCGTAGGGCGATTCCGGCCGGAGCGCGGCGGTTTCCACCACCGGCTCTGTGCCGTCCGGCGTGCCGTAGACGGCGGCGGTGGAGGAGAAGACGAAATGGGGCACCTTCGCCGCTACGGCGGCCGCGATCAGCGCCCGCGACTTGACCGTGTTGTTCTCGTAATAGGAGAGGGGGTCGGCGACCGATTCCGGCACGACGATCGAGCCGGCGAAGTGGATGATCGCATCGACCGCGTTCTCGGAGAAGATACGTGCCAGCAGCGCCGTATCGGCGATGTCGCCTTCGTAGAAGCGCGCCTCCGGCGCCACGGCCCAACGGAAGCCGGTGGAAAGCCGGTCGAGCACCACGACCTCCTCGCCGGCATCGACGAGCGCCCACACCATATGGCTGCCGATATAGCCCGCGCCGCCCGTAACCAGAACCGCCATGTCATTCCCCGAATCGTGCAAATTGGGAAGCATATCAGCCCGCATGCAGACGGGACGCAACCGCTATTGCACCCGGCGTTCTTCAATCCACGAAAGACCAGATCATGTCAGACCGTTTCATCGTGCTTTCCGGCTGCTCCGGCGGGGGGAAGTCAACCCTCCTTGAAGAGTTGCGCCGGCGTGGCCATGCGGTGGTGGAGGAGCCGGGTCGCCGCATCGTGCAGGAAGAACTGGCGGCAGGGGGCGACGCCCTGCCGTGGCGGGACCTTGCCGCCTTCGCCCGCCGCGCCATCGCAATGGCGCTTGCCGACCGGGAACGGATGCACGACCACGATGGCCTCGTGTTCTTCGACCGAGGGCTGATAGATGCCGCATCGGCGCTCGAGGCGACCTGTGGAGAGCCGGTGATGGCCGCGCTTGCCACGCAGCATCGTTATAACAGCAAGGTCTTCCTCACACCGCCCTGGCCGGAAATCTATGCCGAAGACCCGGAGCGCCGGCACGGTTTCGACGCCGCGCTTTGCGAATATGCGCGCCTCGAAAAGACCTACCCGGCGCTCGGCTACGAAACGGTTGTCCTGCCGAAGACGCCGGTGGATGCGCGCGCGGATTTCCTGCTCGCCCGGCTGGGCTGATCAGCGGGCGGCGATGTAGCGGGCGAGCCGGTCGGCCGCTTCGGCGACCTGCGCGGGGTCTCTCAGGAAGCAGGCGCGCATGAAAAGCGCACCGCCCGGACCGAAGGCCGTGCCGGGCGCAAGGCCCACATTGGTGCGGTCGACGATATCGAGCGCGGCAAGGCGTGAATCCGTCACGCCGTCGATCTTCAGGAACGCATAGAGTGCGCCGTCTGGCTTCAGCGTCTCCACCCGGTTGGTGGCGATCAGTGCATCGCAGAAGACGTCGCGGTTGCGCGCCGCCTTGTCGATATTCGCCTGCACGAAGGCATCGCCCTCGTCGAGCGCCACGATCGCGCCCTGCTGCAGGAACTGCGGCACGCCGGAGGTGGAATACTGGATGAGGTTTTCCAGCACCTGGCCGATTTCCGGCGGCGCGACGATCCAGCCGACACGCCAGCCGGTCATGGACCAGTTCTTCGAGAAGGAGTTGACGAAGACAACCCGGTCGCCTTCCTCCATCACGTCGAGGAAGGAAGGCGCGCGACCGCCGGCATAATGATAGAGCGCATAGATCTCGTCGGCCATGATCCAGAGATCGTGGCGCCGCGCGATGGCGAGGAGGTTCGCCAGGTCCTCGCGCGTCGCGGTCCATCCGGTGGGGTTCGACGGGGTGTTGACGAAGAGCGCGCGCGTCTTCGGCGTGATCGCAGCCTCGACGCGGTCAAGATCGATCTGCCAGCGACCGCCGGCAAAATCCAGCGGGACGGCGACTGCATTGGCCCCGGACAGCTCGGCCGCCGCCGCAAAATTCGGCCAGGCCGGTGTCAGATAGACCATGTCGTCGCCCGGCGAGACCAGCGCCTCGATGGCAAGCTTGATCGCCTGCATGCCGGAGCCGACCACATAGAAATGCTCGTCCGGCAGCTTTGCGCCGAAGCGGCGCGCATAATAGCGCGAGAGCGCCGAGCGCAGTTCCGGGATGCCGCGCTGCCAAGTATAGAAGGTTTCACCGCGCAGGAGGGCGTCGGAGGCCGCACGCGCTATGAAATCCGGCGTCGGCAGATCGCCTTCGCCCACCCAGAGCGGAATCAATCCCTCGCGCCCGCGCGCATAATTGACGACTTCGACGATCCCGCTTTCCGGCGCCCGGAGCGAGCGAGGGCTGAGGCTTTCGACGATGCTCATGGATATTCACTCCGGTAAACCGCAATTCCGCTTTCGCCCGGCGGAACGAAGCGGCCAAGGTCTAGCCGGTTTTCCATGATCGTTCACGCGAGTTTCGCTGACAGATGCATCGAATTCGGTGATGGAAGAATGGCAGGTGATCGGCAGCGATCGACGGAGACGGAGTTCGTGAAGGCTGATGAAGTGGTGCCCGGAGGCGGATTTGAACCACCGACACGCGGATTTTCAATCCGCTGCTCTACCAACTGAGCTATCCGGGCATCCGGCTTGGATTTCCTTGGAAATCCGTGGGGCGCTTGGTTTCGCCCCGGAAGCGAGCGGGGTTATAGCATCTTGCAAAAATGTGTCCAGCCCCATCGGTGGTTTTTTGCGGGAAAAATGGTTGGCTTTTCAAGTTGTGGAAAAGATTGCATTTTTGCCGTGTGACAGGGCTGTCACATATCGTCTTCGTCGGCTTTCGCCTCGTCATCGGCGACGGGAATGGCGTAGGAGCCGGAGAGCCAGCGATTGAGATCGACGTCGCGGCAGCGATTGGAGCAGAAGGGATAGTGCTCGCGGGCCGAAGGGCGCTTGCAGATGGGGCAGGGCACGGCCTTGCGCAGGGGCGCCACGGTGGCGGAGGGCTTTTCGGTCTCGTCCGCCATGTCAGGCGTCCGCCCAGCCGGCATGCACGTCGAAGCCTTCGCCGGAGAGGAGAGCGAGGGTTTCGTAGAGGGGAAGGCCGACCACATTGGTATAGGAGCCGACCAGCTTGACGACGAAGCTGCCGGCAATGCCCTGGATGGCATAGCCGCCCGCCTTGCCGCGCCATTGGCCGGAGGCGAGGTAATGCTCGATGTCGGTGGTCGACAGCCGCTTGAAGCGCACCTTCGTGTCGATGACCTTCTGGCGCACGGTGCGATCCGGCGTGATGAGGCAGACGCCGGTGAAGACGCGGTGGCTGCGGCCGGACAGGAGATGCAGCGCGCTCGATGCCTCGTCGATCATTTCCGTCTTCGGCAGGATGCGCCGGCCGACGGAAACGACCGTATCGGCGGCCAGGATATAGCTGCCGGCAAAGGCGGGATCGCCCTTGATGGCGGCCAGCGCCGCCTGCGCCTTGCCGGTCGAAAGGCGCCGCGCGAGCGAGCGAGGATGCTCGGAACGCTTCGGCGTCTCGTCGATATCCATCGGCATCAGGCGCGCGGGCTCGATGCCGGCCTGCGCGAGCAGTTCGACGCGGCGCGGCGAGCCGGAGGCGAGGATGAGCTTGTCGGTCTGCGCCATGGGGTCTCCGGGAAAGCGCCGGGGGCGCCGTGTTTCGCTCCAGGGCCAGGGGCCGGGCGAGGGCGCTACCCCAGGGCTTTGAGAAGCGTCTTACTTGAAGCGGTAGGTGATGCGACCCTTGGTGAGGTCGTAGGGGGTCATTTCGACCAGCACCTTGTCGCCGGCGAGAACGCGGATGCGGTTCTTGCGCATGCGGCCCGCGGTGTGGGCGATGATCTCGTGCTCGTTTTCGAGCTTGACGCGGAAGGTTGCGTTCGGAAGCAGTTCCGTCACGACGCCGGGGAATTCGAGGACTTCTTCTTTTGCCATCTTGTGATGATATTCCTGTAGGGTGGATGAGGGCGAGCCGGATGCCCGCCTCGAAAAATTTGCCGGAAACTACACAATCCCCGGTGCTTTGTGAACACCGAAGCGCCGGCTTTCTGCATTTGCCGTTTTTCAGGCCGTTTCCGGTTCAGCCCGGACCCTTCAGCCGCTTCTCGATCAGCAGCTTCAGGTGCTCGCGAACCTCGCGGTAGGAATGCATGATCTGGTCGCGCGTGCCGGTGGCGACGGCGGGGTCCGGCGTCGGCCAGTACATGACGTCGACGGCCATGGAGCGGGTGAGTTCCAGCGCTGCATGGTGCGCTTCCGGCGCGAGCGTGACGATGAGGTCGAAATAGTCGTCCTCCAGCTCGTCCAGCGAATGGGGCGCATGGCGGCCGAGCGAAAGGCCGACCTCCCCGAGCACGGCGTCGACGAAGGGATCACGCTCGCCGGGGCGGATGCCTGCGGAGGCGACATAGGTGCCGGCGGGCAGGAGGCTGCGGGCCAATGTTTCGGCCATCGGCGAGCGTACGGCATTCATGCGGCACATGAAGAGAACCGAACGGGGCGTTCGCGACCGGGCTTTTTCGAGTGCCGGGGAAACGCCCTCCATCCGCTCACCCGCGCCAGTAGAGAACGCAGACCAGCGTGAACAGCCGCCGGGCGGTGTCGAAATCGAACTTGATCTTGCCCGAGAGCCTGTCCATCAGCGTTTGCGAGCCCTCGTTATGGATGCCGCGCCGGCCCATGTCGATCGCCTCGATCTGGCTGGGCGTGGAGGAGCGGATCGCCTGGTAATAGCTCTCGCAGATCAGGAAATAGTCCTTCACGATGCGGCGGAAGGGCGTCAGCGAGAGAATGTGGGTGGCGACATCCTCGCCGCCTTCCGTGCGGATGGCGAAGACTAGCTTGGAATCGAGCAGCGAGATGTTCAGGCGGTAGGGGCCGCCGGCATGGCCGATCGGCTCGAAGGTGTTTTCCTCGATGAGGTCGAAGATGGCAACGGCGCGTTCGTGCTCCACGTCGGGCGTGGCCCGGCCGATCGTATCGTCCAGCACCACATCGCAGAGACGGAAGTTGCCCTTCGTGCCCATGCCTCACGTCTCCATGTTGAGCCGGATGGCGACGGAGCGGGCGTGGGCGCCGAGCCCTTCGGCTTCGGCAAGCGTGACGGCGGCGGGGCCGAGCGCGCGGAGCTGGTCGGGGCCGAGGCGCAGGATCGACGTGCGCTTCATGTAGTCGAGCACCGAGAGGCCCGAGGAGAAGCGGGCGGAACGAGCCGTCGGCAGCACGTGGTTCGAGCCACCGACATAGTCGCCGATGACTTCGGGCGTATGGCGGCCGACGAAGATGGCGCCGGCGTTGCGGATTGCCGGTAGCAGGGCATCGGGATCGGCGGTGGCGATCTCCAGATGCTCGGCGGCGATGCGGTTTGCCAGCGGCACGGCCTTTTTGAGATCGGGCACAAGAATGGTCGCGCCGAAATCGCGCCAGCTTGCGGCGGCCGTCTCCGAACGCGCCAGCGTCTTGAGCTGGCGCTCGACGGCGGCCTCGACGGCTTCGGCAAGGGCAGGGCTGTCGGTGACGAGGATCGACTGGGCGCCGACATCGTGCTCGGCCTGGGCGAGCAGGTCTGCGGCAAGCCAGTCCGGATCGTTGTCGCTATCTGCGATGATGAGGACTTCCGAGGGGCCGGCGATCATGTCGATGCCGACCGTGCCGAAGACCTGGCGCTTGGCTGCGGCGACGAAGGCATTGCCGGGGCCGGTGATCTTGGCGACGGGGGCGATGGTCTGCGTGCCATAGGCGAGCGCGGCGACGGCCTGCGCGCCGCCGATGCGGTAGATCTCGTCGACGCCGGCAATGCGCGCGGCGGCGAGCACGGCGGGGTTGATCTCGCCTTCCTTGGCCGGTACGACCATGACGAGGCGCGGCACGCCGGCGACCTTGGCCGGCACGGCGTTCATCAGAACCGAACTCGGATAGCTCGCGGTGCCGCCCGGAACGTAGAGGCCGACGGCGTCGATGGCCGTCCAGCGCGAGCCGAGGCCGACGCCGATATCGTCCTCGTAGATGTCGTCCTTCGGCATCAGGCGGGAATGGTGCTTCTCGATGCGCTGGGCGGCAAGCTCGAGCGCGGCGATGATCTTCGGATCGACGGCATCATAGGCCGCCTCGATCTCCTCCAGCGTCACGCGCATGGAGGTGGTCGAAAAATCGAGGCCGTCGAACTTCTTCGTATAGTCGGCGAGCGCCTTGTCGCCGCGGGCGCGTACATCGTCGATGATGGTGCGAACGATGGCGTTGACGTCCTCGGAGACCTCGCGCTTGGTGGTCAGGAAGGCAGCGAACCGGGTTTCGAAATCGCCGCTCTGGTAGTTAAGTCTGATCGCCAAGTCACAAGTTCCCGTCGTCTCCCGGCAAAAGGCCGGATCACTGCTCAAACCGCCGGGTGGCGGGGCTTCAAGCTGGTTTCCCACGCTCCGCCGGTATCTGCAAGCTGAACTTCGACGCATTCCACATCGAGGGCGACGGAAGCATTGCCGGAGAGCACGAGTTCGACGGTGCCGTCAGGGCCTTCGCCCGTCGGGGTGAAGTTTACGGCGAGGAGGGAGAAGACGCTTTCCTTGTCCTTGCGATCGATGCCGAGCGAGCGCACGGCATTGACGCGCTTGAAGGCGATGACGGCGCGGCGGCGCTCGAAGCTCTTGCCGCGCGCCTTTTCCCAGACGAAGCGGTTGATGGCGACCGAAAAGACCTGGTGACGGGCGTCATAGGCAAGGCCGTCGGTCTTGAAGACCGCGTCCTGCAGGTGGGCCGAGACGACGGAGAGGTCTTCCGCGTCGAGGGCGAGCAGTTTCAGGCTGTCCATTGGCAAGTCCTTCCCGCGGATGGGCGGTATCTCGATTATTGATCACGAGATAGGACTGCGCGCGGCGGACTGCAACTCCGCCGCGCGCAGAAGGTTAGTCGCTGACGCGTTCGACGACCGCGCCGCAGCGCGTGAGCTTCTCTTCCAGTCGCTCGAAGCCGCGGTCGAGATGGTAGACACGTGAGACCGTGGTCTCGCCCTCGGCGGCAAGGCCGGCGATGACGAGCGAGACGGAGGCGCGCAGGTCCGTCGCCATGACGGGCGCGCCGCGCAGCCGTTCCACACCCTCGATCTTCGCGGTCTGGCCGGAGAGCGAGATCTTCGCGCCGAGGCGGGCAAGCTCCTGCACATGCATGAAACGGTTTTCGAAGATCGTCTCGGTGACGTGCGAAATGCCGTTCGACTTGGTCATCAGGCCCATGAACTGCGCCTGAAGGTCCGTCGGGAAGCCCGGGAAGGGATCGGTCACGACGTCAACCGGCTTGATGCCGCCGCCGTTGCGCACGACGCGGATGCCGCTTTCCGTCGAGGTGATCTCGGCCCCGGAGCGACGGATCGCCTCGAGCGCGGTGTCGAGCAGAGCGGCGTCCGTGCCTTCCAGAACAACGTCACCGCCCGTCATGGCGACAGCCATGGCATAGGTGCCGGTCTCGATGCGATCAGGCAGCACGCGGTGGCGCGCGCCGGAAAGCTGGTCGACGCCTTCGATGGTGATGGTGGAGGTGCCGGCACCGGAAATCTTCGCGCCCATGGCGTTGAGGCACTTGGCGAGGTCCTGCACTTCCGGCTCGCGGGCGGCATTGCCGATCACGGTCGTGCCGCGGGCAAGGGTCGCGGCCATCAACATGACATGGGTCGCGCCGACGGAAACCTTGGGGAAGGTATAGCGCGCGCCGATCAGGCCGCCTTGGGGTGCCGTCGCCTCGACATAGCCGCCGTCGATCTCGATCTTCGCGCCGAGCGCGGCCAGCGCCTCGATGAAGAGATCGACCGGACGCGTGCCGATGGCGCAGCCGCCCGGCAGCGAGACGCGGGCCTTGCCTTCGCGGGCGAGGAGCGGGCCGATGACCCAGAAGGAAGCGCGCATCTTCGAGACCAGCTCGTAGGGGGCGGTCGTATCGACGATGTTGCGCGAGGTGAAGTGAACGGTGCGCGAATAGCCTTCGCCCTGGCGCTCGCGGCGGCCGTTGACGGAGATATCGGCGCCGTGGTTGCCGAGGATGCGGATGAGCTGCTCGACGTCGGCAAGATGCGGCACGTTTTCCAGCGTCAGCGTGTCGTCGGTGAGGAGCGAGGCGATCATCAGCGGCAATGCGGCATTCTTGGCGCCGGAGATCGGGATGATGCCCCGAAGCTCATTGCCGCCTACAATCCTGATACGATCCATGCGTGACTACGGGCCGTGCCCGCCTTTCCTAGTGAGTATAGGCTTTCGGAGATGGCGGCTTCTTAGAGCATCGCGATCGAAAAATGAAGACCGTGCCGGCCGCATGGTTATTTGCGCCCGGTTCCGGAAACCGTCCCCCGTAGCCTTCATGATGAAGACATCCCCGACTAACCGTCCGATTCGTCTTTTTTTGCGGCAGGAAGCCCCACCGTCTCGTCCGCATTGCCCGCGCGCCGGGCGCGCGCCTGCTGCTTGCGGCGCTGCAGGTTGTCCCGCAGCGTTTTCGCCAGCCGCTCGGCCCGAAGCTCCGCTTCCGTCCTGGTCTTCCGGCTTTCCGTGTCGTCCTTGCCGCTCATGCCCTTCTCATAATCAAATCCGCGCCCCGAAAAAAGCGGCGCCCGCACCAGATTTGTTGCGATAATCGCAAATTGGCCGCTTGCGCTGCCCGATCACCTGTGGCAATAGGCCCTCGCTCACGCGGAACAGCCCTGTTTCGCCGGATGCTGCTATAGCTCAGGGGTAGAGCACTCCCTTGGTAAGGGAGAGGCCGAGAGTTCAAATCTCTCTAGCAGCACCATTCTTTCAACCACTTAGCGCGCCCCGCGTTTCTGTCCTGACAGAAATGCTGACAGTTATCGCTTCCGACCCACGGTCGCGGCGATGCTCTTCTGATACTCCGGGCTGTGGTGGCCATACACGTCTTCGAGCATTTTCGGGCTCATTCCCAGATAGTGCGCGGCGTCCCAAATCTCGGCGCCGGCGAGCATGAGCCAAGTTGCAGCGGTGTGCCGCAGGATGTGTGGCGTAACCTCCTTGCCGAGGCCGGCCGCATCTCGCGCAGACGCCCATGCCTTTCTCTGCTTGTCGACGGGACTTCCGCGATAATGAATGACGAAGGCGATGGGCGGCTTCGCGGCCATATCTTCCTTTCGCCAGCGCTTCAGAAAACCCATCAGCCGATCCGGAATGCGAACTGTCGGTCGCCGCTTCTTGGTCTCCTGCTCATCGTCGCCGCGGCGATGGATCACGCCGGCGTCCACATCGATGTACCCGCCCAGGGTGTTCGGAACCCATCCGAGCCGTCGCATGGCTCCTGATCGCGTGCCGGTGTATAGGCCGATTAGGATCAGTCTCCGCAGCGCCCGACCGGCGTCCTTGCTCTCGGCCTTCCGTGTGGCCCACAGCAGGCGCGCCGCCTGGTCACGCCTGAGCCAATCCGGACGCGCGTCCGAAGCCTGCGGCAGCGTTACCACCGGCAGTGCATCGAGGGGCGTTTCGGCGTGGTAGGCGTTGATTGCGGCCCTGAGAACCGTGAGTTCGCGGCGCGCTGTTTCCGCGCTGACCAGTTTCGGCTCTTTCGCCTTCTTCGCCTGCCGAATCGACTGGGCGGTACGAAACGATACATAGTCCTGGCAAGAAGAGCGCTTGACGTCAGACAGGAACTTTCCCTGCCACCAGCTTAGAAGCCGCTCGATCGCGTAGCTGGTGGTATCAGATCGCTGCCCAGGCGCGATTTCCCGGGCGTAGAAGGTCAAGATGTCTTCGACACGGAGTCGAGACGGACGACTGTCGCTCGGCGGCTGATACTTTTCGCCGATGTATTCTTTGAGCCGTTCCTCAGCGCTCTCGCGCTCTGCAAGGCTGCAGCCAGTGCCGCGCTTTGTTGTTCCGTCTCGGATGTACCAGAGGCCTGACTTCTTGTCGTACCAGAGACGGGCTCCCTTTGCTGGACGCGGCATCTTTCCCTCATTTCCCTTATCGCTGCGCGGGTAACGAAGTCGCGTCGGCCAATCCGCTCGATGACGAGATTGCCCCTCGCAGCCTCGGCCCTCAACGTGGCTGGCTTGATGGCTCCTCTGAACACGATACAGCAAGCCTCGGCAAGCGTCATGGGCTCATCGTCTTCAATGCTCTGAGCACTCATACCCTGCCCTCCTGCCAATTCTTGAATTCCGCCCGGAGCGAGAACCATCGCTGCCGGGCGCTTCCGTCCGTGTTCAGTTCGGCGCGCGACTGGATGGCCAGGATCGAGCGCACACGCGCATTCACTCGCTCGTCGTCCGTCGCCTCCAGGCTGTGACGCTCGCGCAGAAAGGTGCGGAAGGCCTGCTTGCCGCTCTGCATTGCGCATTCGGCGGCGAAGTCCCGCACATTGCGGCTCTGTGCGGTGCGATTGATCTCGGCGAGCGCGTCTCGGTACTTGGCCGCCAGGCGCTCGTAGGCGGCAAGCAGCCACGCGATATCTTCGTGCGCGTGGGTTATCAGCTCGCGATCGTCGACGAACACGCCGGCCGTGAACGTGCAGACTTCGGGAAGGTCGCCTACCTCGCCGGCGCGCACCGTGATCGTCTCGCCGAAGGCAATCTCCCAGGCCGGCGACGCCGAGGCGTGGCGGCTGCGGATTGCGTTCAAGCGGATCTGGGCTGGCGACGGTCGAAGCTCTTCTTGCGCCATCTCAGATCTCCGTCCGATACTGGTAACGGCCGAAACTCTCGGCGACGATGCGCTTGGCGTTGCGGTGCGGGCGCACATAGATGCCGAGGAAGATCGCGAGGCTGCGCCAGCCGCCCGCTTCCATCACGCTGCGGATGTCGATGCCCATGTCGAGTGCGTTGTTCGCGAAGCTGGACCGGCCGCATGTGTGGCTCGGCTTGTAGGAGATACCGGCGCGCTCGCAGATCTTCCGGATGCGGGCGTTGACGGATTGCCGGTGCGAGAAGCCGAAGACGCGGTCTTCCGGTCTGGCGCTTGTCTGAAGGTCCGCAAGGCGCGCTGCGACCTCTCCGGTGAGCGAGCGGAGCGAATTACGATCGGTCTTGGTCTTGAGTAGCAGCACGCTCTTCTGCCGCAGATCGACCTCGCTCCAGCGCAGATTGATCGCCTCGGTAACGCGGGCGCCGGATGTCGCCATGAAAAGAACGAGCGCGGCAACCCTGTTGTGGCCGTCGTGGACCGCCTGTCTGATGAAGGCGTGAAGCCATGTCGTCGAGGCTGGCTCGAGGCGCTTCGGTGTATCCTCTCGGAATCGGCGCAAGCGCGTATAGCCGCACCATCCGCGCTCATAGGCATGGATCATTACGGCTCGCGCCGGCGCGAGGGCTTGCCGGTTCAAGGTGGCGTTCGATCCGTCGGGGTAAAGCACCCGCGCCATCTGCTTTATGTCAAACGGGAAGATTTCCGAGAGCGGCTTGTCGCCAAAATGCTCGACAATTCGACGCAGGTACCGGGCCTCGCCGCCGTGCTCGATGTGGCTGGTGGCTGCCTCGGCAAACGACTTACCTCCGGCCGATGCCGGCCGCTGCGGAAAGCATGCGATGTCGCTGGCCTCCCAGCGCTCGGCGGTCGGCACGGAATCAGTCATTGGTGCCTCTCGCAGTTAGGGTGTCGCACCAGGCGTGAAACCCGGTGATGATGGGTTTCACGTTGTCGGCGTCTGCCCATCCAGCGAAGCCAACGAAGGTCTTGTGGCTGAATGTGACGGCTTCCCGGTCCTCGAAGTAGCGCGAGCGGCATGTGAGAGCAGCCCAGCCGTTCGGCCAATCGACCGCCTTGATGCGCGGGTTCATCTTGAGGGTTCCATCAATGAGCTTGACGTTTTCCATCTCGACGGCGATGTGGTCGCGGAGGGACTGAAGATCCTCGAACGACAGGTCAGCGAAGGCTTTCCCTGTGGCGGCGAACCGCACCCGGGCGGTGTTGCGCGGCGAGGTATAGGTGTCGGTTTCAGCCATGGTCGACGTCCTTTGGATTGCTGGGGGTAAGGATCGCCTTCGCCGCGACAAGCCATGCGTCATACTCGGCGATGATGTTCGCGGCCCGTTGATCTGCCTCGTCCTCGATCATCAGCTCGCCGTTGACCGAATGAGCGCAGAAGATGTTCTCACGCTCGTCGGCGATGAAATCCGCCGCCTGGCGGAGAAGGCCACGGATGATTGGATCACTCGACATGGGCGCGCTCCCGGTCGTTAGCCTCGATGCGCCGGTAGAGTTCTGCCCTGCCGGCATCGAAGCCGTCTTCGCGGTCGGAAAACTGCCGCCAGAAGGCGAAGCGCTCTTCATTGGTTTGGCCGATCCCGGCCAGACGCTCGACGTCTCCGATGGTGACGCAATTGCGGGCCGAGGCAGGACGCTGCATGGTCTTGGGTTTACGCATGGTCGCCCCCGTTCGCGGTAATGGTGTCCTCGGGCTCGTTCTCGTACGGGACGCGCTCAGCGAAAGCCTCGAGCGCCTTATCGAGCGCGCAGGACTTCAAGCTCATGTCCTCGTTTACTTCCCAGAATTCACGGGCAGCGACGACAAGCTCGGTGACATCGGCGGGCAGAGTGCGCCGGTTCCAGGCTGCAACCCGCTGCTGGTCATCCTCGCGGTCCGACACGATGATATTTATGCTCGAGGCGATGCACGGATCATCGGACGGCGGGTGCATGAAGTGCTTTGCCGTGCGGTTCGAGAAGACGGCGCTCTCCTCGAGTTCGGCCGCGCAGAAGGGGCAAGGTGCGAGCTTAACCATGGTCGGCGTCCTTTGCTACGTTGGGGGTGCGGATGGCGGCGTTGCGATAGGCGTCGATAACGCTCAAGGCCTGCGACCTAGCATCGTCGAGCGCGTTGTGCGCCGTTCCGACGTAGGTGGGGCGTGTCCCAGTGAAATCGAGAAGCGTGCGCACGTCCCGCAGGGAACGATAATGCCAGGGCACGTGAAGCCGGCAGGCCTGAAACGCTGCCTCCAGCAGCACGAGATCAAAGGATGGCGGCTTGGCCCATACCCGGGAGGCGTCGGCCCCGTGAGCAAAGTCGCTGAACTCACGCAGAGCGCAGTCGAGGGGCTGGCTTCCGGCAAACACGGCGTGGCGCGCATCGTCGGACTGGGTCATCCACCACTTTAGCGTGGATACGTCCATCCTGAGGCCGGCATCGACTGCGGACTGCGGGTCGATAGCGGAATAGAAATCCGCGCCAAGCGCGCCGGTTTCCGCATCGAAGGTGACCGCGCCAATACTGAGAATCACGCTTCCCGGGGCGGCGCCAAGTGTCTCGATGTCGATCATGAGGTCACGCATCGCCAGGGCCTTTCATCGGTGTGACGGGAATTGCGCGGCCGAGAGTGGCCGGCGGAACGTCAAGATTCTTGAGAAGATTGCGGCTGTCGGCCCAACGAGCGTGTCCGGTCCATGCTGCAAGGAAGCGCTCAAGGCGCAGGTGCTCTCCGGCGGTGCGGTAGGCCTTGATCTTTCGGCGGGCGCGCACCACGCTGTCGCGGCGCAGCAGCTTGTGCGTCGGCCAGATCCGATAACCGACGAAGTTCACGCCGCGGCTGACGGGCTGGATGCTCCATTTGGAAAAGCGCAGGCCGAGACGTTCGCGGGAAAGCTCTTCGATGGAGGCGCGCACCTTGCGCAGGTGATCCGGATCGCGGCCGAGGACAACGATATCGTCCATGTAGCGATACCAGTACCGCTCGCCGAGATCCTGCTGGAGGTGACGGTCGACGACGCCGGCATAGATGTTCGCGAAAATCTGCGAGGTCAGGTTGCCGATAGGAAGGCCGATGCCTGTGCGCGGCAGCATGGCCTCCAGCAAGCGCAGGGTGGCCCGGCACGAGATTTTCGCCTCGATGATCTGCCAGAGCGCACCTCGCTCGATGGAGTAGAAGTAGCGTGAGAAATCCGTCTTCAGCGCGTAGAGCGGTCCGTCGCGATCCAGGCGGCGCATATCGGCCTGGAGGGTGATTGCCGCGGCATGGGTGCCCTTGCCCGGACGGCATGCGAAGCAGCGCGGCAGCAGGGTAGCATCGAAGATCGGCGCGATGACGCGGGCAACGGCCTGCTGTGCGATACGATCCTCGAAGGGCAGAGCCGAGATCAGTCGTTCCTTCGGATCGAAGATGCGGAACTCGGCCGGCTCTCCCTGGATATAGGAGCCGTCGCGCATGGTGGCCGCCAGCAGATGCAGGTTGAGGACGGAGTATTCCTTGAATTCGAGATAGCCGGGGGTGAGGCGCTTGCCGCGCGCGGTCAGGCGCAGCGCCTCGCGCATGTTGGCGTCGGCCGTGATCGATCCGATGAGGTTACGGTATTTCTTCGCCATGAGGGGCCTCGCGGCGAGACGCCGGCCGCGGGTTTCGACGGCGCGGACGCCGCTACTCCCCGCTTTGCCGGACCTCGCAGTGTATTCGCCGAAGCTGGAAGGTTGGGCCGACCACCCTGACGCATTCGCGCCGGTGGAAAGTGGCCGACGCGGCCGTGACCGTCGCCGAGCCGGAAAGGGGTCGTCGCAGGCGGCGCGGACGCCGAGGTTGCCGTTCGAATTGTCGGGCCAGTTGTCGAGGTTCGCGTAGCGCGAACCCGCGTTCGAGCCGTTGATCCAGGAGCCGCCGAAAATGGACGGGCGCAACATAGCCATTACCCCGACCTCCCATTGCCCTTCGCGGCGCGAATCCATGCTCCCAGCATCGCGCCGGTCTCGGCGATGTGGCGCAGCGCCACCTGATGCTTTCCGTGGGAGATCAGCTTTTCCGCAGTCGCAAAGCGCAACCAGAAACGCAGCGTCGCCAGATGGGCATCCGCTGCATAGATCCGCGAAGGCTGTTTCGATTTCGCGGCCTGGTACAGGAGGCCGACCATGTCCATCAGCTGCCCGATCATGCTGTCGCGCAGCGCGCCGTGCCGGCGCGGGAAGGACTGGAGGATGGGATAGAGATAGGTCACGGTGGCCTCGTATTTCTCGACAATCGCCAGATCCCTGGCGTTCACATGTTCGTCGCGGTGCATGGCTGGCGATCGTCCGGTTCGGGAGGAATTTGCGCTATCGCGCAAATCCGGCAGGGTTCAGGTGGTCGCAGGCGGCGCGGACGCCGAGGCTGCCGAGCGAAAGGCCGGGCCAGTAGTCGAGGTACGCGCAGCGCGAACCCGCGCTCGAGCCGTCGAGCCAGGAGCCGCCGAAAAAGGACGGGCGCGGATCGTCAGGGTGTTCGTCGGTGCCTCGCTGCCACATGGTCCCGGTCGCATCGATAACGCCGCGGCGGCTGACGAAGCGGGCACCGCCATCCTCCATGCTTGCGGTCTTCACCGGGTCCTTGCTCCGCGAGCAGCGCTCCTTGACACCGTAGGCGCCGGCGAAGGCCTCTTCCGCGCCGATCAGGCGCTTACCGTGGTGCGCGCAGATCTCGACGGCCGTCGCGTGGTCGAGCTTCGCATATCTGCCCTTGCCGTCCAGGCGCTCGGGCAGGTCGCGTCCATCGGCGATGGTCGCGCCGCAGCGACTTGTGCCCTGCAAGTGATCGGCCGCGAGGAGATAGATATCCTCCCAGAAAAGGCGACCCTGACCGATCTCGACCAGCGTCATGCCGCGCGGGTCCGGGCACGCCGGGCGGAAGCCGATATCCCATGAGGAATAGGGATTGATGGAGGGGGTACCGTCGCCGCCCTCGGTTCCTTCCGCGCAGCCGCTGGGGGCAAAATGGAACCCGGCGACGAAGCCGTTGGCGAGGGGATTGGCCGGCGCCAGTACCGTGGCGAAAGGCTTTCCGTTCTCATGGATGCCGACGCCATAATCGTAGCCAGGCACGAGCGCCCCGGCGACGCCGAGCGGCGTATCCGTGTCGAAGCCGTAGGTGCCGCCATCGATCCGGATCACGGTTCCCGCACGAATGCCAACTGCTTCCTTGCCGGAAACGTAGAGGATCGGCGCCGCAAGGTCGGCGCGCTCGATGATGATGTCATGCTGCTTGACTGCGGCGGCTGCCGTCATGGTCGTAATCCTTTGCTGTAGGGAGGGTGCGCCCGCGCTTTCGCGCGCGCGGATCAGGTGGCCAGGTGGTCGCAGGCGGCGCGGACGCCGAGGCCGCCGCCCGAAACGTCGGGCCAGACGTCGAGGTCCGCGCAGCGCGAACCCGCGAGCGAGCCGAAGAGCCAGGAGCCGCCGAAAATGGACGGGCGCGGGTCGTCGGGATCGCCGTCGGTGATCCAGCCCCAGACGTTGCCCGTGGCCTGCATGCTGCCGGTGGCGCTGGTGCGGGCGGCGTCGAGGCCGGTCATCTTCGGATGCCCGTCGGCGGAACTGCGCTCCGTGACGCCGTAGGCGCTGGCACGGGCCTCGTCATAGGTCGACAGGCGCTTGCCGTATTTCGCAAGGATCTCGACCGCGTCGTGATAGTTCAGGCGGTCGAGCGTTTCGCCGGTGGCGATGGTCGCGCCGCAGCGGCTCGTGCCGTAACGTTCGTGTTCGGTGCCAAGCCAGTAGATGTCATCCCAGAAGAGATGCGCGCCCCCGACCTGTACCAGCTTCATGCCGCGTGGATCCGGGCAGGCCGGGCGGAAGCCGATATCCCAGAGCGAGCAGGGATTGATGGCCGGCGTCGCGTCGCCGCCGGAGCGGGCCGAGGCGTTGCCGCCCGGTGCGAAATGAAAGCCGCCGATGCAGCCGGCGTCGATGGGGTTCTCCGGGCCAAGCAGGGAGGCGAAGGGCCGGCCTTCATCGAGGCGCACACCGTAATCCTCGCCTGGGATAAGATCGGGGACGGCAATCTCGGTGTCGCCAGGGAAGGTGAAGGCGCCGGCGTCGCCGTTGATCAGGGTGCCGGCGCGAATGGCGAGCGAAGCGCCGGAGGAAAGGAAAATCGTGGCGGATGCGTTGGCGCGCTGGATGCCGAGAGCGGGCGACTTGATGGATGCGTTCACGTTCATGGCGCTTCTCCGTTGGTGGGGTGGTTTCGGGTTGGCTCCGCGGCGTTGCTGCGCACGAGCTTGATTTTTCTGACAAAGCTTCCGGGCCGTTTCTTCCGGGCGTCGCGCTCGGCGATGAGGCTGTTGGCAGCCGAGATGTCGAGGCATGTCCCATCATGGAAGTGGACACGGAAGGTCGGCTTGGGCGCGCGATCAGTCTGCATGGGCGACTACCGCAGCGATCGTGACGAACCCGGCGCCATTGCAGCGGGCGCAAAGGGGCCAGTCCCGACTGGAGAGCGCGCCATGGGCGCGACCGGTTCCATGGCAGGACTTGCACTTGACGGCGCGGAGGACGGTTGCGATCCCGCGCGCCTCGGGCAACCTTGCTGCGTCGACCCGCAACTGCGCGCCGTTGAAGATGTGCAGCATGCCACGATAGGCGCTGCCTTCGCCGGTCGCCTCGACGACGAACCGCTCGGCGCCGGCGCTGGTCTTGAAGGCCGCGACGATGGTGCCCGGGAATTCATAGTCGCCACCGACCTTGCGGACGGGGGTGCCGACCGGCAGGCGGGAGGTATCGTATCCCTCGGTCATCGTCCGGCCTCCGCCATCATGTTGCGCTGAATGGTCGTGCCGGGAAGTGTGACGGGGCGAAGGTCGAAGCTGCCGGACTTGCGGACGAAGCGTCGCCAGACGACGATATGCCCCCGCGCCTGCGCCTGGTGCTCGATATCCAGGTCGCGCTTCCAGCGGTCGCGGCGGGGCGAGACGTAGCGGTAGATATCGCCTTCTGTCTCGCCGATCTCGGCGGCGATCTCCGCCATGCTTGCGCCGGCCAGGTAGCGCTTGCGGATGATCCCCGCCGTCCTGGCTTCGATCCGGCCGGAAAGGGGCGGCCTGCCCGTGCTGATGGCGAAGGACATCACAGCGCCTCCCGCGGCAGGAGCGAAGGATGGAGGACGCCCATGCCCTGCGCCGGGTCACGTTCCGGCATGTCGGCGAAGAAGGCGTGGCCGGCCTCGGCGGCGGCCAGCTCGACAAGCTGCTCGACCGGACGGTCATAGAGTTCCGCGGCGGCGCGCAGGCGCACGGCGGTTGCGGCATCGAGCATGACGGTGATCTTGTTCATGGCAATGTCTCGGCGATGGTGTGGATGAAGGGCGGCCGCAGCCGCCCCGTTGCGGATCGGCGGACGTCAGGCCGTCATTTCCGGCGCGCCCTGGTAGGCGGGCAGGTCCGTCTCGCGGGCGGCGCGCTCCATGTCGCGCATCACCTGCTCGGTCACGTAGACGTCCGGGCGGTAAAGCTGGAAGATCCACGTCACCTGCCCTTCACGGACGCGGTAGCGCAGGCGGACCGGCAGGCGGATCGCCTCGCCCATGAAGAAGGGCGGAAGCTGGATGATGAAGAGCGAGGGCACGACGAGCTTGTCGCCCTTCATGTCGCGATGCTCCTCGGCCCAGGTGATTTCGCCCTCGCCGCTCTGAAGCGTGACGCTGTTGGCGACACGCGTCGAGGCGTGCACCTTCAGGCCGATGGAAAGCAGCTTCAGCTCGTTCGGATAGGCGACCTTGCCGCCGAGCTTCTCTTCCCAGTAGGAGACCTCTTCCTCGTGCGGCGCGGCCAGTTCGCTGATGTGATCCTCGATGAACTCGGCGAACGCCGCCTGGTTCATCGGCTCCTTGTCCTTGCCGACCCAGGCCTTCCATTCCTCCGACAGCGGGAACTTGTACTCGATGCGGTGCTGGCCGAACCGGGCTTCTCCGACCGTGACCGGGATTTTGTCCTTGGTCCCGCCTGCTGAGTCGATTTCGTAGGTATTGTGAGGCTGGTGATAGTCGACGACCGCCGTGAGGCACGGCTGCCGCCAGTCGGTGTTCGCGAAGATCGCGGAATTGCCGAGCATGTGGCGCTTCGTCAGTTCGATGAAGCTTTCCAGCGTGGTCACCCTGGCCGTGCCGGCCTTGCGCTCCGGCGCACTGCGCCAGTTGTCGAAATGAGACTTCAGGTCGATAGCGCGGCCGGCGTTCGGGTCGAGAAGGACGGGAACGGATGTCGGGATGCCGTGCATCCCGGACGGCGCGGAAATCGTGGTGACGGCGAAGCCCTGCTTGCGGGCGAGGTCCGCGACGGCGGTAATGGCGGTTTCGGTGAGATGGTCCATGGAAAACGGTCTCCGTTAGGCGGGAAGCGGGGTCAGGAAGGGCGGGTGAAGGGCGTGCGGCCGTGGTCGATTTCCCGAGGGCCGCCGATCATGTCGAGCTGCTGCGGATGCTCGGTGGAGATGCTGCCGTCGTCGGTCAGGAAGTAGACCGTCGAACGGCGCGGCAGCTTGGGCATCTTGACCGGGGGAATTTCGGCATTGAACTCGATCATGTCGCCGGCGGCGGTGAGCTTGAGTTCCAGCTTGACCGTGGCCGAGAACTTGCGGCTCGGCTGGGCGGCGACGAGGTCGGCCAGCGCGCGCTGCGTTTCCTGCAATGTGGCGGAAAGCTCCTCGTTGAGCTTGCCGCTTTCCAGCATGCCGAACAGCGTCTTGGCATCGCGGATGATTTTCATGGGTGCACTCCTGTAGGGCGGAATCAGACGCCGAAGGCGAGGAAGGCGGAGGCAAGGGCAAGGACGATCCATCCGCCTGCCAGCGCGAGGGCAAAGCCGGTGCGGCAGGGGCGAGCGACGGAACGATCCGGCGTGACGGGAACGTGATCGCGGGGCGGCTGGCGCATCGTCATACCCCCAGCCGGAGCGCCAGGACGGCGAGGATCGCGATGCTGACGACCAGCGTCACCTCGGCGATGCGGTCGACGATGCGCAGGGCGAGACGACGCGGCGGGGGGATGACGACCTCTTTCATGGCGTCACGCCGCGCGGGCAGCGACGCGGGCGCGGCGCTGGATCACGGCCTTCTCGTTGGCGTGCGCCCGGGCGCGCTCCGAGAGGCGGTCGATCTCGTCCTGGGTGAAATGCATGGCGAGCTGGTCGCGGGTGCATCCCTCGCCGTAGCGCAGCATGGCGTCCGCCATGTCGTTGATCAGGGTGGTGTCGGATTTCTGGTGCATTGCCGTCTCCGTTTCAGGGGTGATCCGGAGTGGCGGGCCGCTGAGGCCTGAGGAGGAGAGGGGGTTAAGCCTGCGGCCCGCCGTTCCGGGGAACAGCCAAAAGCTAATGCGTAATATAATACGCTGTCAACCGAAAAATACGTACGTAATTACGCAGAATCGTTTTAAGCGAAAACATGGAAGAATAACAGGCTGTTGACTTTAATCGTGCGAGTTGCAGACTGTAGAACCAAAGCCAAAAATGGAGCGAGGGATGAGGCTGCTTGGTGGGGCGTTGTTGGCTCTTGTTGTTTTTGCGTCGCCCGCCGCAGCGGGCTTTAATAGCTGGACCTCGGAATCGACGCCCGACCCCTTTACGGGCGGCGTAAAGGTTGAGGTCAACTACTCAAGCTCTCTACGCTCAGGCATCTTCATTTTGTGTGATTCTGCCGACCATGGGCTTGAGGTTAGGGCGATTGCTGGCTGGGACTATGTCGCCGATCTAGATAAGCTAGACGCGGAGGGGAAAATTGCAGTCGACGGCAAGGTAATCCTGGATGTGAAGGGAAAGCCTGGCGCGTACGGAAACAACGTTGCCGGCGTGAGTTTTGTGCTTAAACTAGATGAAGCTCGAACTCTGGTGGATGCGTTAGCGGGCGCTCAATCTCAAGTCGCGATCAAGGACGGCATCAGCGCCGAACCACACCTTATGGGCGCGCGCGGAAGTACGAAATCCGCCTCATCGCTTCAGAAGTGCTTGTCAGCGCAGTTGCAGCGCGGCGGAACTGATTCAGCCAAAGAAGGCGGGAGCGACAGTGGCGAATCTCCAGGTGCGGGCGAAGGAAGGCGCATGGCTATGTTTGTGCTCTCCGCTTTCGCAACAGAGCAAAGATGCAAAAACTATAAGTTAAGGTCGGAGAATCTCCCAAAGGATGAACCCTCAGCAGAGGTTAAGGCTGAATTCCAGAGAATCCTTAAGGCCGAAAAAGAGCAGGTTGCAAATTCACTTGCTAAGTTTAGCTGCCATGCGTCCGCCGCCGAGGTAATGAAGTACACCGATCTCTCGTACGATGACGTTTGGTCTGTTCAATAGAGTCGATCACACGCCGAAAAGTTCGTTGGTTGTCAAGATTTTATGCATAGCATGAATCGATTCGCGAGGAATTGATATCTGAGCCTGCGGATTATGCTTATCAAGAATAATGCTTGTTTCGGAACGTTTGGCCAGTAGTCCAATAGTAGACTCATAGGAGCCGTCGATCTGTTTGCACTGGACAACGACCGGATCCCCAAAACGTGGCGGCTTGTGCGGTGTTACATAGATAAGTTCGCCCGGCCAGTACTGCGGTATCATTGAAACGCCCTCAACGAAAAGCGCATAGATATCCTTCGCAAGGAAGAGCGCGGGCGGTCGTCTAACATAATCCACGGGGTCAGGCGTGATCTGAAACGATCCGCCATTGTGCGAGGCTGCGGCCGTTCCCAGCACGGGTATGTCGAGCGGAAGAGATTGGCGGGGCGGTAACGTTGGTGGCGTCTTTTGTGAGCTATTATACTCAACAAGCTCTTGTAGGCTCTGGACACCCATAAGCCACTCCGGCGTTGTTTCTAGTGCCGCGGCAATCTTATTGATGGTGTCTATCCGAGGATTTTTTGTGGTCCCGTCCAATATCTTCCGCAAGGTCTCCTTAGCGCCCGTAGCCTCGATTGAGACACGTTGCGCGGCTTTGCCTGTTTCTTTCAGGCGCTGATTAATCCGAGAAATCAACATATTGCTCATTATGCGTATTGTATGACGCATTCCCTTGCTTTGGTAGGATATTAAATTACGTTGACATGGCGTATTAAATTACGCATTCATTCGGGATGACCCTCCGAGAGAACCTCATTTTGACCGCGACCACGTATTGCTCGATCACGGGCATGTCCAAGGCACGCCTGTCGACGATCATATTCTCAGGTGGTCGGCGCTTGCTGATGATCGAAGCTGGCGGTGATATTGGGACTGAGCGATTTGAGCGAGCTATGCGGTGGCTCTCGGATAATTGGCCAGAAGGTAAGGCGTGGCCCGAGGGTGTCGCCCGGCCGCGGCCTCGTGTTCATGAGGCCGCCGAATGACGCATCTCTCCCTCTCCTCCCTGTGCGTGGCTTCCGGCCGATTGGATGACGGCCGCGCGGCGCGCGCCACCTGGTGCCGGCGCTTTCGTTTCGCTCCGGCACCTTTTTTCTTTCCTCCCGCATGTGGCCCTCCCTGATCTGACGGGCCGACACTAGGCGCGGCGGGTTCGCGCCTCACTGAATCCTTTCCTGAATTTGTTTCCTTGCATTTCGCGGGGTGTTTTCGTGCGCCTTATCTCTGCCGAACTGGTTTCCATGCTCAAGGGGGCGACCGACGCCTGCTTCCGCCTCGGCGGCGGCGTCACCTCCCTTGCCCTCCTCACCCGCGTCGGTGTCTCGACGCTGTCCAAATATGCCAGCAACGGGCACGAGCACGCGGACCTGCTCGTGCCCGTCGATGTCGCCATCGAGGCGGACATGCGCGCCGGCTCGCCGGTGATCGTGTCCGAAATGGCGCGGCAGCTCGGGTTCCGGCTGGAGCCGCTGGAGCGGCGCGTCGCCATCGCCGAGACTCTGTCCGAAGCCGATGTGCTGAAGATCATGGACAAGGCGGCGGATGTCTGGCGCATGGCGCGGGAGGCCTTCGCCGACGGCCGGCTCGACGCGCTGGAGCGGCGCGATCTCGGCCAGCAGCTGCGCCGCGTCATCCGCGCCTGCGAATGCGTGCTCTCCCGGCTGGAGGGCGTGTGATGCGGGAAGCCCTGAAAAAATCGCCCGTCATTGGCGGGTCACTTTCCCCCGCCGCCCGCGCCATGGTGCGCCGCGCCTGGACAAGCCCGGACAAGACGACCTTCCTGCAGCGAGCGTCGGACGAGCGTGCGGCGGAGGAAGCCGTTTCCGCCCGCTATCTCGCGCCGCTGTCCGGCCATGACGACATCTGGCGCATCACCGCGCGGGGAGAGGCCTATATGGCGGCCCTGATGAGGGCGCACTGATGGACGCGCCGAAGCTCTCTCCCGAACAGACCGCCATCGTCGACCTGGCGCTGGAGGAGGGATCGTATCGATCCACCGCGGAACGGGACCGCAAGCGATGCCGCACCCTGAACGCCAAGGGGCTGCTGCGGCGCGACCCGAAGGACGGCGACCTGTGGTATCCGAGCGAGACCGCCTCCAGCCTCTTCGGCAAGGTCGTCTCCGCCGATGCGGCCGTTCCCGCCACTGTCGGACGGGCCGGCACCCCGCAGATCGCCACCATGATCCAGTCGGCGCTCAGCCTCTTCGACGAGGGCGATATCGAGCGGGCGCGCATCATCGCGGATGGGGCCTACGACCTCTCCCAGGCGGAGGCGCGCTTCGCCGCGAAATACGAGGCGACCCGCCATCTCGTGCCGAAGCTGCGCCAGATGCAGGGCGATGCCCTGTTCGTGGAAACGCAATGCAAGATCGAGGTGGCGAAGGCCTACGATGCGGCGCAGGCCGCCGGTCAGGCCGCCACGCGCGGCCGCCCGAAAAATGTTCCAGACGGGAACATTTTCACGGCCGACGAAGCCGGGCTTTCCCGCAAGGAAATCCACGAGGCCCGAAAGCTCGCCGCAGCGGAGGCCGAATCGCCCGGCATCGCGCGCCGTGCCATCGATGCGCGCATTGCGCAGGGCCTCGCTCCGACCCGGGCGAGCCTGCGGCATGCCATCGGCACGCGCAGCGCGACGAAGGAAGAGCGAGGCGACAATCTCTACCAGACGCCACCGGAGGCCATGCATGCGCTGCTGGCGCTGGAGGACTTCTCGCCGACCGTGTGGGAGCCGGCCTGCGGGCGGGGCGCGATCAGCGGCATGCTGGAGGCGGCGGGCTACGCCGTCGTGCTCTCCGATGTTGTCGACTATGCAACGGCGGACGCAAGCGGCGAGTTGCAGGCGGTCATCGATTTCCGCGAGACGAAGCGCGGCGACGGAGAGTGCCACGACATCGTGACGAACCCGCCCTACGGCGAGGTGATGAACGCCTTCATCGCCCATGCGCTGCGGGTGCACAAGCCGCGGAAGATGGCGCTGCTGCTCAACTCCAACGCCTATTTCGGGTTCGAGGATCCGGATCGCGTCTTCATCATGGAGACCTGCCCGCCCGCCCGGCGCTACGCCTTCTCGCGCCGCCTGCCGATGATGCACCGGGACGGCTGGGATGGGCCAAAGGCCTCCTCGCAGATGAATACCGAATGGTTCGTCTGGGAGCGCCAGGCGGATGGTGGCTATGGCGACACGACCGTCAGCCGCCGCGTCGACTGGGCGAACTACATGCCGAGGGCCGCGCCGGAAAGCGAGGCGACATGAGCATCGGGCGGACTTTTCCGGAGGCGGTCATCTCCGTCGGCGATGCCTCCGCGCGCGTCAAGGCGATGCGCATCACCTGCGCCGAATGCGGGGCCGTCGCCTATTTCCCGCACCAGACGGGCAAGGCGCGCAAGCCGCCGGTCGCGGCGCAGCAGAATTTCCAGAACAAGGGCTGGGTGGTGGGGAGCGGTCCGCGCAAGGACTTCTGCCCCATCCATGCGCAGCCCGCCGCAAGAAAGGGCCATGGCATGAAAGAGAAGAGCTTCGCGGCGGCGGCAACGGCCGAGCCGCCGCCGACCTCGACGGTCGAGGACCGGCGCCTGATCAACATGAAGCTGGCGGAGGTCTATGCCGAGGGCGGATACGCCTCTCCGTGGACCGACCAGCGTGTCGCGGACGATCTCGGCGTCCCGCGCGCGTGGGTGACGGAAATCCGCGAAGGGTTCTATGGGCCGGAAGGCTCCAATCCGCTCTTCGACCAGTTCCTCGCCGAAAGCGCGGCGCTCCAGCACATGCAGGGCGAGATCGTCGAGGCGCGCAAGGGGGTGCTGGATTTTATCCGCAAGGCCAATGACGAGGCGGCGAAGGTCCGCATGCGCTGCGACGAGTTCGACAGCAAGGTCCGTGAGGTGCAGGCGCTTGCCAAGCGCGTGGAGCGGGAGATCGGCCGATGAGCAGCCTCGTACCGATCATAGAGGAGCTGGGTGCGTGATGTTCCGGGAAACGCTTTTCGCTTCCTCCGTCGCCGCGCCGCCCCGTTCCGCGCGTCCGCTTATCGTCGACAGCTTCGCCGGGGGCGGCGGCGCTTCGACCGGGATAGAAATGGCCCTCGGCCGCTCGCCCGATATCGCCATCAACCATAACCCGGCGGCGCTGGCGCTGCATGCGGCGAACCATCCCGATACCCTGCATCTGTCGGAGAATATCTACCGGGTCGACCCGCTCGACCATGTTGCCGGCCGGCATGTCGGCCTCGCGCATTTCTCACCGGACTGCAAGCACTTCTCCAAGGCGAAGGGCGGCAAGCCCGTCGAGCGCAATATCCGCGATCTCGCCTGGATCATCGTGCTGTGGGCGGAGCGGGCGAAACCCGACGTCATCACCATGGAGAATGTCGAGGAATGGAAGGACTGGGGTCCGCTCGTCGAGACGGATCGCGGCCTGATGCCGGATCCGGAGCGCCGCGGCGAGACCTTCAAGGAATGGCTGAAGGCCATGCGGAAGCACGGCTATCGCCGGATCGAATGGCGCGAGCTTCGGGCCTGCGATTACGGCGCGCCCACCATCCGTAAGCGCCTGTTCCTCGTCGCAAGGCGCGACGGCAAGCCGATCGTGTGGCCGGAGCCGACACATGGCGCGCCAGGCGATGCCGATGTTGCCGCCGGCAGGAAGCTGCCATGGCGCACGGCGGCGGAATGCATCGACTGGTCGCTGCCGTGCCCGTCGATCTTCGATACCGCCGCGGAGATATGGGAAAAATACAAGCTTCGCGCAGTCCGGCCGTTGGCTGCCGCCAGCATGGCGCGTGTCGCCCGTGGAACGGGTCGTTACGCGGTTCGCGTCAAGCATGCCGTGATCGTGCCCTCGGTCGTGCGCTTCAATACGGGAGCTACCGGCCAGGATGTGCGCGAGCCGTTGTCCACGATCACGGCAGACAGCTACATCAAACGGCCCGGCGGATGCGCTCCGCTCGGGATCATTGCGCCTCACCTGATGACAATGCGGAATGCGGGAAAGCCGTTCAATGGGGCGGACGAGCCTGCACATACGATCACAGCCGGCGGCGCAGGTCTCACTGTTGTCGTTCCGACGCTCGTTGGTTGCGGCGGCAGGTCGGGACAGTCCCGTCCGCGCACCGGGGACGAGCCGATGGCGACAATCACGGCAAAGGCGGACACCTGCGTCGCGGCGGTCTTTCTGGCCCAGCATAATAACGATTCGCGCCGCGATGGGGGCGTGAACCCTGGGAGGTCGGCGAACGAGCCGATGTCTACCGTAACCCAGAGCGGCAGCCATCAGGGTGTTGTCTCCGCCTTCGTCGCTCGCCAGTTTGGCGCGAGCGTCGGCCATGGCGCCGATGAACCATCAGCGACGGTCACCGCCGGCGTCAACAAGTCGCAACTCGTGGCCCCCTTCCTGCACGCCTATTATGGGAGCGATCAGGATACCCCTGAAACAGAGCCGTTCCATACCGTCACGACGAAGCCCCGCTTCAGCCATGTTGAATGCGAACTTGCGATCCCTCCCTTCACCGAGGACATGGCGCCTCGGGCACGGGAGGTCGCGGATTTCCTGCGCTCACACGGCGTCTGGGATGAGCGCGAATTCGTCACGATGGAGGTCGACGGGCTGACCCTCGTCATGACGGACATCGGTATGCGCATGCTGACGCCGCGCGAGCTTTACAACGCGCAAGGGTTCCCGCCTGACTACGTGATCGACGGCGGATGGCAGGTCGACGAGGCAACCGGTGACCCGGTCTGGATCGGCTTCCCGAAATCCGTACAGGTCTCCTGCGTCGGCAACAGCGTCTCGCCGCCGGTGATGGCCGCGCTGGTCGCGGCGAATTGCCCGGACCTTGCCGCATGGCGGGAGGCGGCGGAATGAGCCATGACGCAACCAATTGGGCGATCAAGCAGCGCGGCATAAAACCGGCGCTGAAGGTGGTGCTATGGAACCTCTGCGACCGCTATCATCCGGACAACGGATGCTTCCCCAGTCAGGACACGCTGGCCGCCGATTGCGAGGTGCCGCGCTCGACCCTCAACGTCTACCTGAAGGAGCTGGAGGACGCCGGCCTGATCGCCCGCGAGCAGCGCCGCGAGCGTGGTTCGAACAGGCAGGAGCGGACGCGCTACCGGTTCCCCTTCGAGCCTGATTTCCCAGAGAAAACCACACCAAATCCGAGTCCAGAATCTGGACACGGGGCCGAGTCCAGAAATGACGTCGAGCCGAGTCCAGAAAATGGCGAAAGCCGAGTCCAGAATCTGGACAGTAACCCTGTAAGGGAACCAGTAAAGGAAACCGGTAAGGGGAGAGAGGGCGAGCGCGAGGCGCGGGAAGGGGTGCAGGAGCCGTGTGGCGATGCGGTCGTGGAAACGCCGGCCTCGGTCGAGCGGGCCTTCCGCCGATGGTTCCCGACCTGGCCGAGCTATGTCAGTGACAGCGAGGACGCCGCCCGCAAGGTTTGGTTCGATCTCTGTGCTGCCGACCGGGCAAGCGCTATCGACCGGATGGGCGATTATCTCGAAGCGGTGAAGGGAAGCGGCCGCAAGATCATCTGCTCGGCAGCCGTCTACCTGCGGGAGCGCCGCTGGGAAAAACTGCCGGCCAGGGCTGCCGTCGAACAAACCGCAGGTCCGGAAGGGCCTTTCGGCAAGGCTTGGGGAGCGAAGCGGCTCTGCGAACTGATGCAGCCGCACCGCCCGCTTCCGGCCCTGCCCGGGTTCATCGAGCGGATGATCCTCGACGGCAAGCTCGACAGGGCCAGCGAAGAGCGTTCGCGCCTCGCAAAGTTCGGATGGCCGGTCGTGACCGACATGCACGAGCGGGCGGCGAGTTGCCGCGGCGTGCTGGTGTCCCAATCGATCAAGGCGCTCGGGGCCGGGTTTGTGCCCGTGAAGGTGGGGAGCGAGATGTGGGAGGCGTGGCGCCGCCTGCACGAGCGCCGGAGCTGGCCATGGCTGCCAGACACGGGCCGCCAGCAGTTCGTGTATTTCCCGCCGCCGCCGGATGGCGTGGGCGGGAGCGTGGATGATGCCGTGGCCATGGCCATGGCGGAATTCGAGGCGTTGGCGAGGGGGATGAGAGGCGATGAACATGCAGCATAGGGATTTCACCGGCAGCCTGATCGGCGATGGTGGTCATGTCCGCTTTGGCGAGCGCATGAAGGCCATCCGGCAGGACCACCTCCACCGCTTCGCCACCGGTGGTGCGCCGGATGATTCGCCCTGGTTCGTGCTTTGCGTCTTGCCAGGGCGTGAAAAGGCTGTGGAAAAACACCTTGCAGAGGCGGGCGTTGAGGTTTTTGTTCCGATGCGTATGGGGCCTGAACGTCGCCGTCATCATCGTGTCCTGCCCGCTAAGGCGGAGACGATCTTCACCGGTTATGTCTTCGTCCGCTGCTCGCGATCCGTTGAGGCCTTTACTGCTTTCCTCGGCGTCGAGCATGTCGAGGGCTTCGTCGGCGGCTTTGAGAATCCGTATCCCGTAGATGCGGATTGCATTGAGGAATTTCGGCGGAAGGCCGATGCCGGCGCGTATGACTATGAGCGGCCGGCAAGCCTCTTCCGGCGTGGTGCGAAGGTGGTGATTGCCGAAGGGCCGTTCGTCGGGTTCGGTGGCGAAATCCTGTCTGTCGGCTCCAAGGCGCGCGGCGATGCGGTGGTGGAGCTGATGCTGTTCGGCCGTCCGCGCGCCATCATCGTGCCGCTTGCAATCCTCGCTCCTCCGTGACTATCGTCTGTCCACGGTTGATCCGGTTCTTAGTGACCTTCGCTCTCGCGCCCGGACCCCGCTCTGACCTTCTCCCTTGTGAGAGACCGATTCAGGGCCAGTGCGACAGCTATGACCAGATGATGAGGCGGCCGAGAGGTCGCCTTTTTCTTGTCTATGGGTATGAGCGCCGAACTGCATTTTGATGCGTCCGAGATTGATGCTCTCGGTCGAGCCATCGCCCGCTTGCCCGGTGAGATCAAGACCAAGGCGTTCGCCAGAGCCATGCGCCGCATGCGAGACATGGCCCGGGTACGAATCGTGCGCGTATCTGCAAAGCGTGCGGATTTGCCCGTCGGTATGGTGCGCGATCTGACGACGGCGGCATTCAATGCGGGCGGCAATACCGTAGAGGTCGTGATGCGGTCCGGATGGATCGGACTTGCGAAGCTGCCGCACCAGGAGACGGCTGAAGGTGTTCACGTCAAAGGTCGCGGCATGCTTAAGTCTGCGTTCCGGGCGAAAATGGAGAGCGAACACGTCGGCGTTTTCATCAACACGCGTGGTCTGAACAAAAAGAGCGGCCGCAACAATGCGATCCGTGAACTGTTCGGCCCGAACCCGGCGCACGATGTGACGAACAATCCGGATGAGTACATCAAGGTGCTCGCCGAACTGATCGAGGAGCACCTCGCCCCTCGCGTCCTGCACGAGCTGGGTCGCCTCCTTCCGGGGTGACCCCCCCCCTTCTCGGGTCCTTCCCCGGTACTCCACCCTTGCGGGCCGGGACGAGCCCGAAATTTCGCTAGTCAGATCACTTGAAAAACTGACCTGACACCCCTGACTGACATTGCGGAAACCCTGACAAGAGCCTGACGAATGAGCGCGACAGACGATGGCGGCGTTTGGGTCTCCGTGGCCGACCTCGCCAAACGCAAAGGCGTGACGCGACAGAGCGCCAGCGAGAGGATCGCCAAGCTGGAGCGTGACGGGTTGATCGTCACGCGGCGAGAAGGACGCAGCAAGCTGGTTGAGTTGGCGACCTATGACCGTATCGTCGGCCAGGTCGGCGACCTTTTCCGCGAGCAGGCGGCGGAGACGAAGCAGGCCGCAACGCGGGAACCGCAAGCCAGCGGCCCGCTCCGCGACGCCCAGGCCGAGCGCGCTCAATATGAAGCGAAGCTCAAGGCCCTCGATTTCGCCGAACGTACCGGGCAGGTGGTTGCTGTTCGCGGTCCGCACGGCGTCGAGACGGCCATGATCCGGATCGTCGAGCAGATCGTGCGCGAATTACAGCAGCCGTTCGACTGGATTCCCGATCTCGTCGAAGCCGCATCGCAAGGTGAGCCAGCGATGCGGCGCGTCCTTCGCAAGAAAATCCATGAACAGCGGCAAGCCATTTCCGCAAAGATGACATCGCTTCTCGGCGAAGCGCTCGAAGCAGAAGCAGCCGGTGTCGATGTCGACCTGGCGTCCGGAGACGAATGATGAGGATCACGCTAAAGCGCTCAGCCCTTGCGGTTCTGGCTGCCGTCGTCGCGGCCGGCGTCATGCCGGAGGACCGGCTTATGCCTTCCGCCTGGGCTGAGACTCATCTCCATGTGCCGGACGGGCCGAAGGCTGGCAGCCTCTGGGATGCAAGCCTTACGCCCTACATCCGCGAGCCGCTCGACATGATGGCCACGGACAGCGGTGTCAACGAGGTGGCCGTCCGCAAGTCGGCGCAGACCGGCTTCACCATCATGATCATCGCCGCGGCCGGGCACATGATCGACACCGAACCGTGCCGCGCGATGATCGTGCAGCCCACGACCGGTGCGCTGTCCGACTTCAACAAGGACAAGCTGTCCGTCTCGATCGACACGTCTCCGACCCTCAAGCGGAAGGTTAGGCCGCAGACATCGCGTGACGGCGATGCATCGACCACCACATCGAAGCGCTATGCCGGTGGGTCACTGACGCTGGCTATCGCCAATTCCGCGGCGGATCTTCGATCGAAGACGATCAAGAAGGCCTATCTCGACGAGATCGACGAGTATCCGGATGACCTTGACGGCCAGGGCGATCCGCTCGCCATGATCGAGGCCCGTCAGGAATCCTTCCTGATGTCCGGCGAGTGGCTGCGCGCCTATGTTTCAACCCCGACCGTCAAGGGTGCGTCGAAGATCGAAGATCTCTTCGATGCGGGGGACCAGCGATATTGGTGCATGCCCTGCCCCGGCTGCGGCGACGATTTCCGTTTTGTCTTCGACAGGAAGCATTTCCGGTTCAACGATGCCTATCCCTACGAGGCGCACTATGTGACGCCCTGCTGCGGCTCCATCGTCGAGGCGCATGAGAAGGTCGCGCTGATGCGCAAGGGCCATTGGGTCCCATTCGCATCTCGGCCTGGCACATATCCGTCCTATCATTTCGACGCGCTCAGCTCGCCGTTCGTGCCGTGGGACAAGATTGCGTCGCGGTTTCTTTCTGCCAATGGCGATCCGCTCAAGCTGAAGGCGTTTCACAACCTGACGCTTGGGCTTGCCTACGAGATGAAAGGCGATGCCCCGGATCACGTCCGCCTCATGGAGCGGCGGAGCGAGGTGCTCAAGCGCGGATACATACCCGCGCAGGGCCTCATCCTCACCGGCGCGGCCGACGTGCAGGGCGGTGGCATCTGGTACTCGATCCGTGCCTATGGCTCCGACCGCCAGTCTTATGTCGTCGACGCCGACTTCATCGCCGGGGACACCGACGATCCTCACGCCGGTGCGTTCCTCAAGCTTGAGGAAATTCGCACAAAAAAGTGGCCGGACGCTTTTGGCAAGACGCGTGAAGTCGACCTCTTTGCCGTGGACTCCGGTTTCCGGGCGCATGTGGTCTATACATGGGTGCGCGGCAAGATGCGCACCTTCGCGGTAAAGGGCCTTGACGGATGGTCCCGGCCTGCCCTTGGCCAGCCGTCAAAGGTCGATATCGACTTTCGGGGTGAGCGCGTGCGCGGCGGTGCCATGGTGTGGGGTGTTGGCACCTGGTCATTGAAAGGCGCGTTTTATGCGGATCTCCGCAAAGAGGGCATGGCCGCCGGGCAGCCCGTCGATCCCCCTGGTTACATTCACTTTGGCACATGGATGGATGAGGCGTACTTCCGGCAGATCACGTCGGAGTATCTTGGGACCGTAAAGGTCAAAGGCCGCGTCAAACGGCAATGGGTTCCGCGAGCCGGGGAGGAAAACCATCTTCTCGACTGCGAAGTCTACAATAACGCCTTGGCTGATTACCTCGGCGTATCGCGTATGACACCTCAGGAATGGTCACGCCTTGCCGCCCTGCGGGGTGTACCGGAGAGTGTGCGTTCGCCCGATCTTTTTGCGCCGGAGCCGCTGATCGCCAGTGTTCCTGTAACGCAGTCCGCCGATGAGCAGTCTGCCATCGTCGAGATCGTCAGCGATAGACGCGACGATGATGGTTCCGTCGATTGGTTCGATAACTCCTCCTCTTTCTGGGACCGGTGAACATGCAGACCAGTTGGACGCAGGCCGATCTCACAGCGATCGAGGCTGCAATTGCCACCGGCGCCCGCCGTGTGCGGTTTCAGACGCATGAGGTTGAGTATCAGTCGATGGCCGACCTGCTTAAAGCGCGCGACGTCATTCGTGATGCGCTTTGCAAGCCGGAGACTGACAGCAACGTTCTCTTCGCTGAATATAGCGGTGGCTACTGATGAACCTGCTCGACAAAGTCGTTTCCGTGTTTTCGCCGGAAGCGGGCGTCAAGCGCGCGGCCGCGCGGTCCATGCTCGACCAGTACCGCGAGCGCGAGTACGCGGCGGCCCAGCATGGACGGCGCAACAAGGCCTGGCGGGCGCGTAGCACATCGGCCAACGTCGAAGTCGGTGGTGCGCTTCGTGCGCTTCGTGACAGGGCTAGGGCATTCGTGCGTGACCGATGGGCCGGTCAGCGTATCCTCGATGTTCTTGTGTCGCATGTGGTCGGGACGGGCATTCTTGTCGTTGCCGACACAGGAAGCGACCGTGCAGACAAGGCGTTCAATTCCGTATTCGAGGAATGGCAGGAAATCTGCGACGCGGAAGGCGTCTTGAATTTCGGTGCTCACCAGGCGCTCTCCGTTCGATCGATGGTGGAGGGCGGTGAGGATGTGACGCGGTTTATCGATCTCTCCATGAGTGAGGCGAACGGCACGGTTCCATTCCGACTGCTTGGCCTGGAAGGCGATTGCATCGACACTTCTCGTGACAGGATCGATGGTGGCGGTTCTCGCCTTGGTGTCGAGCTTGGCGACTGGGGCCGCAGGCTGGGGCTATGGCTTCATCGAGAGCATCCTGGCGATGCATATGCGTCGCCGGTCGGCGGCTCTTCGCTCGTCGAATGGGGTGACTTGTGTCATATCTATCGGCCGCTTCGGCGAGGCCAGATCCGGGGCCTTTCGTGGTTCGCGCCGCTCCTGCTCTCGGCGAACGAGATACAGGATCTCATGGAGGCGGCGATCGTGCAGGCCCGCACGCAAGCCAGCTTCGCCGGTTTCATGAAGCGTCAGCCCGGAGGGATGGCCGTCCTCGGCGGCGAGAAGGACGATAAGGGCAAGTCCATCACCCGGATCGAACCGGGTATGATTGTCGACATAGGCGAATCCGACATCACATTCGCCAACCCCTCATCGCAGTCGGCATTTGCTGAGACGTACATTGCCGGAATGCAGGCGATGGCGGCTGGCGCTGGCCTAACCTACGATCAATTGACCGGCGATCTCAGGCAGGCGAACTATTCCAGCCTTCGCGCCGGCAAGATAGAGTTCCGTCGCCTCGTCGAGCAGATCCAGTGGCATATTGTCGGCCCGCGCCTCTGTATGCCGATCGCACGACGCTTCACCGATCGGGCGATCCTCTCGGGGAGGCTGCAACGCCGTCGCGATGGTTATCGCACACGGCTCGTCATGCCGGCAAACGAGCCGATTGATCCGAAGAAGGACCTTGAGGCGGATATTCTCGCTGTTCGTTCCGGCCGGATGTCGCCACAGGACTTCATTTCGGGATGGGGTAACGACTGGCGGACCGTCGTCACTGACTTCAAGGCTTTCTTCGCTTTCGCCGACGACCAAAAAATCGTCTTGGACATTGATCCGCGGCGGCCGGTGAATGGCAGCCAGAAGCCCGCCGATCCATCTCCGCAGGAGTGAAAATCACATGAGCAACGTTATCAGGCTTCCGAAGCTCATTCGGGAGGCAGAGGTTCGTGCCCAGTCTTTCGATGAGGCGGCAAACACCATAGACGTCGTCTTCACGACCGGTGCGACCGGGCGGCGCGTATCCTGGGTGGATGGAGAATTCGATGAAGAGCTTGTCGTCAACAAGAAGAGCGTCCGCCTCGACCGCTTGAACAACGGTGCGCCTTTCCTCGACACGCATTCGAAGTGGTCGCTTTCGGACGTGCTTGGCTCCGTGGTTCGTGGAAGCGCCCGTATCGACGGTTCCTTGGGGATTGCCAAGGTTCTCCTGTCCCGTGCTGCCGATGTCGCCGACCGCGTCGCCAAGATCAAGGAGGGCGTCGTCTCCAATATTTCTGTCGGCTATCGCATTCACGCCGTGGAAAAGAAAGAACGCGCAGGCCAGACGCCTTTGCATCGCGTCATTGACTGGGAGCCATGGGAGATTTCGGCCGTGCCGATCCCTTTCGACGCCGGCGCCCAGATCCGCGCGACATCCAACGAAGACGAGACTTTTGCCTGCCGCATCATCAGCGATCCGGCAGACGTGTGCGAGCTGGTCCGCATTCGCATGCGCATGGCCGCCGCGCAACATGGTTTGGCGAGTTAGCGGACCCCGCACCGTCATTGCCCGTCAACCGCCGTCCGGGGCGCGGCATCTCCTCAAGGAGTGAAAGATGAAAACTCTCAAGGAAATGCGGGAGCACCTTGCCACGCTCAAGGCGCGTGCTGCCGCGAAATTCGCTGAAGTCAAGGATGGCATGGAGCCGGATGCGGCGCGTGCTATCGAAGACGAGCATAAGGGTATCCTCAAGGAAATCGGCGAAACCGAGGCCGAAATCGCGAAGCGTGAAGCCGAGATCGAGGAGGTCGATGGGCGTGCAGCGGCTGTCGTGTCGACGCCTGCTTCGACTGCTCTGCTCACGACGGAGGGGCAGCGCTCCGCCGAAATCATGACGCTCGGCCGTCAGGCGGGCATGGACGATGCTGCGATCACCGACGCGCTGCGCGCTGGCGTGAGCGTGGTAGACTTCCGCGTTCGAGCCTTCGATCATCTCGCAGCCCGTTCGGCGGCCACCCAGACCCAGCCTGCGCGGGTCCTGCGTGACGAACAGGAAACCCGACGTGCAGCAATGACCGAAGCACTCGCCTATCGTATGGGTGCGGCGATCCCTCAGGCTGGGCCTAGCGAAGCTGCGCGTCCGTTCATGTCGCGCGGACTTATCGAGATCGCAGCCGAATCTATCGGCCATCGCGGCGGCATGGTTCTCAATGCGCGCCAGATCGACGACATCTACACGCGCGCTTCGCACACAACCTCCGACTTCCCGGCAATCTTCGAGGGTGCAATCAACCGTACGCTCGAAGGTCGCTATGCGCTTGCCCAGCCGACCTATCGCCGGATTTCGCGGAAGCGTAACTTCCGCGACTTCCGTCCGCACACCTCCGTAAAGCTCGGCGATTTCCCGATGCTGAAGAAGGTCCTCGAAGATGGGGAGATCAAGTACGGCACCTTCTCGGAAGGTAAGGAGCAGATCTCCGTCTTCAGCTACGCGATCGCACTGCGCATTACCAGACAGATGCTGATCAACGACGATCTCGGCGCCATCTCGGAAATGCTCGGCAGTTACGGGTCTTCCGTCGCGCTCTTCGAGGAACTGACGTTCTATGCCGGCGCATTCAACGGGAAGTTGGCGGATGGCAAGGATGTCTTCCACACTGACCACGGCAACGTCGCCGGAGCCGCAAGCGCGATCACCGTAGACGATGTCGGCAAGGGTCGCGCAGCGCTTTCCAAACAGAAGTCGCTCGACGGCAACCCGCTGCTGGAAAACCGCGCACGCATCCTGCTCGTCGGCCCGGACAAGATCACGGAGGCGGAAAAGCTCGTTGCCTCCATCACGCCTGCAACGGTCTCAAACGTCAACATCTTCTCCGGTCGCCTGGAACCCGTCGAAACCGCGCAGATCACCGGCAATGCCTGGTATCTCTTTGCCGATCCCGCCTCGGGCATCTCGAACTATCGCTGGGGATACCTTGATGGATACGAGGCGCCGCGCGTGCGCTTCGACGAGCCGTTCGGGCAGCAGGGTTTCGCCATGTCCGTCGAGCACGACTTCGGCTGCGGCCCGACCGACTTCCGTGGCGGATACAAGAACGCCGGCGCGTAAACGGTATCCACGAATAAGCCAGCGAGAGACAAGCCTTCTCGCTGGCGCTTGAACGACACTCCACTCATGAGGATTGCACCATGAAGAACTTCATTCAGCCGGGTAGCGCCATTGACAGCATCGCACCGTCGGGCGGGGTCGTGTCCGGCCGCCCGGTCATCATCGGTTCTCTGATCGGCATCTCCTCGGTCACGGCCGATGAAGGCAAGCCGTTCGTGCTCCAGCGCGAAGGCGTCTATCGCCTGCCGAAGGTCTCCGCGCAGGCGTGGACCCAGGGCGCCAAGATCTACTGGACGAGCAGCAACCAGGCCACGACGACCTCCAGCGGAAACACGCTCATCGGTATCGCCGCAGCCGCTGCCGATAATCCGAGCGATTTCGGTGATGTCCTGCTTGGTCCGACAACGGTCTGACCGTGACGGACTTCCAGCGGCTCGCCAGCCTGTCCCGCATCGCCGTCGAACGTGTTCATGGCGATGCGGTGACCGTCTTCCCGACCACGCGCGGGACGGATGTCAACGCCACCGCGAAGGTCGTCGACGGGGCGGCGTATGAAACCGTTGCGTGCTTCTTCGAAAACACGCTCGCGGAGAACGATGCGCTTTCGCGTCCTTTGACCGGACAGGGGCGGCTGCAGAATGCGGCTCCGGCGATCACCGCATCGATCCGTCTGATCGACGGGAAATCCCTTGAGGCTGGTTTTCTTCTCCGTCGTGACGGTGACGGTCGCGACTTCGAGATTGCAAGCTTCAAGCCTGATGGTGTCGGGACCGTGCTTGCCGTTCTCAATGCAAAAAGGTCGAGGTCCTGATGCTTTCCGCGACTGCCGTGCGCCTCGCCGCCATTGAGGTTCTTTGCCCGACCGCCATGCGCGAAAGCGGGACCGGCTTTCCGACGCTGGCGCAGCACCGCGTCTTCGATAGCCGACAGGTCGCGTTTCAGGATATCGACCTCTCGAAGGCCTTCACGCCGGTGCTGGTGCTGCATACGGCCGAAAGCGGCGCCACGCTTCGCGGGGCCGTCGCCGGGGCTGACGATCGCGCCGGCACGACGGTCCTCGATATCGTTGCGGAGATCGCGGTGGCCGGCGACGACGAGGGCGACAGCGAGGTTTATGTTCGCTCCGAGGATGATCCTCAGGCGCGCCTGGTGCTGGAGGCCTTGACCGCGCAGGTGCTGTATCTCCTGGAGCATGCCCCGAGCGGCCGGCTCTTCCGTAAATATGCACGCTCGATTTCCTCGATCGAGATCAGGACGTACGGCTCTCCCGAACTGGGCGTACGTTTTTTGCGCAACACGATCCGCCTGCGTATCGACATTCCGGATGATGACTTCGACGTGCCGAATGGGTCTCTCCCGGAGCCGTGCCGAAGCCTTCACATGGAGCTGCCGGCCGGTTCCTATGCCAAAGAGAAGCTCGACGAACTGGCCGCATTCTTCGTCATGCAATCCCTTCCTGACCTTCAGAATGCGGGCATCACGACCGATCTCGGCGTGACGGGCGAAGGCCTGCCGCAGAGTTAACCAGAGGACATCGTCATGGATCTTTACCGACCTGCGCAGGGGCGGCGCGTGCCGCTGCCTGGCAGCAATCAGGCCTGGCCGGCGAGCGGCCTGCCGGCCGATCTCTCCAATCCGTATGTCGCGCGGCTCGTGCGCGACGGCGATCTCGAAAAAGTCCCGGCAACGGAGGGCCAGCGGAAGGCCCGGAAACCCGCAGGAGATGACGCATGACCAGCAATATTCCGGGCAACCTGACGGCCCCGATCCTCGCCTTCGACGTCACGTCCGGCGGGCAGTTCGAAAACGAGAGCCGCGTGATCCTGATCGGCCACGGCCTCAGCACCGCCACGCTCGCCCCCGGCGCCGTCGCTATCTGCTCGTCCTCGATGGACGCCCGCATCCTTGCAGGGGCAGGGTCTATGCTGGAAGGCATGTTCCTTGCCGCCAGGCGCAACGCGCCCGCGCAGGAAATCTGGATCGGCAATGTCGCCGACACGGGTACGGTGGAGGTGCGCACGATCACCTGCTCGGCTCCTCCTGCCGCCGGCGGGCAGGGTATTCTCTCCATCGCCGGCCGGACGATCTCCATCGAGATCGCGGCCGGGGCGACAGCGGCGAATGTCGCCACCGCTCTCGTCACGGCGATCAACGGCTATTATGACCGGCTGTCGAAGCGCTCGCTGCCGTATACGGCGGCTATCGACGGGGAGGACGCGACGATCGTCCGCGTTACCGCCCGCCATAAGGGTGTCTATGCCGCCGGGCATGATTTCCACATTCCGGTTTCCGACGGAAACAATGCCTTCACCGGCAAGCTCGCTTTCGCCACCGCGACGGCCGGCGCCGGCGTGCCGGACATCTCCAATGTCCTGGCGGCTATGGGCGACGATCCCTTCGAAACGATGATTTCAGCCTTCGGGGATACCGATAATCTCACGAAGGCGACCGGCTTCCTCAACAACATCTCCGGCCGCTGGTCCTACGCGCAGCAGCTTTACGGCCACTACTTCTACACAAAGACCGGATCGTCGGCGGATATCACCACGGCCGGCCTTGCGCGGGACAACTGGCACCTGACCCTCGTGCCTCGGCTCGCCTCCGGCGGTAACGCGGAGCCGGACTACGAATTCCTCGCCGGTATCATCGGGCGCATCGCGCCCTGGCTCGGCGGCGGTTCGAATGGCGACGTCTCGCGCAACCAGACCGGCCTCATCGTCGACGGTGTCTCGACGCCGCGCGATCGTGGGTACTGGCCGGAATACGAGACGCGCGAGGCCTGGCTGAAGAACGGCGTCTCGACGTGGAAGGTCTCGCGCACCGGCGAGGTGACGATCGACAAGATCATCACGCAGCAGCAGACGACGAACGGCGCGCCGGACACGACGTTCCGCGATATCCAGCGGCCCTACCAGCTGATGTACGCGCTGAAGAAGTTCCGGGCGGACCTCGCTGCCGAGCATTCCAACAAGGCGATCTCCAACGACAATCCGGACAACCTCGATGCGCTGACCACGGTGAAGGACATCAAGGCGACGCTGGTGCACAGCTACCTGGAGATGTCCGGCGTGCTGGAGAACGCCAACGCGGCGATCGAGGCGATGACGGTGGTGCGCGATCCAGAGAACCCGAACCGCGTCAACATTCATCTGCCGCTCGACTTCGTGAACCCGCTCGACATCTTCGCGGGTCTCGCCGTCGCCAACAGCCAGATCAACACCAATCTCGCGGCCTGATCCGCCGCGCTAAGAAGGACCTGAGACATGGGCAAGAAAGACTTTGGCGGCGTGATCCGCATGCGGCTTTCGACCGGCGAGATCATTCCGCTGCGCGGTACGCTCAACATGAGCACGTCCGGCATCGCAAGCGAGGCCGTGACCAACCAGGACGGCTCCGTCGACAGGACGATGACGCCGACGGCGCGTCGCGCGGAGATCACCTTCGCGGACCGTGGACTCGACCACAACAAGCTGATGCAGTCCGACCGCTTCAACGTGACTTTCATCGAGGAGAGCACGGGCGTTACGCATTATTTCACGCGGGCATTTCTCGTCGGCGACCCCGTCAAGAACCGCATCACCGGCGAGGTGACGGGCATTTCCATCGCCGCCGAGGCGTATCGGAAGACGGAGGACTGATCGATGGCGAACATCACCGTCCCGCTCTCGAAGAGCTATACCGGCCATGACGGTCCGTTCTCCTCCGTCGATCTGCGCGAGCCGACCTTCAAGGAAATCTACATCGACGGTCTCGGCGAGCCGCAGCAATGGCAGCCCGGCCCGAACGGCCAGCCCGTCCTCATCACCCTGCCGGACGTAATCAACGCCTATGTCGAACGCCTGGCCGTCAAGCCGACCGCCGACAATCTCGGCCAGTTGAACGCGCGTGACAGCCTGGCGCTGGCGACGAAGGTGAAGGCTTTTTTCACGGCCGAGCCGGAACAGACGAGGTCGCCGACGTCCTCGTCTTCCGGCTCGGATGGGACGCGGATCGCGTCGGGCGAATGACGCTCGCGCAGATCCACTACTGGTTTGAACGGGCAATCGCCATGAAGGAGCGCCAGCCGTGACGAGAGAAGTCGAAGCTCGCCTCAAGATATCGGCCGTCGACAAGACGGGCCGCGTCATGCAGCAGCTTGCGGGTCGCATGCAGCAGGTCAACCGGCAGGCTGCATCCTTGAACCGCCAGCAGGGCATGCTCGGAAAGACGACCGCATCGACCATGGCCGTCATGTCGCGTTATCTCGCGCCTGCGGCTGTAGCGGCATTCTCCGCCGGCGCCCTGAAAAACTTCGCTGCGGTTGAGCGTCAAATGACTCGCATCGGCATCACGGCCGACGCCAGCGCCGCTGAGACCGAAGACGCGTTTCGGCGCATGCAGACCGTCTCTAAGGAGATGGCCCTGCCGGTGGACGCGGCAGTGACTGCTGTCGATACACTGGTTTCGTCCGGGCTGTCGCTGAAGGACGCCATGGACTTCCTGCCGTCCGTCCTGGCGACGGCGCAAGCTTCCGGCTCCGCGACTGAGGATATCGCCAACACTGCGATCAAGGCGGCCTCCGCGCTGAAGATCGAGGCCTCGCAAATGCAGCGAGCCTTCGACATCATGGTCATGGGCGGCAAGGCAGGGCAGTTCGAACTTAAGGATATGGCGACTTATATCCCCGAGCTTGCCAATTCGTTCGCGTCACTCGGCTATTCGGGCGAGGAAGGCCTGAAGCAGCTTATCGCTATGTTGCAGACGATCCGTGAGGATACCGGCTCTGCGTCTGCGGCGGCCACCCAGGCGCAGAACATCTTCGGCAAGATGTTCAACGACGATACGGCGAAGAAATTCGCCAAGTTCGGGATCGATCTGCGCAAGGAACTGAAGGCGGCGCAAGAGCAAGGGGAGGGCGCCCTGCAGGCATTCGTCCGTTTATCCCAGGAGGCGATCAAGGGGGACCTCTCCAAGCTTCCCCAGCTCTTCACCGATCAGGAATTCCGGCTCGGCATGCAGTCGCTCATAACGAGTACGGATAGCTGGAGAGGCTTTCTCGAATCGGTCAATTCAGCCGAGGTTGACGGCACGGTATTCCGCGATCTGGAGCGTGTAACGAAAGATGCCCAGGCGAGTATCGATAGGCTCTCAGGAAGCTGGGATGCGCTGGTGAAACGCTTCGGTGAGAAGGTGGCAACCGTCGCCACGCCGGCCATCGACGCTGTCGTTTCAGCAACCGATAAGCAGGATGCCATCGACAATGCACTGAAAAAACGTGGTATGGGTTATCTGAAAAGCCAAATTTACCAGGTTGGTCTCAGCCAGAAGGATCAGGATCTCCTTGCCATCGAGGGGGGCTTTAAAGATCCGGGTCTCCGCGAAAAATACCAGTTCGGCCCGGGTCTGCCGGAGGGGTGGAAGCCGGAAAACGAATTTCCCGGTGGAGGAACGTCCGGCGGGAAGATGCCCGAAGTCGGTCCCATACCTCGTTTCCGACCCACCGATTTGAATGCTGTCCCCGGTCGTGACCGGATCACTGCCGCAATGCTTGCGCGCCGTGGCGAAATCGAATTCGCCAATAACAGTGCGTCCGTCGTCGGATTGCGACCCGAACAGCGCAATGCAGATCTCCAGCATCTCCTCGCCAATCTTGATCGTGTCGAGAAAGGTGGCAGCGGTCGGCCCTGGATGGATGATGGCGAAAAGGTCGGTACCGAGGTCGGTGCGGCGGCGATCGAGCGAATGAGTTCGGATGCGCGCGCGGTGGGTTCGGAAGTTGGTAGCGTCGTACAGGAGGCAATGAGAGCCATTGCGCCGCAGATCGGCGCAGCGATCGCCCAGGCGTTTGCCGCCGGAGCCAGCCAGGTGAAGGTCGGCGTGAATGTCGGTGGCGGCGTCCGGATCAACGCCGATCTTGGCCGATCCATGCCGGCGAGCCTGGGTCTGCCGCCGAGCACGTCGCGATAGCGGGAGCCGGATATGCGGGACTGGACGAAGACACTGCGCCGGGCGAGCTTCCGCGGCGTGGAATTCTGGGTGGACGACGATGAGCTTGGCGGCGGCAAGCGCATGGGTATCCACGAATATGCCGACGGCCGACAGCCCCTTCTCGAGGAGATGGGGCTTTCGACGTCGACCTTCACTGCGACGGCATACCTGCTTGGTGACGACAGCGATGTCCGCGCGATGCGCCTTGTCGCCGCCGCGCAGGCCGCCGGGCCGGGCCGGCTCGTCCTGCCCATGGACAGGGGGCAGATGGCATCCATCGTCGATTTCCGGCGCGTCCGCGCGAAGGACCGCATGGGCTTCATCGCATTCGATTTCACGGCTTTGCCCTATTCCAGCGAGGCGGGCGCCGTCCTCGGTGGCGCGGACATCGCGTCCGCCGTCCTCAACGGTCTTGCCGCGGCCGCGCGCAGCTTCGGGAGCCTTTTCTGATGCCCGCCAGCCGTACAGATATCGCGGGTTGGCTCGCCATCCTTGCCGGCTCGCTCGTCGCCGACACGCTGGACGCCGCGGACCTGGCGAACCGCACGGCGGTCGCGACGGATCTGGAGGGCGAAGCGTTCGCCGCCGAGGTCCTTTCTATCATGCGGGTCATCGCCGAAAGCGTGGAGACGCCGGCAGGTTTCGATGTCGTCGCGGTTCCGGTGGGTTTCGATGCCGATACGCTTGCAGCTGCCACGATCCTCACGGCCTTCGGCCTGGGTATTGCCGGGCCGCGGGTGGCCTGGTCTTCCCGACCGCAGGCCCGCACCGCGCGAAGCCGCATCGCCGCTCACGGCGAGGCCGCCCTTGCAGCGGTCGCCGGGATGGGGGCGGGTGCGGTGGATCTCTACCGCTACCTGTCGCGCATCGTAGAGATCGCCGTGCTGATCGTGTCGGACCGGGCGGCGACGGCTGTGCCGATCGTTCGGGTGGAGACCGGCATATCGCTTCCGTCCACGGTGCTTGCCTATCACCTTTACGGCGATGCTGCCCGGGCACAATCGCTGGTCGAGATCGCGCGTAGCACGACGCCCATGCTGATGCCGATCGGCTTCGACGCCCTGGAGAGCTGACCTGTGCGATATCCCATGGACCGGCCCTTCGAGGCCGTCGTCGTCGAAGGGCTGCCGAAGGTCCTGACGATCGACATCACCATATCGGCAGAGGAGGCCGCGCGCTCGGCAAGCGGCACCTTCGCCATCATAGGACCCGGCGTCCCGGTATTCCCTGGCCTTCCGACCAGGATCACGGCGAACGGAGACCTGCTGCTGACCGGCTACGTGCGCGACGTCACGCCGGGGTATTCGGGGAGCGCCCGTTCGCTCGATTGCTCGTTCGTTTCCCGCACGATCGACCTGATCGAGACCTCGGCGGACCATGCCTCGGGCGAAATTCTGAACAAGGACATCGTCGCCATCGCGCGGGAGCTGGATAGTACAGGCATCGGCATCGAGACGGATGGATCGTCGTTTCCGGTCGAACCCCGGCACAAGCTCATGGAGGGGGAGCCTGTCTATTCCTCCATCGAGCGGCGCGTGCGGGGGCGCGGGGTGCTGATTCATGACACCGAAAAGGGGCGGCTCAAGCTGTCGACGAAGCCGGGCGGTGTTCATGCCGGAACCCTGAAGCGTGGCGTGAACATCCTGACGGATGGCGCGAGCGCGAGCTTCACCGAACAGGGCCGGTATTCCGACATTATGGTTCGGGGGCAGCAAACGGAAGGTACGCAGAAGCAGCATCTGCGACCGGAGACGAAGGTGAAGGATAGCGGCGTCGCCCGCAAGCGGGTGCTTATCCTGCCGCACGAGGGGCAGGCCTCCATCGACCGGATGCGCAAGCGGGCGACCTGGCAGGCGCGGCGTATGGCGGGCAACAGCGTGACGGCGAGCCTTCCCGTCAGCGGATGGCGGGACGAGAAGGGCCGGTTCTGGCAACCCAACTGGCTGGTGGATGTGGACGATGACTGGCTCGGCATCAAGGGGATGATGATCATCAAGAGCGTGACCCTGTCGCAGGATGCCGACGACAAAACGAAGGCGGTCCTCTCCCTGGCGGATCCGCGTGCGCTCGGCGGCGAGAATCCACGCGGCCGGACGGCCGGCGGCTACGCGGCGCCGGGCGTGACCGAGGCGGAGTACGAGGACGAATGAAACGCTTCGAATTCGACGGCCGGTATGCCGAGCGCGGCGGCCAGCAATTCGTTTCGGGGCGCGGCTCGAAATCGGACGGCTGGACCGAGATCCATCGCATAGAGACGCATGGCTTCGCTTCCGTTCCGGTGAAGGGCGCGCAGGGCCTGCTGCTGCCCATGCCTAGCAATCCGGACGTTGCCTTCGTGCTTGGTGGGGAGCATCCCGATCTTCGGCCGAAGGACCTGCCGCAAGGCGGGAAAGCGCTCTACGACGCCGGCGGCAACGTGATCAAGATGCTGCTCGGCGACGGGGTGACGTTCGATCTCGCCGGGGCAGCCTATACGGTCCGCAAGGGCGGCGTCACCTTCATGATTTCCGGCGACGGCGTCGACATTGTCGGCGGATACCTGAAGGTCAACGGGGTTCGTGTCGACGAGACCCACCGGCACGACAATGTCGAGACAGGTACCGGCACGTCCGGAACAGTCGTTCCCTAGAGGTCCAGGCTCATGCTTCGCATCATTCCGCTCGACGAGAGCGAGGAACCCTACCGCGCGCCGGATATCGGATGGGACGGCGTTGCTGGAGACCTGATCCTCAATGCGCTTGACCATCCGACCGCGCCCGGCGACCTGCGCGCCGAGCAGGGCCTTGCAACGCAGGTGCTGATCCACCTGATGACGGATCGCCGTGTCGAGGAAAGCGAATTGCCGGAAGGCGAGCAGAACCGGGGATGGTTCGGCGACAGCTTCGACCTGATGGACGGCGAAGGGCCGCTCGGCTCGCGGCTGTGGCTGCTGCGCCGGCGGGAAATCTACGAAGGCATCGAGATCGATGTCGACGACTATGTGCGGGAGGCCCTGGAGCCGCTGATCGCACAGGGCGCGGTCGCCTCGATCGACGTGGCGGTGACCGTCGACCGGCCCGGCAACCGGGTCGACTACGTCGTGACGTTGACCGGCCGTGACGGCGCCCGGGTCTATGAACGGAAATTCGAACTTCTCTGGAGGCAGATCAATGGCGTGGTCCATCCGCTCGCTGGCTGAGGCATCGCAGGCAATCCGCGGTGCTTTCCGGCAGCATCTTCCCGGAACGGATACCGCGCTCAAGAACAACTTCGTGACGGTCGTCACGAAAGTGCTGGCCGGCATGTCGCAGGAATTCGAACTGCGCATGGGCTTCGTTGCGCGCCAGATCTTCGCGCGGACGGCATCGCTGCCCTTCCTTATTCTGCATGGCGCCGATGTCGGAATCTTCCGCAAGCCGGCTGCCGCTGCAAGCGGCGTCATCGAAGGCGTCGGCGAACCCAACAAGGTCTATCCTGCGGGAGTGCGTTTCGTCTCCGGCAACAATACCTACATTTCGACGTCTCCTGCGCAGACAAGCCCGGTCGGTGTCGTATTCTTCGCCGTTACCGCCGAAGACAGGGGGAGCGTCACAAACCGTGCGGCGGGTGGTCTCCTGACGCTTTCAGCCCCCGGGCTGGAGCCGACGTTGGGAAACAACTTCACCGTCACGGCTGCAGGGCTTGGTGGCGGCGCAGACATTGAGGACATCGAGGAGCTGCGGGGGCGTGTGCTTTTCCGCAAGGCGAACCCGCCCGGCGCCGGGAAGCTCTCGGATTACGAGCGTATCGTGCGAGACGTGCCTGGCGTCCTGAAGGCCTGGGCCTATCGCGACGGAGTGACGCCTTCGTTCCTGGTGGTGTTCTTTCTGTTCGACGGCCGGCCGGATCGGATTCCGACGGAGGGTGACAGGATCGTCGTGCAGGCCGCCGTCGATGAACATCGCCTGATCCGTGTCAACGACAGCGTGGTCGAGGCTCCGACACCCGCGCCGCTGAACCCGATCATCGCAAATCTCATGACCGACAGCTCGGACGTGCGGATGCGCATCGCCGCCGCGATCGATCAGGTACTTTACGAGAAGGCCAGACCCGGTGTTGCCGGCGATGTGTTCTGGCTCTCGCGCAGCTGGATATCGGAAGCTGTTTCCGGCGTGGTCGGCGAGGATAGTCACGAGCTTCGATGGCCGCTCGACGACCTGCCCTATACGGGTGGCCGGTATCCGGTCGCCGGCACCATCAGCTTTGTTTGACCGTGTGTGCCATGGCTAGGCGGAATTCGTACGAACATACAGTCACCGCCGGATTTACGCCGGTATCGATCCCCGTTCTGGATGTGCCGACCGACGCACTCTCCGCGCCATCGAACGACGACCTGATTTCATCTGGTATTTCGTTCTGGCCCACGGGCGCGGCCTGGGGGTCGCCGGACGGCGAAGCTGTTTCGCTTCGGTCGGTCTTTGCTCGCTTTACGCGGGTTCTGCTTTCGCCCTTCGAGTGGCTCTATGCCAGGTCGTGGCGTCTGGCCCTGGAATCGAGCGCGCAGACGTTGAGCGAGACGCTTGACGGCTGGGAGGCGGACTATGGGTTGCCGGAGCGCTGCTTCCTGGGTGAGCAATCCGCAACACAGCGGCTTACCGCCCTCCGCCGGAAAGTGAATGCGACGCCGATCTCGGTTCCCGAGGATTTCGTGCGGCTCGCGTCCGACCTCGGGTTCGAAATCGAGATCGAGGAGCCTTGTATCTTCGAGTGCGGCTTTTCGGAATGCGGGAGTTACCACCCGGTCGGGTCGCCGACGGAAGAGACGTACTGGATCGTGCGCGTCAAGGGCGCGTCAATTAGTTACTTCGAAATTGGCACAAGCCAGGCCGGCGAGGATCGCCTGTTCGCGTTAGGCGAGGCAGAACAGATCCTCTGTCTTCTGCGCCAGCATGCACCTGGCTGGGCGCTCCCGATCCTCCAGCCGTGGATCTACCTCGACTATCTCACGACCGAGGACGGCACCCCCATCATCGACGAGTACGGCAATCAGATACTCGTCACTATTGACCCCTGAAGCGCGAGGAAAACGATGGACTACAATGCACCCTATGGCAGCGCCGATCCGAATGCCGGCTATGTCGACCGTAACACCCCGGGCGCGGTCTCCGGTTCGAGGGTGCCGGCGGCCGCCGTCGAGATGCCGCAGCGCGAGATCGTCACCGTGATCAAGAATGCGGGTCTCACTCCGAACAAGGCAGACCCGACGCAACTCGACCAGGCGATCGATCAGAAGATTCTTGCTGCCACAGGCGGCGGCGGTGATGACAACTACGTCCTCATGACGCAAGCGCGCATCCGCCTGCCGATTTTTCCCGACATCCAGACATCCGATGGTCGGCTGCCTGTCGTCTCCCCTTCGGGCGGGCAGGTGCGCGTCCCGACCGGCTATGAGTTCCTGCATCGTGGCATCTTTTTGGTGACGACCGAGCAGATTGATTTCGCGACCGCGGCGAACAAGATCTATCACCTCCGCTGGAATCCGACTGACGGGTTCTCGCTGAAAGACCTCGCCGATGCAGGATACAATCCGTCCGCCGTGGCGGAGACCAACGCCGCGTTCGATAGCGGCTATGACGACATGCTCGTGGCGCGGGTGGTCACCAACTCCAGCAACGTGCCGACGATTACGAACCTGACTAACAAGCATGATCTTCGAGCGACAGGTGAACTCAATACAGCGATGGACAACAGCGAATTCGACAACGATGCACTTCCGTCTCAGATCACTAAGTTCCGAACGATCTCACTGAATTGGGCCCGGTCGCCGCAAGCCTATTTGACCGCGGCGAACGATATCCGGCCTGATCATCGTGTCGTTACAGGCGCGTCCTCCATTGGTGAGTTCAGTATTGGCGTGCGCGCTGACAGTCGATACAGCCTCGCACTGTGGGGGCAAGGCGACAATGATATTCGTATGGGCTGGGCTGCGAGGACATAACGATGGCCGTCAGGATTGACCACCTAAACCCGACCGCGCTGCCGTCTAGGCTCCATGAGGTTCCGGCAATTCGGGATGGGGTAACCGTTAAATTAACAATCTCTCAAATACTTGAATTGCTTAATACTGAAGACATCAGCGGGCTATCTGACGCCTTGGAGACCAAAGCTGAAAAGGCTCTCATAATTTCTGCCGATGGTCTCGCTACTGGCGGTGGTGATATTTCCGAGAACCGCACAATCACGGTACCCAAAGCAAACACTTCGCAGGCGCAGGGCCGTACGAGTGACACCGTGGCGTTGACGCCACTAACGGGTGACAAGTTGGTGGCGGCGCGTGATTCCCTCAGTATTCACGTCCGAGACCAGAAAACGTCGGGAATGAGTGGCGGGGCGACAAGTTCGGGCGACAACGTTCGTACTTTGAACACCGTTGTCACGAACGGGATACCTGGTGCCTCTCTTGCGTCCAACAAGATAACCCTTCCAGCCGGCGTCTACGAAGTGGAGATCTCGGCGCCGGCTATCGCCGTCAACCGCCACAAGATCGACCTGCGCGACGCGGTGTCGCTCACATATCTCATGAATGGATCATCCGAGTATTCCCCGCCAGGATCATCGGCAACCAAGTCTATCATCAGTGATCGCTTGACTCTTGCAGCAACGACGCAGCTCGAAATCGTCCACGGCATGCAGACAGCCAACGCGGCCAATGGCTTCGGAGTGGAGGCAAGTTTGAGTGGTCGTCCTGAAGTATACACCAAAGCGAAGTTCTGGAAGGTCGATTAAGATGCCCCACGTTCTGATTGAAAATGGCATTGTTGTTCAACTCGACCTGACCGGAAATCCGCCAGATGGCTATATCGAATGCCCTGACGAGGTGCAGCCGGGATATACCTATGACGGCGAGACGTGGGCCGCTCCGCCGATCCCGGGACCACCGGAGCCTGTCAGCATCGTTTACCCCGTCGATCTCTGGTCCCGCATGACTGACGCCGAGGCTGATGCGGTGGTGCAGGCGATGACGACTCAGCCGGTTCGAATCCAGAACATATTCCGCGCCGCTTCATCCTATCGTAGCGATCATGAGCTTTGGCCGCTGCTGGTCAGCGTGGCGACCAGTCTGTTCGGCTCCGAACGCGCGGCGGAAATCCTCGCCGCCTCCTGACAGCTTTAACTCAACAGGACATTGTCATGCGCCCCGTCGCTAACTGGCGGGCGGTGCTTCGCTATGCGTGGTCCATCCGCCTCATCGCCCTCGCCGGCATTCTTTCCGGCATCGAAGTCGCCCTGCCGCTGGCGGGCGACGTGCTTCCCATCCCGACCGGCCTCTTTGCCGGGCTTTCCCTCCTCGTCACCGCAGCGGCATTCGTCGCCCGAATTGTCGCGCAGAAAGGAATTTCCGATGAGTAAGCGCGCGAAGGCGGCTCTCGCCTCCGGTCTCGGTGTCGTCGCCCTGGTCGCGACCTATCTGGCCGGACCTTGGGAGGGCAAAGAGAACCTTGCCTATTATGACCGGCTGGGGAAGGTCTGGACCGTCTGCCACGGCGAGACGAAGGATGTGAAGGCTGGCGATCGCCACAGCGACCAGGAATGCCTGCGGATGCTCTATGAGCGGCTGGAGCGCGACTATCGCCGACCGCTGGCAAAGTGCATCGGCAATTTCGACACCCTGCCGCTCGGCCTCCAGGCCTCGTTGCTCGACGCCGGCTACAATGTCGGGGTTGCGGCGATCTGCAAGTCGACGGCCGCCAAGCGTGCCATGGCGAAAAACTATCGGGGCGCTTGCGAGGCGGTCGCCTGGTTCAATCGTGCCGGCGGCAAAGTCATCGAAGGGTTGAAGCGTCGGCGGGAATACGGCGACGCGACGCGGATCGGTGAACTCGAACTCTGCCTTGCAGGGTTGTAGCTATGCCGTCACTCTTCGCGCTCGCGCGCTTCCTTGGGCTGCAAGGCCTGATCATCGTCGCCGTGCTGATCTTCTACGAAGGATTACCCGGCGCGAATTATCTGACGCCCTACCTGCGGTTCGTTCCGGCTGTCGGTCCTATGGTCGATGACCTGGCGCAAGGCCGTGTCGGCCGGGTGCGCAACGCCGGCCGGCTGGAGGAGCGGCTTGTCTGGCAAGAGGGGCAGCGCCGCGCCGAGTTGGCACGGGCCGCTGCGCGCGCCGAGGCACAAGTGAAGATCGACGCGGTAGAGCGGGACTACCTCGCTCGCCAATCGACCGATGCTGTCCGCATTTCCGAACTGGAGAAAGCCCTTGAAGACGAACAGACGAGCGTTCCTGCTCCTGGTTGTGGTCCTGCCGTGTCTCGCCGGCTGCGCGACATCCTCGATGCCATCGGGCGGGATTGATCCGGCCGTAATCCCGCAGAGCCTGAAACAGGCGTGCCGGCCGGTAGTCGATCTCCCGGAAGGAGCGCTGTCGTCGACAACCACCGAGCGGCTTTGGGGTCAGGACAGGGCGGCACTTGGGGAGTGTCGGCGACGGCATGCGGCGCTGGTGAAATCCATTGATGCGGTCGAGGAGCAAATGAAATGAGTCCACCCGAGATTGACGCCGCCGTACATCAGCAGCTCGGCGCGCTGGACGCGAAGATGGATCGCGTTCTGGCAGATCAGGACCAAGCTCGTGCTGACCGTAAGCAGCAATACTCCAAGCTGGAGAACCTTGAGCGTCGGCTGGATGATGTCGACAGGAAATCAGAGGCCCTGAAGAGCCAGCTCACCCAGGTGAAAACCACGACAGAGGAGATCGACCGCTGGAAGGAGCGGTTTTTGGGGATGCGTATGCTGATTGTGTTCGTTGCGGCCACATTCGGTGCAACGCTGGGAGCGTTCGGCAAATGGGTAGCCATCAAGCTCGGGTGGTCTGGCTAGACGGGACCCCACATCATCCAGGCTGCGGCGAAATTCAGGGTGCCTGCCGCAAACATCACCCAGATCGTCGGCCGCTTGAAAGCGAGAACAGCGGACAGGATGGCTAGTGCAGATATGAGATAGGTCATCGGTTATAGCAGCCTCCGCTCAACTTCTGGCTCGCTCTTCTTGCGCACCCACAGCTCCGATGTTTTCTCCATGACGATCTCGTCGGCAGGGAAAACACGCTTCTGGAATGCGACCGCATCCTCAAAGCTTCCATGAAGCCATTGATCGTACTCATCGCGGTGGAGCAGCACCGGCATCCGGTCATGCACAGCTGTCACGGCTTCATTGGCGTCGGTCATCACGCCGGAGTAGACCGGTCCCCACTCGTCGCTGACCCGCCAAAGACCCGCCCAGGCAAAAATGGGCTCATCCCTCAAGCTGAACCACGTCCTCGTCATCTTGCCCTTCACACCCTCGGCCTCGGCGAAAGCTGTTAGCGGGATTAGGCAGCGCCACTGCGGTTTCCGCGCCAATCCGACCCACATTGGCTTGTTCAGGTCAGCGATGTTATTGACCGGCTTGGGCTTGGCGTCCGGCTTCATTCCCTTCAGTCGCAACGGGAAGCCCCACGTCATCGATTGCAAGATCGGTGCGCCATCCTCTTCTCGGACGACTAACCCCGGAGTTCCGGGATAAATCTCGTCAGGCGCATTCGAACTCGTAGCAGTCGCCACACGGAAGTGAGATGCGATCTCCTCCGCGGATTTCTTCATATTGTAGAGATTGCACATATTGGCCTCCCCGCTCGTCAAAAGGATAGGGTGGGACATTCAGCCCGGCAAGGCCGCCCTTTGCCTAGCGCTTCGCCGGCCACTTGGCCATGCGCTCTTCCAGATCGCGAATTACCTTGGCGACCAGCGGCGGTCGTGGGCCAGTCGCGAGGCAGCCGGCATCGTACCAGTCCTCGACGCGTTTCGCCGCTTCAGCTGCCGTCTCCTCCCATCCCCTATCAGGGAGCGGCCTTTCGAACCCCCACCAGCATGAACAATTTCGCGCCCATAAATACGTGCCGGCCTTCGGACTTGTCACGTCCAGGTGAATCCGCCCAATCGTAAGCCGGTCATGTTGGGCGATCCAGTCCTTCCTATCCTCGCCGGGCCACGTAACGCGCCACTCGTACTTCCGCTGCCAGGTCATCGCGCCATCTGCCTTACGATCCACCTGTTCGTTCCCTTGTTGCCGCATCCCTTGCAGCGAAGGAGCGATTCCCTCTGGTGGATGTAGGTGTGGTCGCCAAACCGACGCCCTAGCTCCCAGCGATCAACCCAGCCTTCGCGCTCGCACTTCGAGCATCGGCCGCCAAGCTCGTACCATTCGATGAGGTTTCGGAACGTGGCTCGGTCATTCCCGAATATGCCATCAAGAAGCTGTGGTTCTGCTTTGCGCATGCGGCATCTCCATCCGAAGGGCCGCATCCTTCGTTCTCTATGTGTTCACGTTCCCCTGTGGAGTAAATGATTGAGATATGAGGTAGAGTCAAGCCGGCATGCACTGACAGAAACCTGACAGATACTTGAGAACAGATCGTGAAGTTTCTGTCATCGACATCGGATGAAGCGCCTGATTATCAGGCGTTCTGCGTTCCATCACTCCCTTGGTAAGGGAGAGGCCGAGAGTTCAAATCTCTCTAGCAGCACCATTCTTCTCCGTTGTTTTTCAAATAGTTGAATGATGGCAAGCCGTTGAGGTGGCCCGACTCCTATACAAGGGTCGTGTACATGGTGCTTCGAATGGCGAATCCGACCAAGAATAAACACGGGGTCTATATGTACGCCGTGCGCGTTCCTACCGATCTCGTTGAGGCCGTGGGGAAGCGGGTCTACTCGATTTCATTGCGGACAAAAGACCCTAAAATCGCTCGCGAACGCTTCAACGCGATGGTGGCGCAGAAAGATCGCGAACACGCTGCCCTGCGCCGAGCGCCTGAAGCCATTTCTTTCGCGTCTATTGTGGCCATGGCTGGCGAGGTCTACCGCGAGCAGAGGGCTAATGCCGAGGTGGCAGCGGGGCCGGGTGATTTGGGGATGATCTGGGAAGCTCTCAACGCCCGTGCTGAGAACCGCCCTTGGCTGGCAGAAGTCGCCGATGCAAAGTTGTTGGAACACGGCCTGTCTGGCGATCAGCGTAGCCGTGAGCTTCTTGCGGAGAAGGTGGCCGATGCGTTCCGCAGCCTTGCGGGGGAGGTCTCCAAGATGGAGCGTGGGGACTTCTCCCCCGACCCAAACCTGTCCAAGTTCTCGGCAGCGGAAGCGGCCAAGCCGACGAAAGGCACCGCCGTTACGGAGTTGCTGGCCCTGTGGGAGCGGGAGCATTTGGCCCACGGCAGGGCCGCAAAGACCACCGCCGACTATCGGAACATCGTGAAGCATTTCACCAAGCACGTCGGCCATGACGACGCCAGCAGGGTGACGCGCGGCATAATCAAAAACTTCTGTGACCATTTGGTACATGAGAAGGGTCTATCCGCGAAGACGGTCAACGGCCGCTACCTGACCTGCCTAAAGGCAATCTTCCGGGTGGGCTATGAGCGCGAGCTGATCGACCACAATCCAGCCGCAGCCGTTCAACAGAAGGTCGTAAAGAAGGCGCAGAGCCGCCCACCGGGCTTCACTGACGCAGAGGCCAAACTGATCCTATCCCTTGCCAACCGGGCCATGCTGCCCCCGTCTGACGGGTCCAGAGACCGGCGCTCCATGCATAACAAGCGAGTCGCCAGGTGGGTGCCTTGGGTCTTGTGCTACACGGGCGCGCGGGTTGCTGAGATAACGCAGTTGCGCAAAGAGGATGTGCAGGAGACGGAAGGCGTCCCGTTCATTCGGATCACGCCTGAGGCCGGGAGCGTGAAGACCGGGCAATATCGTGACGTGCCGCTACATCCACATCTTGTCGAGATGGGTTTCCTTGATTTCGTCCGAGCGTCACCAGAGGGGCCGCTGTTCTATGAGGCCAAGACCGAAGCCAAGCGCAAAGGCAAGGGAATCACGCAACCGCAGTGGGCTGGCAATGAGCTAGGCTCAGGACTCGTTGATCAGAGCCAGAAGATAACGGTTGCAGCGAGAGCGATGGCGGAGAGAAAGGCCATTGGGCATCTGTCGTAGCGCGTAGCGACACGCCGCCAGTCTTTGAGACGCCCGAACATGATCTCGATCCGGTTGCGCCGTTTGTAGCGGCGTTTGTCGTATTTGATGGTCTTGTTGCGGGATTTGCGACCCGGAATGCAGGGCGTGATCCCCTTCGCCTGTAACGCGTTACGATACCAGTCGGCATCATAGCCACGGTCGGCCAGCAGCCACTTGGCCTTGGGAAGCTCATCAAGCAAGGCGGCAGCACCGGTGTAATCGCTGACCTGACCGGCTGTTATGAAGAAACTGATCGGGCGACCACTCGCATCCGTTACGGCATGAAGCTTGGTGTTCATGCCGCCTTTCGTGCGTCCGATCAGGCGGCCCGCGCCCCCTTTTTTACCCGCAGGCTGGAAGCCGTGCGGTGGGCCTTGAGATAGGTCGCGTCGATCATAATCGTCTTGCGATCCGTTGCCTCAGGCAAAGCCAAGCCTTCCATCATCTGGATAAAGATGCCCTTGTCGCCCCAGCGCTTCCAGCGGTTATAAAGCGTCTTGGCCGGGCCATATTCCTTCGGCGCATCGCACCACCGGAGACCGTTGCGGTTGACGAAAATGATGCCGCTCAGAACGCGTCGGTCATCAACGCGCTGGCGACCATGGCTCTTGGGAAAATAAGGCTGAAGACGGGCCATCTGCTCGTCCGTCAGCCAAAACAAATTACTCATCAGTCGGGCTCCTATACGCCCGTCTGAATCACAGCCGTCAGTTCAAATCAATGGGTCCTGACCCTAGCGCTGCCTGACTTTCAGCGCGATTTTGTATGGTCTCCTACCCAGGTTGTTGATCTATTAGAAAGTATAGCTCGAGAATGGCCAATAGGCTCGCTGCTTCTCCTAAAGGGGCCGCAGCCGTTTGCTTTTAGGTCAATTGATTCCGCACCTGACGTACTGCATCCAGAGCTTGACCTCTATGTTTTGGATGGGCAGCAGCGGGTCACCTCAGTCTATCACGCAATCCAGAATGTCTCACCATTCGTCTATTTTGTAGATTTCGCTAATGCCACTAGAGAAGACGACGAAGTAATATCTTGGGACCGGCGCATAAGGTTTGAGCGCAAGTATAAAACGCTTGAAAGCAGAGCGGAAGCTGGGGTCGCGCTGGTATGCGATTTTTGGGACAATGAGCGGTTTCATGCTTGGCTAGACCGCATCGCTGACGCTCAGCGTCGGAATGAGTTCGTCAGCTTCCGCGAACGGCGTCTCGGAGGCCTCCAGTCAAAAGTCTATAAACTGTTAGCGACTGAGTTGGAGCAGGGAATCGAACTTGAAGCGCTGGCTAAGATTTTCGAGACTCTAAATAAAACAGGTGTGAGACTTAACGCCTTCGATCTTTTGGTTGCAAAGCTCTACCCTCCACCGACTAGCTTTAATCTTCGGGAAAAGTGGGATAGCGCCAAGAGAGATAGTCAAGTTCTTTCGAAGTTCGACCCTGATGGGCTCGAAATAGTTAAGATGATAGCGCTTTTGGTCCGTGGCCGAAAAGGGAGATCCTTCTCCAAGGGTGTTCGGCAGGGCGATGTCCTCTCATTGGACCCGCAGTTGATATCGCGTTACTGGGATGATGCTGTCTCTCTTTACGTCAGAGCACTCACAAAAATGCAGGAGTTTGGAGTTGTCGCGTCGTACCTTGTACCAAATTGGTCGATGGTGCTGGGGTTGGCGGGATGTTTGGAGTACGGCTTTGAGGCTAGTGAACCGCACCGGGTTTGCCGGAGACCCCAACTTGTGAGAAGTAGGGTCTATGAACCGCACCGGGTTTGCCGGAGACCCCAACTTGTGAGAAGTAGGGTCTATGACAAGCAAGACGACGAACAAGTTTTCTCCCGAAGTGCGCGCCCGCGCCGTTCGAATGGTTGTCGAGCATGAAGCAGAGCATCCTTCGCGGTGGGCGGCCGTGTCTTCCATAGCTGCCAAGATCGGCTGCTCGGCGCATACGCTCAATGAATGGGTGAAGAAGGCTGAGGTGGACAGCGGCAAGCGAGCTGGCCTGCCGAGTGACGTCGCCGAGAAGATGAAGGCTCTGGAGCGGGAGAACCGCGAGCTTCGTCAGGCCAACGAGATTTTGCGCAAAGCCTCTGCGTATTTTGCGATGGCGGAGCTCGACCGCCCAATGAAGCGATGATTTCCTTCATCGACGAACACCGCTCGGTGCTCGGGGTCGAGCCGATCTGCAGGCTGCTGCCGATTGCCCCGTCCACCTATTATGAAGTCGTCGCCAAGCGCACGGACGTGGGTCGCCTATCGGCCCGCGCCCGGCGCGATATGGCTATGAAAGTCGAGATACGCCGGGTGTTCAACGAGAACTTCCAGGTCTATGGCGTGCGGAAAGTGTGGCGACAGTTGCAGCGAGAAGGCTTCGATATCGCTCGCTGCACCGTCGCAAGGCTCATGAGAATGATGGGTCTTCAAGGCATCATTCGTGGCAAGCCGATCAAAACCACTGTATCGGACAAGTCTGCCCCGTGTCCGCTCGACCGCGTCAATCGCCACTTCAAGGCTCCCGCGCCGAACATGCTGTGGTTATCCGATTTCACCTATGTCGCGACCTGGCAGGGCTTCGTTTACGTGGCCTTCGTGATCGATGCCTTTGCCCGACGTATCGTCGGTTGGCGGGCAAGCCGGACTGCCCATGCGGGCTTTGTCCTCGATGCTCTGGAGCAGGCACTTCATGATCGGCGGCCCGTCAAACGGGGCGGGCTGGTTCATCATTCCGACCGCGGCTCGCAATACGTGTCGATTCGCTATTCTGAGCGGCTGGCGGAGGCGGGCATCGAGCCGTCTGTCGGGAGCGTCGGTGATTCCTATGACAACGCTCTCGCCGAAACGATCAACGGCCTTTACAAAGCCGAGGTCATCCATCGCCGGGGACCATGGCGCAACTTCGAAGCCGTGGAGTTCGCCACACTCGAATGGGTGGACTGGTTCAACAACCGACGCCTTCTGGAGCCCATCGGCAACATACCGCCAGCCGAGGCAGAAGAACGATACCATGCCATGCTGGACGCGCCAGCCATGGCCGCATAACTTAAACCAAACGGTCTCCGGTAAACTCGGCGCGGTTCAAATTGCTTTCAATCCCCGCACGCTCAAATGGGTTGATATTGCGTGGCTTGACGGCGTTGATTCTAGCCAGCGGTATTTCCGATCCGATTACGGGAGAGGAGTTATTTGGCTCAACAAAAGTAGAATGGTATGAGCTGTCAGAGAGGGGGCAACTTTTGAAGTTGGCTCAAAGTACCACAATTGCTCAGACAATATTAATTTCAACAGATGGGCTTAGGAGATTTAATTTTAGCTCGAGTTTGGTAGCGGATTTGATGGGCGGCGCTTACTTGAAAGAGCAGGGGTTCGATCTCTCTACGATGCGTAGAACTTCAAGTTTCTTGAAGGGTGTGCTCTGAATGGTGAAGCGTGCTATATATGCAGTAGTAATCACTGCAATATTCCTGCTGACTGCTTTTTTGGTATGGTTTTACGGGCCTCTGGTCGCAAGCTCTCTGGAGAGCACATTAAGAGAGGTGGCTCGGTTTGTCTGAACAGCTTCGGGCGTTTCGCTAAGTGGATTTCCGCCTCGATTATGCCGCCACCATCATTGGTGTCAGCGCGTTGAAGTAGGCCTGATCCGGCGTCCGCCGGTCAAGGGATGAATGTGGGCGTCTGGTGTTGTAGAAGTTCAGATATCGGGCGATGCCAGCGCGTGCCTCGGACACAGTCTTGTAGGCATGGAGGTAGACTTCCTCGTATTTGATCGAACGCCAGAGCCGCTCGACGAAGACATTGTCTCGCCACGCACCCTTGCCATCCATCGAGATGGCGATCTGTGACCTCTTCAGCACGGCGGTGAAGTCGATGGAGGTGAACTGCGATCCCTGGTCGGTATTGAAGATTTCCGGCCTGCCATGACGGGCAAGTGCCTCCTCCACCGCCTCGATGCAGAAGGCTGCTTCCATCGTGATCGACAACCGCCATGACAAGACCTTCCGGCTGAACCAGTCCACGACGGCGCACAGATAGACAAATCCCCGCGCCATGGGGATGTAGGTCAGGTCCATTGCCCACACCTGATTGGGCCGAGTGACTGCCAGCTTTCGTAGGAGGTAGGGATAAATTTTGTGCCCTGGCGCTGGTTTCGAGGTGTTCGGGCGGCGGTAGATCGCCTCGATGCCCATCTTCTTCATCAGCGTGGCGACGTGTCGCCGCCCGGTCTCCAGACCTTCTCCTCTCAAGAGCCCTTGCAACATCCGACTTCCGGCAAAGGGGTAGTCGAGATGCAATTCGTCAATCCGGCGCATAAGGGCCAGATCGCCGTCAGACACCGGACGAGGCAGATAGTAGACGCTGCCACGGCTGAAGCCGAGAAGCTTCGCCTGGCGCACGACGGATAGCTTGTGCTCGCGGTCGATCATTTCTTTCCGCCCAGCAATCCCGCCTTGCCGAGCGCACCGGATAAAAAATCGTTCTCCAGTGTCAGTTCGCCGATTTTCGCGTGCAGCGTTTTGACATCGATGGTCGGACCCGACGGCTCCGCTTTCGTTTCATCGCCGAACACACCTGTCGCCCCCTCAAGGAGCTGGTCTTTCCATTGCTTGATCTGGTTGGCGTGCACATCGAACTGCTGGGACAACTCCACCAGCGTCTGCTCACCTCGGATGGCGGCAAGTGCCACCTTCGCCTTGAAAGCCGGGCTATGGTTCCGGCGCGGTCGTCTCGTCATGGTCTCTCCTGTTCCCGGCATCTAAGCCGAAGTCAGGCAGAAACTCCACTTATCCCCGCTGTGCAGATTTCCCGAGCCAGCTCTAAGAGCGGAGCTCCCGAATTGCCAACCCCCTGACGGAATCCTTAGCGATGATTGCAATTCCGTGTTCGCCCGCCTCGGCCAAGTTGGCGATCTTTTCGGGCCGATCTCGTCCCTTTTCTCCGGGCTTGCCCTTCTTGCTGTCGCGGTGACAATTTGGATTGACGTCTCGAGCCGCCGGGTTAGCAGAAAGCCTTTGGTCATTTGTCAAATAAGCGAAGTAGAACGTATCGTATTTGATGAGCCCGTATCGACTAGGCCTCGAGGCGTGCGATTTAAAGCCAGCTTCGATGTACGGGCGCTGAATGATGTCGCTATGAATGTGGTGGTTAGCGCGAAGTTGAAAGGTAAAGGATGGGCCAAAACAATGGAACAGGTGCCTTTACCTGTCCCATTGACGCATGGAGGTGGGGCCGAAACCATAACCGTTGCAGTCCGGTTGGATGCGTCTGGTATCGGCGATCTAATACGGTCGTATGACCAGCGCGAGGAAATTGCGCTCGAGGTGAGCGCAGCGTGTCAAAGCCTCGAAGGAATTAGGTGGACCACCAGCGTTGATTACGTGCTCAGTTTTCGAGACTCGGATGGTGAGAAAATAAAAGCGTTAGATGCGACAGATCAGGCTGTATGCGAGGCGCAATGGGCCAATCAAGTGATGGTGCAGCCCGAGTATCGTGTGCGTGTTGGTAGTTGGAATCATCTACGGTGAGTTTTCTCACGATGTGTGGCTCGTGAGCGGTTACGCGCCGCACGGGTTAAATGAGAGTTCTCTGAGCTAACTTGGATTCGAGCTTGAGGGCGGGGAGCCCTATGAGCGTTACTTCTGTGGCCAAAAGACTCAGTTGTCCTCGGACTGCACGCATAACCATACTCATGTACACGCCCCTAGACAATTCCTCCGGAAAGCCCTACAAAACCAGCATTCCAATGGTCTCCGGGTCGGGTTCAAATCTCTCTAGCAGCACCATTTTTCCCCATTGGAAATGCTGGTTACTCAGGCGCTTATGGTGCTGAGGCGCGGTGCGAGCACCGTTCCCTTCGCCCTCATCATTGGATGATGCACGTCCCCGGCCAATCGCTGCACTGGCGGCCCGCGCAGTTCGATAAAGCCAGAGTGACGAGCAGGATGCAGGTGATGGTGGCAATTTTCCTCAATGCGTCGTTCCTTTGCGTCCGACAATATACTCGGCATTCGACAAATCGACCGGGCCGCCGGCCAACTCGATACCGGCCGCCCAGCGATGCGCCGTTCATGCCGGCGGTCAATCCCGCCAGAGGGGGCAGTACCCCATGCCGAAACACATGGACGGGAGCTGTGTCAACCGGACCGTAGGATTATCCGCCGGGCCTGTCGTCGGCCAAGGGGCACGTCGCCGACCGAATCTCGAGCGGTGTCGCGCCAGGAGAAACGGTCGGCCTCACTTTTTCCCTTCGGAGCAGCACGGCTCGGCCCTTGGCTTTGTGTGCCTTGCCCATCGCAAGCCCCTGCTCCGGCGCTACTTCTCGCAGGCGCGGAAACCCGATATTGCGGAAGGGTCGCGTTACGGGGATCGCTCATGGATTTCATGCGTCTGCTACAGTCGCTGGAGGAACTGCTCTACGAGCTGGCGTCCTGGCTCGTCTTCTATCCGGTGACGCTCTGGCGCACGCTTACCCGCCCGCGCGAGATGATGCGCTATGCCGACAGCGAGCTCGGCGATACGCTTGAAAAACGCTATACGGATACGCTAAGTCCACCGCTCTTCCTGCTTCTCACGCTCCTCCTTGCCCATGGACTGGAACTGGCGCTGATCGCGCGCCGGGATGACAGCCTGTTGCCTGCCGTCATGCGGGACGATGCGAACCTGCTCATCTTCCGCGCCTTCCTGTTCAGCATCTTCCCTCTGCTCATGGCGGTGCGGCTTTTGAAACGGGCCGGTCTTCCGCTCGATCGTGAAACGCTGAAGGCGCCGTTCTATAGCCAGTGCTATGTCGCGGCGCCCTTCGCCTTCGGCCTCAGTGCTGGCGTGAACCTCCTGCGGACGGGCCGTCACGAGATGATTCTGACGGGCAGCGCCGTCGCGCTGCTTTCCCTCCTTTGGTATCTTGTGGTGGAGGTCCGCTGGTTCCGCCATGATCTTGGTGTGGGACGCTCCCTGGCCCTCTGGCTCGTGGTGCGTACGGTGCTGGGAGCGGCGGCGCTGGTGATCCTGGCGAGCGTGGCTCTCTCCTTCGGCCTGGAAAGCGGTCAGCGCTGATTACACGTTTGCCCTCCGGCCGTTTCGGTCTAGAACTCCTGACGAGAAATCGGGGAGGAATGGCGCGTGACGATGACGGCGGGAAATTTTTCGCGGGGGACCTTTGTCGGACGGGTCTGGCGGCCGGATGTGCAGGGACCTGCTGTGGTCGTTTTGCGCGATGGCAAGCTTTGCGATATCACCTCCCGGGACATCCCGACCGTTCGCGATCTCCTGGAGAAGGACGATCCGGCGGCGGCCGCCCGTGCGGCGTCCTGCGAGCCCCTTGCAATGCTCGATGTGGTGCTGGAAGCCTCCGTCGAAGGCGCGGGCAATTTCTCGCGGCTGCATCTGCTCGCGCCCTGCGATCTCCAGGCGGTGAAGGCCTGCGGCGTCACCTTCGCCCGCTCGATGATCGAGCGGGTGATCGAGGAGAAGGCGGCGGGCGATCCGGCGCGGGCGGAAAAGGTGCGCGGGCGTGTCACCGCCATCATCGGTGATAGCCTGCGCGACCTGAAAGCCGGCTCGGAAGCGGCGACGAAGGTGAAGGCGGCGCTGATCGATGAGGGCATCTGGTCGCAATATCTTGAGGTCGGCATCGGGCCGGATGCGGAGGTGTTCACCAAGGCGCCGGTGCTTGCCGCAGTCGGCTGGGGCGCTTCCGTCGGGCTGCATCCGGTTTCCAGGTGGAACAATCCGGAGCCGGAAATTGTGCTCGCGGTCGACAGCGCCGGACGCATCAAGGGTGCGACGCTGGGCAACGACGTGAACCTGCGCGACGTGGAGGGCCGTTCGGCGCTGCTGCTCGGCAAGGCGAAGGACAACAATGCTTCTGCCGCTATCGGCCCCTTCATCCGCCTCTTCGACGAGACCTATTCCATCGACGATGTGCGCAGGGCCGATCTCGATCTTCTCATCGAAGGCGAGGACGGGTTCGTGCTCAAGGGACGCAGCACGATGCGCGAGATCAGCCGTGATCCGCTCGACCTCGTCGCCCAGACCGTCGGCCGGCATCATCAATATCCCGATGGCTTCATGCTGTTCATGGGAACGCTGTTTGCGCCCGTCGAGGACCGCGATGCGCCGGGGCAGGGCTTTACTCACAAGGCGGGCGACAGGGTGACGATCTCGAATGCGGAGCTGGGCGCGCTGGTCAACACGGTGCGACTTTCCACCGAATGCCCGCCCTGGACCTTCGGCATGGCGGCGCTGATGCGCAACCTTTCCTCCCGCGGGCTGCTCTAGGATGGGCGAGGGCGTGCTGGACGAGACGAGCCGCAAGATCCTGCGGCTCCTGCAGACGGAACCGGAACTAACGGTCGCGGAGATCGGCGAGCGCGTCGGTCTCAGTCATACGCCGTGCTGGCGGCGCATCAAGGAGATGGAGCGGCTCGGCATCATCCGCGGCCGTATCGTCGCCATCGACCCGAAGCTTGTCGGCTTCGAGGTCTCGGTCTTCTGCTTCGTGCGTCTGAAGCAGCATGACGAGGAGACCTTGCTGGAGTTCGAAAGGGCGGTGAAGGACATGCCCGAGGTCGTGCAGTGCTATTCGATGACCGGCGACCACGACTATGTGCTGCGTGTCCTGACCAGCAGCGTGCGCCAGTACGAGGAGATTCTGAAGAAGGCGCTGCTGAAACTGCCGGGTGTCGGCTTCGTCAATTCCAGCTTCGCGCTCGACGAGTTGAAGAACACGCACCGCGTGCCGCTTTGAGCGGAATAGGATGCGATTGCGTGAGGAGGCGTCCTTTGCGGATGCCATCCTCAGGATGTGAATTTCCGCTGCGAAAATAGGGACGCGCTCCTCCCAATCTCTGCGTAAGCTCCTACATCAGGAGGATGGCTTTCGTGGAGGAGGGCCATCGAGGAGGAAGTCATGCTGAAGCAGAGCTTTTCTCTCGAGGACAAGTATACGGCGGAAGAAGGAAGGATATTCCTTTCCGGCATCCAGGCGCTCGTGCGCCTGCCGATCGTTCAGATGCGGCGCGACCATGCCGCGGGGCTGAACACCGCCGCATTCATCTCGGGTTATCGCGGATCGCCGCTCGGCGGCTACGACCAGCAGCTTGCCAAGGCCGGCAAGCATCTGGCGGCGAACGGCATCGTGTTTCGGCCGGGCGTCAACGAGGATCTGGCGGCCACCGCCGTCTGGGGAACCCAGCAGCTGCACCTGTCGCCGGGCGCGCGTTATGACGGCGTTGCCGGCTACTGGTACGGCAAGGGTCCGGGCGTCGACCGCTGCGGCGACGTGCTGAAACACGCCAACGCCGCCGGCACATCGAAACACGGCGGCGTGCTCTGTCTTGCCGGTGACGACCATTCGGCCAAGTCGTCCTCCATTCCGCACCAGTCCGACCATGCCTTCATGTCGGCGTTGATCCCGGTGCTCTATCCCTCGTCCATCCATGAATTCGTCGAATACGGCCTGCTCGGCACGGCCATGTCGCGCTATTCCGGCTGCTGGGTCGGCATGAAGTTCATTGCCGACACGGTAGAGACGACGGCCTCCGTCGACCTTGCGGGCGAGCGCCGCCAGTTCGTGACCCCCGAGAATTTCGAGCTGCCGCCGGGCGGACTCAATCTTCGCTGGCCCGATCCGCCGCTGCCGCAGGACGAGCGGCTTCAGACCTACAAGGGCTATGCCGCCATCGCCTTTGCCCGCGCCAACCGGGTGGACGAGGTGACGCATGACGTGCCCCGCGCCCGTTTCGGCATCATCGCCTCGGGCAAGGCCTATGAGGATGTGCTGCAGGCGCTGAAGGAGTTGTCGCTCGGGCCGGCGGAAATGGCCGAGATCGGCATGCGGGTTTACAAGGTCCGCATGCCCTGGCCGCTGGAGCCGGAGGGTGTGCGCGAATTCTCGCAGGGGCTGGAAGAGGTGCTTGTCGTCGAGGAGCGGCGCGAGATCATCGAGAACCAGATCAAGCAGCAGCTCTTCAACTGGCATCCCGGCGAGCGGCCGCGCATCATCGGCAAGTTCGACCATCAGGATCACCCGTTCCTGCCGCTCTCGCAGGCACTGACGGTCGGCATGGTGGCGCGGGCCATCGCCTCGCGGCTCCTGCATTTCGAGTTCGATGACGGGCTGAAGAAGGTGATTTCCGACGAACTCGCCTATCTCCTGGAGCGTGAGAAGATCCGCAAGACGCATACGGCTCCGGTCGAGCGCGTGCCCTATTTCTGCTCCGGCTGTCCGCACAACACCTCCACCAAGGTGCCGGAAGGCAGCCGCGCGGCGGCAGGCATCGGCTGCCACTACATGGTGCAGTGGATGGACCGCGACACGACGACCTTCACCCATATGGGGGCCGAGGGCGTGCCGTGGTCGGGCATCGCGCCCTTCACCGACGAAAAGCACATGTTCGTCAATCTCGGCGACGGCACCTATTACCATTCCGGCATTCTGGCGGTGCGCCAGTCGGTCGCCGCCGGCGTCAACATCACCTACAAGCTGCTCTACAACGACGCGGTGGCGATGACCGGCGGTCAGGCCGTTGACGGGCCGATCAGCCCCGAGGCGGTGACGCGCCAGCTCTATGACGAGGGCGTCGAGCCGATCTATCTCGTTTCCGATCACCCGGAAGCCTATTCGCCTTCCACGCTCGCCCCCGGCGTCATCGTGCGCCATCGCGACGAGATGGACCGGGTGATGCGGGATATCCGCGAGGCGCCCGGCTGCTCGGCCATCGTCTATGTGCAGACCTGCGCGGCGGAAAAACGCCGTCGCCGCTCGCGCGGCCTGATGGAGGATCCGCCGGTCCGGCTGATGATCAATCCGGCGGTCTGCGAGGGCTGCGGCGACTGTTCCACCCAGTCGAACTGCGTTTCCGTCGAGCCGCTGGACACGGCTTTCGGCCGCAAGCGCAAGATCAACCAGTCGACCTGCAACAAGGACTATTCCTGCCTCAAGGGCTTCTGCCCCTCCTTCGTCACGGTGGAGGGTGGACGGTTGCGCAGGGCGGCACGCTCGAACCCGGACATGTCAGGTGTCCCTGACCCCGATATCGTGCGGATCGGCGACCGTTCCTACAACATCGCCATTGCCGGCATCGGCGGCACGGGCATCCTGACGATCAGCGCCATCCTCGGCATGGCCGCCCATCTCGACGGCAAGTCGCCGATGATCCTCGACATGGCGGGACTTGCCCAGAAGGGCGGGGCCGTGATGAGCCATCTGCGCATCGGCCTGCACGACCAGGACGTTTCCTCGCCGCGCATCATCACCGGCGGTGCGGACCTGCTGATCGCCGCCGATGACGTGGTGGCTGCCTCCAAGGATGCCGCGACGCTGTGCGATCCGCACCGCACGACGGGCGTGGTCAACACCAAGCTGACGCCGGTCGCCGATTTCGTGCGCAAGCGCGACTTCGACTTCCGCCGCCGCGACGTGGAGGGCACGGTGCGCGCTGCGCTGCGCGAGGCCTCGTATCTTCTCGATTTCACGACGGTGGCGGAAAAGGTCGCCGGCAATGCCATGGCGACGAACATCCTGATGACGGGCTATGCCTGGCAGAAGGGGCTGATCCCGCTCACCCGCCAGTCGATCGAGCAGGCGATCGCGCTCAACGGCGTCGCCGTCGATGCCACGCTCTCGGCCTTCGGCTGGGGCCGGCTGATTGCGGCCGATCCCGCCCGCGCCGAGCGCCTGCTGCATCCCGGCAAGCCGGTGCCGACGCTGGAGACCATGGCGACGGAAGAGTTGATCGCCCATCGCATGAAGCACCTGGTGGCCTATCAGAACGCCGCACTGGCGAACCGCTACAAGGCGCTGGTGGACCGGGTGCAGGCGGCGGAAAAGGCGCTGGGGCCGGACGACCGGCTGACGCGCATCGTCGCCCATGTCCATGCGCAGCTCCTTGCCTACAAGGACGAATACGAGGTGGCGCGGCTCTTCTCCGATCCGGCTTTCAAAGCCGGGCTGGCCGAGCAGTTCGAGGGCAAATACAGCATCGCCTTCAACCTCGCGCCGCCCTTCCTCAAGGGCGAGGACGCCAACGGCCGGCCGCGCAAGCGCCGCTTCGGCCGGTGGATGCTGCCGGCCTTCGGCCTGCTCGCCAGCCTCAAGGGCCTGCGCGGCACCGCTTTCGACCCGTTCGGCCGCACGGCCGAGCGTCGCATGGAGCGCCAGTTGATCGCTGACTACGAGGCGCTGGTGGACCATGTGCTGAAGACCCTTCGCCGCGAGAACCTCGACGCTGCCGTTGCGCTTCTTTCGCTTTACGGCGAGATTCGCGGCTACGGCCCGGTCAAGGAGGAAGCGGCGAAGCGCGTGAAGGCGCGCGAGGCCGGCATGCGCACGGCTTTCGAGGCGGCAGGGCAGGAAAAGGCGGTCGCTTGAGAACCGCGAGGGGAGGACGGACATGTATGACGCCGGCATGAGCTTCGGGCTTGGCGAGGACATAGAGGCGCTGCGCGAGAGCGTGCGGCGCTTTGCGACGGACCGGATCGCGCCGCAGGCGGCGGAGATCGACCGCAGCAACAATTTCCCGATGCCGCTCTGGCGGGAGATGGGCGATCTCGGCCTGCTCGGCATCACCGTGCCGGAAAGCCTCGGCGGGACGGGCATGGGCTATCTCGCCCATTGCGTGGCGATGGAGGAGATCAGCCGCGCCTCCGCCTCGGTGGCCCTCAGCTACGGCGCCCATTCCAATCTCTGCATCAACCAGATCGTCCGCAATGCATCGCCGGCGCAGCGGGAGAAATACCTGCCGAAGCTGATTTCCGGCGAGCATGTCGGCGCGCTCGCCATGTCCGAGCCGGGCGCGGGGTCCGATGTCGTGTCCATGAAGCTGCGCGCGGAAAAACGTGGCGACCGCTATGTGCTGAACGGCAACAAGATGTGGATCACCAACGGGCCTGACGCGGATGTGCTGGTGGTCTATGCCAAGACCGATCCCGACGCCGGCTCGCGCGGCATCACCGCCTTCTTCATCGAGAAGGGCTTCAAGGGTTTTTCCACCGCGCAGAAGCTCGACAAGCTCGGCATGCGCGGCTCCAACACCTGCGAACTCGTCTTCACCGATTGCGAGGTGCCGGAGGAGAACGTGATGGGCACGGTGGGGCGTGGCGTCAACGTGCTGATGTCCGGTCTCGACTATGAGCGTGTCGTGCTGTCGGGCGGCCCGCTCGGTATCATGGCCGCCTGCCTCGACGTGGTGGTGCCCTATATCCACGAGCGAAAGCAGTTCGACCGTCCCATCGGCGAATTCCAGCTCATGCAGGGCAAGGTGGCCGACATGTATGTCACGCTCAATGCCTGCCGCGCCTATGTCTATGCCGTGGCGAGCGCCTGCGACCGGGGCGAGACGACCCGCAAGGATGCCGCCGGCTGCATCCTCTATTCCGCCGAGATGGCGACCAAGCTGGCGCTGGAGGCCATCCAGTCGCTCGGCGGCAACGGCTATATCAACGACTATCCGACGGGCCGCCTGCTGCGCGACGCCAAGCTCTACGAGATCGGCGCCGGCACTTCCGAAATCCGCCGCATGCTGATCGGCCGCGAAATCTTCCAGGAGACGCTGTGATGCCGGTCCTTCCCTCCACGGTAAACACGCGCAGCGAGACCTTCGCGGCAAACCGCAAGGCGATGCTCGATGCGCTGGCGCTGGTGGAGGAGGCGGCGACCCTTGCCATGGATGGCGGCGGGGCGAAGGCGCGCGAGCGCCATGTCTCCCGCGGCAAGCTTCTGCCGCGCGACCGCGTGGCGCAGCTCCTCGATCCCGGCTCGCCCTTCCTCGAAATCGGCCTTACCGCCGGCCACGGCCTTTATGACGGGGCTTCTCCATCAGGCGGGATGATATCGGGCATCGGCCGCGTTTCCGGCCGCGAATGCATGATCGTCTGCAACGATGCGACGGTGAAGGGTGGCACCTACTATCCGATCACCGTGAAGAAGCATCTGCGCGCGCAGGAGATCGCCGCGGAAAACCGGCTGCCCTGCATCTATCTCGTCGATTCCGGCGGGGCGAACTTGCCGAACCAGGACGAGGTCTTCCCCGACCGCGATCATTTCGGCCGCATCTTCTACAATCAGGCGCAGATGTCCGCAGCGGGCATCCCGCAGGTCGCCGTCGTCATGGGAAGCTGCACGGCGGGCGGGGCCTATGTGCCGGCCATGAGCGACGAGACCGTGATCGTCGAGAATCAGGGCACCATCTTCCTCGCCGGCCCGCCGCTGGTGAAGGCCGCGACGGGCGAGGTGGTGACGGCGGAAGACCTCGGCGGCGGCGACGTGCATACCCGCCTTTCCGGCGTCGCCGATCACCTCGCGCGCGATGATCGCCATGCACTCGCCATCGCCCGCCAGATCGCCGCCAATCTCAATATGCGTAAGCAGGATATTACCAAATCCGGAGATGGCGACGCTCCGCTCTACGACCCCGAAGAACTGCTCGGCATTGTGCCGGCCGATACGCGCACGCCCTATGACGTGCGCGAGGTGATCGCCCGCGTGGTCGACGGCTCGCGCTTCGACGAGTTCAAGGCGCGCTTCGGCACCACGCTCGTCTGCGGTTTTGCCGCATTGCACGGCCTTCCCGTCGGCATCATCGCCAACAATGGCGTGCTGTTTTCCGAGGCGGCGCTGAAGGGCGCGCATTTTATCGAGCTTTGCGCCCAGCGCGGCATTCCGCTGCTCTTCCTGCAGAACATCACGGGCTTCATGGTCGGCCGCAAATACGAGGCGGAGGGTATCGCCAAGCACGGCGCCAAGCTCGTCACCGCCGTCGCCACGGCGAGGGTGCCGAAGCTTACCGTACTGATCGGCGGCTCCTACGGCGCGGGCAATTACGGCATGTGCGGACGGGCCTATTCGCCGCGCTTCCTCTGGACGTGGCCGAACAGCCGCATCTCCGTCATGGGCGGCGAGCAGGCGGCGGGCGTGCTGGCGACAGTCAAGCGCGAGGGCATCGAGCGGGTCGGCGGAAGCTGGAGCGTGGAGGAGGAGGCCGCCTTCAAGCAGCCGACCATCGACATGTTCGCCCGCCAGAGCCATCCGCTCTATGCTTCGGCAAGGCTTTGGGACGACGGTATCGTCGATCCGCGCAAGACGCGCGACGTGCTGGCGCTCTCGCTTTCGGCGGCGCTCAACGCGCCCATCGAGCCTACCCGTTTCGGCGTCTTCAGGATGTAGAGGAGGCAAGTCATGAAACGCGAATCGATCAATGCCAAAAATGCACCCGCTCCGCGTGGCGGCTATTCGCAGGCCGTGAAGATCGAGGATTTCAAGACACTGGTCTTCATCAGCGGCCAGATCCCCGTTGCCGATGACGACAAGGTGCCGGAGACCTTCGAGGATCAGGCGCGGCTCGTCTGGCGCAATATCGACGCACAGTTGAAGGCCGCGGGCATGACGAAAGCCGATCTCGTGAAGGTCACGACCTTCCTTTCCGACCGGCACCACGCCACCGCCAACCGCGAGATTCGCAGCGATTATCTCGGCGGCATCGCCCCGGCGATGAGCGTCGTCATCTGCTCGATCTTCGACGAGAAATGGCTGCTCGAAGTCGAGGCCATCGCAGCGCAATGAGAACCGGAGTCGGGATGTTCAGAAAGATCCTCATCGCCAACCGCGGCGAAATCGCCTGCCGGGTCATCCGCACCGCAAGGCGCATGGGTGTGGCGACGGTCGCCGTCTATTCCGATGCCGACCGCAATGCGCTGCATGTCGAGATGGCGGATGAAGCAATCCGCATCGGTCCAGCGGAAGCGGCGGGAAGCTACCTGAACATTGCCGCGATCATCGAGGCGGCGAGGGCGAGCGGCGCGGAGGCGGTGCATCCCGGCTACGGCTTTCTTTCTGAAAATCCTGATTTCGTCGAGGCGGTGGAGGCCGCCGGCCTCGTCTTCATCGGCCCCTCGGCAAGCGCTATCCGCGCCATGGGCCTGAAGGACGCCGCCAAGGCGCTGATGGAAAAGGCGGGCGTTCCCGTCGTGCCCGGCTATCACGGTGAGCGGCAGGACGCCGCCTTCCTTGCCGGCGAGGCGACGGCCATCGGTTATCCGGTGCTGATCAAGGCGCGCGCCGGCGGCGGCGGCAAGGGCATGCGGCGGGTGGATGACCCCGCCGATTTTTCCGCCGCGCTGGAAAGCGCGCGCCGCGAGGGCGAAAGCGCATTCGGCGACGGCCGCGTGCTGGTCGAGAAATACATGGCCAAGCCTCGCCATATCGAGGTGCAGGTCTTCGGTGATGGGCATGGCAATGTCGTGCATCTCTTCGAGCGCGACTGCTCGCTTCAGCGCCGTCACCAGAAGGTCATCGAGGAAGCGCCGGCGTCCGGCATGACGGCGCAGATGCGCGAGGCGATGGGAGCGGCGGCGGTGCGGGCCGCGGCGGCCATCGGCTATAGCGGCGCGGGCACGGTGGAATTCATCGCCGACGTTTCCGAAGGCCTGAGGCAGGACCGTTTCTATTTCATGGAAATGAACACGCGCCTGCAGGTGGAGCATCCGGTGACGGAGGCGATCACCGGTCTCGACCTCGTCGAATGGCAGCTCCGCGTTGCGGCGGGCGAGCCTCTGCCGAAGCGACAGGAGGAGCTTTCCATCGACGGCTGGGCCTTCGAGGCGCGGCTTTATGCGGAGAATCCGGCGCGCGACTTCCTGCCCGCGACCGGCCGTCTTTCCGTTTTCGACCTGCCGGATAGCGCGCGCATCGATTCCGGCGTGCGCGCGGGCGATATCGTCACGCCCTATTACGACCCGATGATCGCCAAGGTCATCACCCATGGGGCGACGCGGGCGGAGGCGCTGGCGCGGCTGGAGGCGGCGCTGGAAAAGAGCCGTGTCGGCGGGGTGACGACGAATGCCGGTTTCCTCGTCCGGCTCTGCCGCCTGCCGGCCTTTGCTGCCGGCGATGTCGATACCGGCCTGATCGGTCGGGCAGGCGAGGGGCTGCTGGTCGAACCTGACGCGTCTGAAGAGGCTTTTGCCCTCGCCGCCCTCTCGGCGCTCGGCCTTCTCGAAACGCCGGCCGGTTCGGACCCCTGGACCCATATCCGCGGTTTCCGCCTGTGGGGGGAAGCGGCACGGACGGTGTTCCTCGATCATGGCGGGGCGGAACATGCGCTGCGTGTCGTCATGCTCGGCGGCAGGCGCTTCCGTCTCGATCATAACGACCTCTCGACGGAAGTCGGCCTCCTCTCGGTGGATGATGATTCCATCCGGCTGGACTGTGACGGCCATGTGTTTTCCGCAACCGTGCATCGCGATGCGACCGGTATCGCGGTCTTCTTCGGCGGGCATGCCCATGCCTTTGCGATCGCGGAGGAAGCCGGTCATCACGGCGAGGCGGCGGCGGGCGGGGACCGGCTTTCGGCCCCGATGCCGGGCCTGGTGCGCATCGTCTCGGCGGTGCCGGGCGCACGGGTCGCCAGGGGCGAGGCGCTCGTCACCATGGAAGCGATGAAGATGGAGCTGGTGCTGGCCGCGCCCCGCGACGGGGTGGTGGCGGCGGTGCCGGTGGCGGTGGGTGACCAGGTGGCGGAGGGCGCGCTCCTCCTGTCGCTGGAGCCCGAGGAGGCGGCATGAGCCGGCGCGTCGAAATCGTCGAGATGGCGGCCCGCGACGGGCTGCAGAACGAGAAGAAGATCATCCCTTCCGCCGACAAGATCGCGCTGATCGACCTTCTGTCCGGCTGCGGTTTCGAGCGTATCGAGGCGACGAGTTTCGTCAGTCCCAAATGGGTGCCGCAACTGGCCGACGGGGCCGCCGTGATGGCGGGCATTACGCGCCGCCCGGGCGTTTCCTATGCGGCGCTGGTGCCGAACATGAAGGGCTACGAGGCGGCGAAGGCGGCCGGTGTCAACGAGGTCGCCGTCTTCCTTTCGGCGTCCGAGGGGTTTTCCCGCGCCAATCTCAACTGCTCCATTGCCGAAAGCATCGAGCGCGCCCGTCCGGTCGCGGAGGCGGCGAAGGCGGACGGTCTCTTGCTGCGGGGTTATGTGAGTTGCGTCGTGCAGTGCCCCTATGACGGGCCGGTCGAACCCTGTGCCGTGGCGCGGGTGACGGGCCAGCTTCTGCGCCTCGGCTGCCATGAGGTGAGCCTTGGCGACACCATCGGCCGGGCGCGGCCCGCCGAGGTCGCGGCCATGCTGGATGTCGTGCTCGCCGTCGCCTTCCCGGAAAACCTGGCAGGTCATTTCCACGATACGAACGGGCTGGCGCTCGACAATATCCGCGTGGCGCTGGATCATGGTCTCACCGTCTTCGACGCTTCGGTCGGCGGTCTCGGCGGCTGCCCCTATGCGCCGGGTGCGCGCGGCAATGTCGATACGCTTGCCGTCGCCGACATGCTGGCATCGGAAGGCTACGAGACGGGGCTGGACCGGCAGAAGCTGACGGCGGCGGCTGCCTTCGCGCGGCGGATCACCGGCAAGGACGATACAAGGAAGAGCGCGTAGCGGGCCGCGAGTGCGCAGGAGATTCAAGGCATGACTTTTGAGACCCTTTCGGTTGCCGTCGACCGGCGCGGCGTGGCGACCCTCATGCTGTGCCGTCCCGCCCAGCACAACGCGCTCTCCGGCCTGATGATCCGCGAACTGACCGCCGCTGCCGGCATGCTGGGAGAAGACAAGGCGGTGCGCCTCGTCGTGTTGACGGGCGAGGGCGAGAGTTTTTGCGCGGGTGGCGATCTCAACTGGATGAAGGCGCAGATCGCGGCGACGCGCGGGGAGCGCATTGCCGAGGCCCGCCACCTTGCCTTGATGCTGAAGGCGCTGCGCGACCTGCCGAAGCCGCTGATCGCCCGCGTCAACGGCCCGGCCTATGGCGGCGGCGTCGGGCTGATCAGCGTCTGCGATGCCGCAATCGCCGTGGAGGGCGCGCGTTTCGGCCTGACGGAAACCCGCCTCGGCCTCATCCCGGCAACGATCAGCCCCTATGTCGCCGCCCGCATCGGCCCGGCCGCCTTCCTGCGTTTGGCTACCTCCGCCCGGCTCTTCGATAGCGGAGCCGCCGAGCGGATCGGCCTCCTGAGCGGTATCGTCGTGCCGGAGGCGTTGGATAAGGCGGTGGAGGCGGAGATCGCGCCTTATTTCTCGGCCTCGCCGGAGGCCGTGGCGGCATCGAAGGCTTTGGCGCATGCGCTGGCCCCGCCGATTGATGACACGCTCATAGAGATGACGCTGACGCGGCTTGCCGATACCTGGGAGACGCCCGAGGCGGCGGAAGGGATCGCGGCCTTTCTGGAGAAGCGCAAGGCGAAATGGGTGGTCGACGCGAAGGCGTGATTGGAAAGGTTCCTCAGCCTAACTCTCTCCCCACAAGCGAGGAGAGGGGACTTGCCCCACGAACCGTTATTGTCTGGCAAGCCGGCGCGGCATATCGCTTCTCGCCGCAGCCAAGGAGAACGTGCCGGCAGGCGGATGAAGGGCAACACCCACTGCTACTCGATGAATACCCGCACGCTCGCCGCCCGCCCGGCGGCATCGATCACCGTCAGCGTCGAGAAGCCTGCGCCCTCCGGCATCCACTGCGTCGTGCGCCGGCGCGAGGCGTCGGGCAGCACCTTGCCGTTGGCGAGCCAGCGGAAGGGCGCGCGGCCGCCCTGGAGCTTCAGGATGAGCGGTGAGAGGTCTGCGCCCGCAGTCGCGCCGAGTTCCACATGCGCGCCTTCCGGCGGATAGACGATCTCGGGGGCGGGTTCGCGTGCGACGGTCGCGACGAGGCCGCTTGCCGTCGTCGAGAAGCGGCGAAGGCTTGCCGGGAGTTCGGACTGGGCGATACGCACCGCGCCGGCCGGCGCGCGGGGGAGCGCGGTGATGGCAACGCCCGAGCGCGCGAAGGCCTCGAAGAGGATGGGCGCGGCGGAGCCGTAGCCCGTCAGGCCCGGCACGGCGCCGTTATCGGCGCGGCCGACCCAGACGCCGAGCACATGCCGGCCGTCGTAGCCGACGGACCAGGCGTCGCGGTAGCCATAGCTCGTTCCCGTCTTGTAGGCGATGCCGAGGCGGCGGCTGCCGGCGGGCGGCGTGACGCCGGAAAGAACGTCCGAGACCTGCCAGACGGCGACGGGATCGAGCAGCGGATCGCCGCCGATGACCTTCGCATCGCCCGTGATACCGTCGCCGAGCTGCACCGGCATGCCGCGATTGGCAAGCGCGGCATAGAGCTGGGTGAGGTCACGCAATGTGATGCCGAGACCGCCGAGGCCGATGGCAAGGCCGGGCGTCTCGCCCAGCGGCAGTTCGGGCCGCACCTCGGCGCGGCGGAAGCGCACCATCATGCGCGTCGGCCCGACGGCTTCGAGCAGGCGCACGGCGGGCACGTTGAGCGAAAGCTGCAGGGCTTTGCGCACGCTGACATCACCCTGATAGGTCATGTCGAAATTGCGCGGGCGGTAGCCGGAAAAGTCGGAGGGGCGGTCCTCGACGATGGTTTCCTGCGCGACAAGGCCCTCCTCGAAGGCAAGGCCGTAGATGAAGGGTTTCAGCGCCGAGCCGGGCGAACGGCGGATGCGCGTCATGTCGATCCAGCCGGCACGGCTGCCGTCGAAATAGTCCGCCGAGCCGACCTCGCCGAGGATTTCGCCGGTGCGGGCGTCGGCCATCACCATGGCGATGGAGATTTTCGGCCCGAGCCGTTCGGCCGCCTCGCGGGCGACGGTTTCCAGCCCGTCCTGCACCGTGCGGTCGAGCGATGTCTTGTGCTCGGTTGCCTTCGGGTCCTTGCGTAGTGCCAGTTCGGAAAGGTGCGCGGCATAGGAGGGGAGCTGGCGGCGGCGGTCGGGCACGGCTTCGGCGCTCGCGCGCTCGGCCTCGCCCTCGCCGATGACCTCGGAGACGGCCATGCGGGTCAGGACGCGCTCGCGGGCCTTTTCCGCAACGTCGCGATGCCGGTCGGGGCGGCGCTTTTCGGGAAGCTGCGGCAGGGCGACGAGCAGGGCGGCCTCGGCAACGGAAAGGCGCTTCGGCTCCTTGCCGAACCAGGCAAGGCTTGCCGCGCGCACGCCCTCCAGATTGCCGCCATAGGGCGCGAGGGTCAGGTAGAGGTCGAGGATTTCCGCCTTGGAAAGCCGCCGTTCGAGCTGGATGGCGCGGGCCATCTGGCGCAGCTTCGCCAGCATTGAACGGTTCTCGCGCGGCTCGATCAGCCGGGCGACCTGCATGGAGAGCGTGGATGCACCGGAAACGATGCGGCCATTGGTGACGAACTGGCCGGCGGCGCGCAGCAGCGCCAGGGGGTCGATGCCGGAATGCTCTTCAAAACGCCTGTCCTCATAGGCGACGAGCATGCGCAGGAACTGCGGATCGACATCGGCGGCCGTGGTCTTCAGCCGCCAATGGCCCTCCGGCGTCGCGAAGGCGCGCAGCAGGCGGCCGTCGCGGTCGAGCACTTCCTTCGAGACGGTCTCCGCCACCGCGACGGGCGGCGGATAGGCGCGGTCCGCATAATCCAGCCCGAAGGCGAGGGCGGCGATGGCCGCCGCCCCGCTTGCGGAACCGATGAGGAGCTTGCGCCAGAGCGCCATCGCCGTTTCCCCTTACTCGGCCTTGACGACCTGCATGCGGCCGGTCGCGGTGCGGGCGGAGAACTGCGGACGATACATGTCCTCCACCTGCGCGGCCGGCAGGTCATAGGTGCCGGGGGTGACGGCGCGCACGACATAGGCGAGCGTCACGTCGCGGTTGTCGCCCTCGCTGCGGTTGAAGGCGGCGACGAAGCGGTCGTAGCGGAACTCCGTATGCGCCGCTTCCGTCTCGCCGAGCCAGTCGAAGTTCGAAAGCTTCGCGCTGTCGACAAGGCTCGGATTGTCGATCTCGAACCCGGCGGGCAGGAGGTCGGTGATGATGATGCGCGAGGCCCAGTCATTGTGCTCCGTCGCCTTCAGCACCACGACGTAACGCTCGTTCTGTGTCGCCTCGGTGATGTTCGCCTCCTCGCCGTCGAGCGTGTAGTAGGTGCGTTCGATGGAGAAGCCGTCGCCGCCCGCGGGCAGGGGATCGGCAGGGGCGGCCACCGTCGTCAGCACGGCGGAGACGGGCTCGTTCGTGCGGTTGGCGACGGTCAGCGGATTTTCCAGCAGCGACTTGCCCGTCATCTGTGCGGCATAGCCGCCGGCGTGTTCGGCGCCGTTGATTTCGAGCTTCAGGTCCTTGTCGGCATCCCGCACGGAGCGCGCGGCAAGCAGCATCCAGGTCTGTTCCTGCGTACTGGTCCAGCGCTTGTCCTCCCATTGCTTGGCAACCTGCTTGGAAAGGTCCGGAATGATGGTCGGGACCGGCCGGGCTTCCGCCGCAAGCGCCAGGATCGCGGCGCCGTCGCGCAGCGACGAGCCGTAGTCGGTGCGCGAGAGGCTGGCGTTCATGGCGGTTTCGCGGGAAAGGCCGAGCGCGTTGGAGAAGATCGTCATCGAGCGCTGGGCATCGCCATAGAGGCCGAGCGCGCCGCCGATCTGCGCGCGGGCGAGCGGCGAGGAGAATTCCGAGAGCTTCGTGTCGGCATAGTAGCGCAGATCGCTGATCGCGGCCTTGCGGTTGCGGGCGAGCACATAGAGGGCATAGGCGATCTCGTTGCCCTGAGTGGAGACGTTCACGTCATAGGAGATGGAATTCTGCAGGTTGGAAAGGGCCTGCAGCATCGCCTGCTCCGGCACGTCGAACTTCTGTTCGCGGGCGCGGGTCAGGAAGTCCGTGACGAAGGCGTCGAGCCAGAGGTCGCCGTAGCCCGGAGACCAGAGGCCGAAGCTGCCGGAGGAGGACTGGTTGGCGAGCACGCGATAGATCGCATCCTGCACTCGCTTCTGTGTCTCCGGGTCCTCCGGCAGGCCGGACTGCTTGGAGAGTTCGCTGAGATAGAGCAGCGGCAGCGCGCGGCTGGTCGTCTGCTCCGTGCAGCCATAGGGGTAGCGGTCGAGCGCCATCAGCAGGGCCGGGATGACGAAGGCCGCGGCGCGCGAGACGCTGAGGCTGACGGACGCGTCGGCAAGCTGGCTGTCTGCCAGAAGCTGGTCGTCGATGGTGAGGCTGCCATTGGCGGCGATCTCGATCGGCCGGCGCGTGGTGATCGGCATGGCGGCCGGGCGGACCGGCACGTTGAGCGCCTGTTCCAGCGACATGCCGGAACCGTTGGTGAGCTTGACCGTCACGAGGCCGTCGCCCGCCTCGCCGCCGATGAGCGGCAGGGTGAGCGCGGTCTTGCCGCCGGGCGTGAGCTGGATCGTCTGGCCCGCGCCTGATTGTTCGACCATCACGGAGGCGTTGTGGGTGATCTCGACCGTGTAGTCGCCGGCAGGTGCATCCGTGTTGGCGATATCGAGGCGCAGGTCCGAACGGTCCCCGGGGGCGAGGAACTTCGGCAGGCTCGCGGTCACGACGACAGGATCGCGGATCACGACGTCCTTGGATGCGCTGCCGACGCCGGTCTTCGTCCAGGCGACGGCCATAACGCGGGCGGTGCCGTTGAACTGCGGGATGTCGAAGCTGACCTTGGCATTTCCGTCAGCATCGAGCTTCACGGGACCGGCGAAGAAGGCGACGAGCTTTTCCTTCGGCGGATCGCCCTGGAGCGCGCCTTCGCCGCCGTCGCCGCCGGTGCGCAGCCGCCCGGTGGCGCCGAGCGAGCCGTCGATCAGGCGGCCGTAGAGGTCGCGGATTTCCATGCCGAGGCGGCGCTGGCCGAAGTACCAGCCGGCCGGATCAGGCGCTTCATAGCGGGTGAGGTTGAGGATGCCGACGTCGACCGCGGCCACCGTGACATAGGCCTCCTCGTTCGCGCCAGCACCGGCGACCTTCAGCGAAATGTCGAGCGGCTGGCGCGGCAGGGTCTTTTCCGGCACGTCGAGCGCGATATCGAGCTTGCGATCGGCCGGGTCGACCTTCAGCCAGGTGATGCCGATGGCGCGCATCGGCATGCGGCTTTCCTGGTCCGAGCCGGGGCGGAAGAGTGTCGCCGTGACATAGGAGCCGGAGCCCCACGCTTCGGTCACGGGGATTTCCACCTCGCCGCCTTCCGCGCCGATGCTGGCGGTCTGGGTGGAGACGAGGCTTTCGGCGCCGACCGTGATGAGAAGCTGGCCGGCATGGCGCGGCGAGACCTTCAGCTTCGCCGTGTCGCCGATCGCATAGCTTTCCTTGTCTAGCGAGATTTCCAGTGCGTCGGGTGTTTCCGTCGAGCTTGCCGCGACATACCAGCCGGCATCGAATTCCACGCTGGTCGCCGGTCCATCGGGCTCGGCGCTTTCGACTTCGAGGCGGTAGCGGCCCCAGGTGACGGGTGCGGAGATACGACCGCCGTCTGCGGTGACGTCGAGCGTGCCGTTGGCGATCTGCTTCGTCGTCATGACAGGCTCGTAACGCCAGGAGCTCCCCTCGCGATACCATTGGTAATTGCGCTCGATCTCCAGCAGCTTCCAGGGCATGCCCTGCATCGCCTCGCGCTTGCCATCGGGATCGACGGCGACGACGTGGAAGTTGGCGACACTGTTTTCCGAAAGGTCGCCGCCAAATTCCGGCTTCACGCCGATCATCGCGCCGGTCGCCTTGACGGGCAGGGTGAGGTTGCGTTCGACGGCGCGGCCGCCCGCCTCCATCATGCGCAGGGTCACGAGCGCTTCGAGACGCTGGGTCGTGGAGGGCAGGTCGTTGACGGTCACGTCGAAGGTCGTCTTGCCCTCGTCATCGAGCACGTCGAGACCGTCGAGCGGGATGCGGCTCTCCTCGATGGCCTCTTCGTCGGCAAGGCCGAAGACGTAGCCCGGATAGGCGGCGTCCTGGCGCGTCGGCTTCAGCGCGACGTCGCCCTCGATCTCGAGGCCAGCGCCGGGGGCGCCGTAGAGGTAGCGACCCTCGACCGAAACGGGGACAGGCACGCCGGTCTCGATGGCCTTGGCCTCGCTCGTCATGTCGAATTCGATGCGGTCGGGTACGAAGTCGTCGACGAGGAAGGTCTTTTCGGCAATCGCGGTGCCCTTCGGGTCGGTATAGACCTGCATGGTCCAGGTGCCGCGCATGCTGTTTTCCATCAGCAGCAGGTCGATGGCGTAGCCGCCGAGCGTGGCTTCGGCCACCATGCGGCGGTCTTCCACGCCGTCAGGACGGTTGAAGATGAAGGTGAGCGGCAGCTTCTCGACGGCGTTCGATTCGATGTCTCGGGCGAGCGCCGAGGCATGCACCGTCTCGCCGGCGCGGTAGATGCCGCGCTCGGTCCAGGTCAGCACGTCGATGGCGCCCGGCGCGGGGCGGCCGGTGACGCCGCGGTCGGAAAGGTCGAAGCCGGCGCGCGTCATGTCGAGGAAGACGAAGTCGCCTTCGCCCTTGCGGGCAAGGATCACGGCGGGCGTGTTGGCGGCGGTGCCGCGCATCAGGCCGGCGGTGAAGGTCGCGCGGCCGTCCGCATTGGTCGTCGCCGTGCCGAGGATCTCGTTGTTCTTGGCGATGAGCTGCAGTTCGACGCCTTCCAGCGGACCGGCGCTGTCGAGCGAGCGGGCGAAGACGTTGAGCCCGTCCGTACCGGCATAGGTGGTGAGACCGACATCCGAGACGACGAACCATTGCGTCGCCTTGCTGTCCCATTCGTTGCTGCGGCCGTTCGTGGCGGCGGCGGTCAGCACATAGACGCCGGGCTTGCGCTCCGGCAGGGCCTCGTCGACCGGGAAGCTGGTGACGACGTCCTTGTTCAGCTCCGGCGAGATCTCGATCTTGCCCTGCCAGACCAATTCGCCGTTCTGGTTCTCGATATTGCTGGCGGAATAACCGTCGAGCTGGGTGAGGAAGCGGCTTTCGGCGAGCAGGCCCGCAATGGCGCGGTCGCCGACGCGGTAGAGCTTCAGATCGGCGCTATCGGTGTTGACCGAGACGATCGGGATGCCGCGGCGAACGCTGCCCGGCAGCACGAAGCCGTCGCCGGTGAAGCGCACCGTGGCGGCACGGTCCTGCACATAGATATCGAGATCGACCGGCGCGGCCAGCGGCTCATCGACGGCGGACGGCAGGCCGGTGCGGAAGGCGATCTTGTAGTGCTGGCCGTGAGACAGGCCCTCCACGCAGATTTGCCGGTCCTTCGCCTCCACCGCCTTGGGCGCCGCGCCGTCGAGCGTGACGAAGGAGGCATAGTCGGCGCCCGACTTGACGAGCGGTTCGGAGAACTCGACGCAGGCGCGCGGATTGGCGCTGTCGGAATCGATCGTGTGGTTGACGATGCGGAAGCCCTGTCGCGTGCGAAGGCTGACATAGGCCGAGCGCACGGCGACGTCTTCCTCCTGCTCCAGGCTTGCCTTGTAGGCGTTGATGCCGGCGCGGTAGCTGCCCGAAACGTCGAGCGTATCGCCGAGCACGGCGAGCGCTCGGGCGCGCGTTTCCGTCGTGCGGGAAAGCTGGTAGGCGTTGATCGCCGCAAGGGCGCCCTGGCCGGCCAGATAGCTGTTGTTGGTGGCACGGGCCATGGATTCGGCGGTCTCGAGCCAGAGATAGTAGTCGTCCGGGGCAATCGAGAGCGCGCCCTTGTAGGCGGCGAGCGCCTCGTCGAAGCGGCTGGAAGCCGTCTCGATACGGCCGAGCGAGGCAAGGCTTTCCGCACCTTGTCCTTCCTGGCCGGAGGGAATGGCGAGATTATCGCGGAAGGCGCGGGCATCGTTCGTCATATATTCGGTGATGAAGGCAAGGGCCGGCGCCGCACCGATGTCGGCGGCATTGTCGGCCTTTATGATCTTGCCGGCGACGGCGCCCTGGAAATGGTTGAGCTGGTTGAAGTCGCTCTTCAGGAAGCACCACTTCACCTTGGGATTATAGGTGAAGGCGCGGCAGGACATGTCGTCGATGCAATCGGTCTTGCACTGGTCGAGCGTCACATCCTGCACGGTGCGCAGGTCGAAACCGAAATAGTCGCCATTGTCCGTGGTCACGACGGTGCGTGTCTCTTCGGCATGGGCGATATGGAGTGGAGAGGCGACGGCAGACAGAAGAAGTGCCGAGAAACCGAAGATTGCGCGCATAGACATGAAGTCCTCCTACCGCTGCCCGTCTCGTTGTCGCCGTCACTGTTCCGACCCCGCCGGGGCTTGTCAATCGAAAGACGAAGCCCGCTGTGGATGCCGGAAAGGGGATGGCGCATGGAACCAGGGGGAAGACGTTTGGATCGGCCGGTTCAATCGCTGGAAATGCGAAAAATTTTCACGGATCGCTGCGTTAACCTTTTGTTAACCATATCGGCGCAGACTCCAAATCATCGACGGGCGCTTCTCTGTCATGCCGCTGTAACAGGCGGCCGGTAGAAACCTCGTCAGACACGAAAGTCGTGTTTCGCAAACGCAGTGACCACGGATGTACTGGCACCGCGCGAAACACTTCCCCGGCAAGGCCGGGATGAGGAAGCGGGGGGATAACCCTCGCTTTTTTCATGTCTTCTTCCCGCCGCGAAGGCTGGACCCATCCCCGCGATTGCCCTACCCATGACACCGCCTTTCCTCCTTTGCCGGACGGTTTCATGTCTGACGTCGCCCTCAATGTCCTTCCTATCTTCGCGCTGATCCTGATCGGCTGGCTGCTCGTGCGCACCGGCTATCTCCGGGAAGAGCTGGGGGAAGGGCTGGGCGAATTCGTCTTCCGGGTCGCCGTGCCGGTGCTGCTCTTCCGCACCATCGCGGAGGCCGATTTCGCCGGGGAAGCCCCCTGGCGCATCTGGGTCGGCTATTTCGCGGGCGTGGCGGCGACATGGACGGTGGCGCATCTCGTCGCCACGCTCGGCTTTGCACGCGACCGGCGGATCGGCGTTCTCGCCGGTGTCTCCTCCGCTTTCGCCAATACCGTCTTCATCGGCCTGCCGCTCGTCTCGCGGGTCGTCGGCGACGAGGGCCTTGTGGCGATCTCGGTGCTTCTGTCCGTGCATCTGCCGGTCATGATGATCGCCGGCACGATCCTGATGGAGCGGGCGGAGCGCAAGGAGGGCACACGCCCGCCGCAGAGCTTTGCCGCGCTTCTCCTCGGTATCGGGAAGAGCCTCGTGCACAATCCTCTCGTCATCGGCCTCGTCGTCGGTGCGCTCTTCCATGTCGGTGGCGTGCCGCTCGGTGGACCGGTGAAAGCGGTCGTCGACCAGATCGCGGCGACGGCTGCGCCCGCCGCGCTCATCTCCATCGGCATGGCGCTCAACAAGTACAAGCTCGGCGGCAATGCCGGCATCGCGCTGGCGATGACCGCGCTCAAGCTCCTGTTGCTGCCGGGGTCGGTCTATGTCGCCTGCCGGCTGCTCGGCCTCAGCCCCGAATGGACCGCCGCGATGGTGCTGACATCCTCGGTGCCGACGGGTGTCAATGCCTGGCTGCTCGCCAACCATTTCGGCGTCGGCCACGCGCTCGCCTCCTCCACCATCACCATGACCACGGCTCTCGGTGTCTTCACGGTTTCCTTTTGGGCCTGGCTGTTGGCCTGACGGCGCGCCACGAGAGCATCGGCGCGGTCAACTTCCAACAAAAAACCCGGCACGAAGGCCGGGTTTTCTTCATTCTCTCTATTTGGCTGACACTTACTGAGCCGCCGGCTGTTCCGTCGTGGTGCCCTGCGTCGCGCCTTCGGCCGGGGCAGCACCCTCGGTCGTCGTTGCAGCGCCACCCTCGGTCGTGGTCGCCGCAGCGCCGCCTTCGGCAGGAGCCGTCGCGCCTTCGGTCGTCGTGGCGGCGGCGCCGCCTTCCGTCGTGGTCGCGCCCTCTGCGGGAGCAGCGGCTTCCGTCGCGGCAGCGCCGCCCTCGGTCGTTGCGGCAGCGCCGGCATCCGCGCCTTCGCTCGAAGCGGTCGGCAGGGCGGCGGGATTGTCGGAGAGCGTGCGCAGGTAGGCGATCAGGTTGGCGCGCTCGTCTTCCTTCTTGAGGCCCGCGAAGCCCATGGCGGTGCCCGGGACGTGCTTCTTCGGCGCTTCGAGGAAGAAATTCAGGTGATCGAAGTCCCAGACGATCTTGTGGCCTTCGGAGAAGGTGGTCATGCCGGCGGAGTAGCTGAAGCCTTCATGCGCGGCGATCGGGCGGTTCACGATATCCCAGAGATTGGGGCCGACCTTGTTCGGTCCGCCCTTCTCCGAGGTGTGACAGCTCGCACACTTCTTGAAGACGGTTTCGCCGGCTGCCGCATCGGCGCTGGCGAGCAGGGTCGCGATCGGCGTGCCCTTGGCCTCTTCGCCGCCGCCTGCCGCTTCACCGCCGGCCGCTTCCTCGGCGACGATCGTGAAACCTTCCTTCTCGGGAGCTTCCGAATGGAAAATGCCTTCAGAAGCGATCGACACGGACATCAGCACGAAGACGGTGCCCAAAAGGGCACCCACGCCCATGTTCACATAAGAGTTCATCCAAACGCTCCCCTAGCAACCGGCGGACAGACTACCGGCCAGTCTTGAAATCGCGCGGAACCTATGTCTTTTGCTGCTTCGTTGCAACAGTGATTGTAGCCCCCGCACTGAGACCTTTTGACACTTTTCCCGGGGGTTTTGAAGGGCCTGCGATGATTCCCGGCAATTTTGACAAGACCCTCGTGCTCATTCCCGCGCGCATGGCCTCCACGCGCCTTCCCGGCAAGCCGCTCGCCGATATTGCGGGCCTGCCGATGATCGTGCAGGTTGCGCGCCGGGCGGCGGCGGCCGATGTCGGCCGGATCGTCGTCGCGGTCGACCACCAGGACATTTTCGATGCGGTCGTGGCGGCGGGTTTCACGGCGGTGATGACGCGGGTGGATCATCAGTCCGGCTCCGACCGCATCCACGAGGCGCTGACGAAGAGCGACCCGGAAGGCCGGGCCGAGATCGTCATCAACGTGCAGGGCGACCTGCCGACCATCGACCCCGACACGATCCGCGCCGCCCTTCGCCCGCTGGAAAACGCCTCGACCGACATCGCGACGCTCACGACCGAAATCCGCGACGAACACGAGAAGACCAATCCCAACGTGGTGAAGATCGTCGGCTCGCCGCTGAGCGAGAGCCGTCTGCGCGCACTCTACTTCACGCGCGCGACCGCGCCGCATGGCGAGGGGCCGCTCTATCACCACATCGGCCTCTACGCCTATCGCCGCAAGGCGCTGGAAACCTTCGTCACGCTGAAGCCCTCGACGCTGGAAAAGCGGGAATCGCTGGAGCAGCTCCGGGCGCTGGAGGCAGGCATGCGCATCGATGCGGAGATCGTTGACACGGTTCCGCTCGGTGTCGATACTCCGGCCGATCTCGAAAAGGCCCGCGCGATGCTTGCGGCCCACCCCATCTGACACGGATAGCTGCCATGATCATGAAGACCAACAAGATCGCCTTCCAGGGCGAATTCGGCGCGAATTCCGACATGGCGAGCCGCGACATGTTCCCCAGCATGGAGCCGCTGCCCTGCCAGACCTTCGAGGATGCCTTCCTTGCCGTCGAGAATGGCGATGCCGATCTCGGCATGATCCCGATCGAGAACACGATTGCCGGCCGCGTCGCCGATATCCATCATCTCCTGCCGGAATCCCGCCTGCATATCGTCGGCGAATATTTCATGCCGATCCGCTTCCAGCTCATGGTGCTGCCGGGCGTGACGAAGGACGAGGTGCGCACGGTCCACAGCCATATCCATGCGCTCGGCCAGTGCCGCAAGATCGTCCGCCTCAACGGCTGGAAGCCGGTGATCGCCGGTGATACGGCGGGCGCGGCCAAGCTCGTCTCGGAAACCGGCGACCGCTCCATGGCGGCGCTCGCTCCGCGCCTTGCCGCCGATCTCTACGGCCTGTCGATCATCGCGGAGAATGTCGAGGACACGGAAAGCAACGTCACGCGTTTCGTCGTGCTCTCGCGCGATCCCGCGCCGATCGAGCGTGACGGCGACGAGATCATCGTCACCACCTTCGTCTTCAATGTCCGCAACATCCCGGCCGCGCTTTACAAGGCGATGGGCGGCTTTGCGACCAACGGCATCAACATGACGAAGCTGGAAAGCTACCAGATCGGCGGCAAGTTCTACGCCACGCAGTTCTATGCCGATATCGAAGGCCATCCGGACGACCTGCCGGTGCGCCGCGCGCTGGAGGAACTGCGCTTCTTCTCGGAAAAGGTCCGTATCCTCGGCACCTACCGGGCGCACCCGATGCGCAGCGCCTTCTAGCTTTTCCAGTCGAGCCAGTCGCGCATCAGCCGGTGCGCGATGGCCCCCTTGGGCGGGGTCGCCATGCCGGGCGCGGCGCCGGACGTCGCGCTGTGCTCGATCATAGCCGCGGTCTCCTCGCGGGTGAACCAGCGGCAATCCTCCAGTTCCGTCTCGTCGCGGCGGATGTCGAAGGAGATCGCCTCGCCATAGCAGCCGATCATCAGCGAATGCGGCATCGGCCAGGGCTGCGAGGCATGGTAGCGCACGCGGCCGACCCTGATGCCGGATTCCTCCAGCGTCTCGCGGCGCACGGTATGCTCTATGGTCTCGCCCGGTTCAAGGAAACCGGCAAGGCAGGAATAGACGCCCGGCTGGAAATGCGGCGAGCGGCCGAGCAGGCACAGGTCCCGCTCGATATCGATGACCAGCATGATCGCCACCGGATCGGTGCGTGGGAAGATCGTGTGGCTGCACGCCTCGCAGACGCGGCGGTAGCCGCCGATTTCCGAGCGCGTCGGGGAGCCGCATTTGCCGCAGAAGCGGTTGTTGCCGTTCCATGTCATCAGGCTGGAGGCCTGCGCGAACTGGCCAAGCAGATCGTCGTCGAGCATCTGCTGGCGATAGAGCGTGCGCCCGTCGGCGGCCTTCAGCGGCTCCTGTAAGGTGTCGGGATCGGCGCTGACGGGGATGGCGAGGCGCGGCTCGCCGTTCCTCAGATAGCCGAGCAGGATGGATTCGTCCGGCATCGGGCCAAGTTCGGCCAGTTCATAGGGCGCGAAGAGCGGATCGATGATCTTCTCGTCGTGCTTGACGACGAGCTTGCCGCCGGCCAGCGCGAAGGCATGCACATTCTCGGCCTTGAAGGCCTGCTCCAGGCAGTCCGGCGCGCGGTGCTCCGACTGGCGGTCGAGGCTGTTTTCCGCAAAGGCCACCATGGTGCTGGGTTCCGGATGCGGGCGGTATTGATCGAAAAGCGATGGCTTCATGGAGTGAGCGCGTCCAGCAGTTTGGCGGAAAAGGCCTTGGTTTCCTCGGCCGAGCGCGGCTCGGCGGCGCCGAAGCCCCAGACGGGGCCGGGCCAGTTCGGATCGCCCTCGCTGCGCGCGATGACATGCACATGAAGCTGTCGGACGATGTTGCCGAGCGCGCCGGTATTGATCTTGGCCGCGCCCGTTACCTTCTTCAGGGCTTCCGCCACCAGCGTCGTCTCGAAGGTCAGCATCGTCTGGTCGAGCGGCGTCAGGTCGAAGACCTCGCTGGCGCCGGGACGCTGCGGCACGAGCACCAGCCAGGGCCAGCGCGCATCCTTCATCAGCCGAAGTTCGCACAGGCCGATCTTCGTCACGAGATCGCTGTCGCGGACCAGCCGTTCGTCGGGTCGAAAATCGCTCAAGGGTCCCTCCCGAAATGCTTTTGCCTGATTCATGACACGCACCCGATCTTGCTCCAACAGTTTTTTATCGGCTCGGCTTGCATTCGGATGGAATATTGCCGATATGGGGGACGGGAGGTTGGTGGTGGACGAGCCACTCGCCAACCGGGTCAGGTCCGGAAGGAAGCAGCCCTAACGAGCCCCGGCACGGGTCATCGTGCCAGCCTCCCACCTACCGTCCTGATCCTGGCCGTCCTGTCGGGACTCTTGAGTTCGATTAGCGGCAGGGTCGATGAGCGACGTAACCTCAAATCCGTCCAGCGAAAAACCGGCCGCCTATCGCGTTCTTGCGCGAAAATACCGGCCGAAGGACTTCTCCGACCTGATGGTCGGCCAGGAGCCGATGGTCCGAACGCTGACCAATGCGTTCGAGACCGGCCGCATCGCCCAGGCCTATATGCTGACCGGCGTGCGCGGCGTCGGCAAGACGACGACCGCCCGCATCCTCGCCCGCGCGCTGAACTACAAGACACCGGAGATCGACCGACCGACCATCGACCTTCGCGTGCCCGGCGAACATTGCCAGGCCATCATGGAAGGTCGGCATGTCGATGTCATCGAGATGGACGCTGCCTCCCATACCGGCATCGACGACATCAGAGAGATCATCGAGCAGGTGCGCTACCGCCCGGTTTCGGCGCGTTATAAAGTCTACATCATCGACGAAGTGCACATGCTCTCCACGCAGGCCTTCAACGGCCTCTTGAAGACGTTGGAAGAGCCGCCGGAGCACGTGAAGTTCATCTTCGCGACGACGGAAATCCGTAAAGTCCCGATCACCGTCCTGTCGCGCTGCCAGCGCTTCGACCTGCGCCGCATCGGCGCGTCGGACCTCGTCGGCCTCTTCACCACCATCCTCGGCAAGGAAGGCGTCGAGTTCGAGCCGGATGCGCTCGCCATGGTCGCTCGCGCGGCCGAAGGCTCGGCGCGTGACGGCCTGTCGCTGCTCGACCAGGCGATCGCCCATGGCGCGGGCCGCGTCGAGGTCGATGCCGTGCGCTCCATGCTCGGCCTTGCCGACCGCGCCCGCATCGTCGATCTCTTCGAGCATATCGTGAAGGGCGATGCGGCGGCGGCGCTTGCCGAATTCGGCGCGCAATACGAGGCCGGCGCAAGCCCCTCCGTCGTGCTGACCGATCTTGCTGATTTCACCCATCTCGTCACCCGCATGAAATACGTGCCCGACGCTGCCGGCGACCAGTCGCTGAGCGAGATCGAGCGCACGCGCGGCGTCGAATTCGCCAATTCCATCGCGGTCACCGCGCTTTCGCGCATGTGGCAGATGCTGCTGAAGGGCATTCCGGAAACCGAAGCCTCCAGTCGCCCGGCGGGCGCCGCCGAGATGGTCATCATCCGCCTCGCCCATGCCGCCAACCTTCCCTCGCCGGAAGAGGCCGCGCGCCGCCTTGCCGAGCTTTCGAGCGGCGAGGGTGGCGGCAATGGCGGGCGTGCGCCGCAATCCGGCGGCTATTCGGGCCAGCCCTCGGCTCAGGCATCCGTCGCCGCCGTCGCGCGCCAGCCCGATGCGCCGGTGCGTGCCCAGTCGAACGGCGCGACCATGCTGCGTGCGGTGCCGCAGGCCGATCCCGCGCCCCAGCCCGTCGGCCGCACCGAGGCCGCACCTGCCGAACAGCCGGCGGCTACGCCGAAAGTGCCGGTCAAGTCGATCTCCGACATCGCCGACCTCTGCACGAAGAACCGTGACATCCGCTTGCGCGCGCTCGTGCGCGCCTTTGTCCGCCCGGTGAGCGTGGAGGCTGGCAAGCTGGAAATCGGCCTTGCCAACGATGCCCCCAAGTCGCTTATCGCCGACCTCCAGAACCGGCTTCTGGAATGGACCGGCATCCGCTGGCTGGTGATCCTCTCGCGGGAAGCCGGCGGGCCGACCCTGTCGGAAGCCGAAACCATGGCGCAGGAAGCGCGCGTCGCCGATGCGCGCCAGGATCCTGATGTTGCTGCTATCCTGCAGCGTTTCCCCGGCGCCAAGATCACCGACGTGCGCATCAAGGTGCAGGAAACGGAAGACGAGGCCGAGACCGTCGAGGTTGCGGCCGCCGCTGAATCCGCCGAGGGCGACATCCTGCCCGGCGACGACATCGAACACTGACGTAACAGGACGAAGAGGAGAGACCGATGCGCGACATCATGGGCATGATGGGCAAGGTCAAGGAAATGCAGGCCAAGATGGAGAAGATGCAGGAGGAGATCGCTGCGCTCGAAGTGAGCGGCACCTCCGGCGGCGGCCTCGTCTCCGTCACGCTCGACGGCAAGGGTAACCTCAAGGGCCTGAAGATCGATCCCTCGCTCTTCAAGGAAGACGATGTCGAAATCCTCGAGGACCTGATCGTCGCAGCCCACAAGGATGCCAAGGACAAGGCCGAGGCCGAGACCGCCGAAAAGACCAAGGCGCTGACCGCCGGCCTGCCGATCCCGCCCGGCTTCAAACTGCCGTTCTGATCCTGTAGGGTCGTGGCTCCCGAGGAGGAATTCCCATGAGCCTGACGACCCTGCTGATCTTTGCCGGTGCGCTGATGATGGCGGCCGGCTCTCCCGGCCCGAGCATCGCCGCTCTGGTCGCCCGCGTCCTGTCCCGCGGGCCGAAGGATGTGCTGCCCTTCCTCGCCGCCATGTGGATCGGCGAGGGTGTCTGGCTCACCTGCGCCGTGCTCGGCCTTGCCGCCATCGCGGAAACCTTCCACGCCGCCTTCGTCGCCATTAAGTGGCTCGGCGTTGCCTATCTGCTCTATCTCGCCTGGAAGATGTGGTTCGCCCCTACCGATACGGGCGACGAGGCATTGCCCGAGGCGCGCTCCGGCCTGAAGCTGTTCTTCGCCGGGCTGACCGTGACGCTCGGCAATCCCAAGATCATGATGTTCTACGTCGCGCTGCTGCCGGCGATCATCGATCTCGGCGCCGTCACGCTGGTCGGCTGGGCGGAACTGGTGGCGACCATGTTCGTCGTTCTCGTCGCGATCGATCTTGCCTGGGTGTTCCTCGCCTCGCGCGCCCGGCTCTTCCTGAAAAGCCCGCGCGCCGTGCGCATCGCCAACCGGCTCAGTGCCGGCACGATGGCCGGCGCGGCTGCGGCGATTGCCGCCCGCTGATCAGCCGGTGAGGGCCGCACGCAGCTTGTCGTTGATGGGCGCGGCGAGGTAGCGGAGGCGATCTTCCTCGGAAAGGTTCCGGCCGTAGGTGCGCAGCAGCTCCGGCATGGTGACAGGGTCGCCGTCGAAGGGCGTATAGGTCACGGTATCGCCGGTCTGGATGACGCCGTCGCGCAGCACCCGGCAGTAAAAGCCGGGTCGCCCGGCCTGCATGAAGCGTCTTGCGAAGGCGGGATCGCCCATGCGGGCGGTCAGCGTGTTGCAGGGAATGCGCGTCGAGGTCACTTCCAGCAGCACGCTCTCCGTCTCGAAGCGGTCGCCGACGGAAACGTTCCGGCTGTCGACGCCCTCGACGACGAGGTTCTCGCCGAAGGTGCTGGGCGCGACGGTGCGGCCGAGTTCCTTCGACCACCAGTCGAGATCGATGGAGCCGAGGCCGTACACGGCCTGTTCCGGCCCGCCGTGATGTTTGCGGTTGCAGATGGCGTCGCCCAGCAGGCCTTCCCGGTCGACGACCACGGCCGCATCGGTCGGCGTCTTGAAAATGCCGGTCTTGTAGCTTTTGCCGGGAACCGGTCGGGCAAGGCCCGTGCATACGGCGAGAATTCTGATCAAGCGCTGCCTCCCGAGAGGTGGATTCCGTTTCCCCTGGATATGGGCTAGATAGCGGCAATGGCAAAACGAGTCACCGGTCCCGAAATCGAAAAACTCATCCAGCTTCTGGCAAAGGTGCCGGGTCTCGGCCCGCGCTCGGCGCGCCGCGCGGCGCTGCACCTCGTCAAGAAGAAGGACCAGCTTCTCGGCCCCCTCGCCGAGGCGATGGGCGAGGCGCATCGCAAGGTGCGCATCTGCTCGTGTTGCGGCAATGTCGATACCAGCGATCCCTGCACGGTCTGCACGGATGTGCGGCGCGACCAGACGGTCATCATCGTCGTCGAGGATGTCTCCGACCTCTGGGCGCTGGAACGCGCGGGCGCGATGAACGCGGCCTATCATGTGCTCGGCGGCACGCTCTCGCCGCTCGATGGTGTCGGGCCTGATGATCTCAACATCCGCGGCCTCGTCGACCGCGTGGCGAAGGGCGGCGTGCGTGAGCTGATCATCGCGGTCAACGCGACCGTCGAGGGCCAGACCACCGCCCACTACATCACCGACCAGCTTGCCGGCCTCGAGGTGAAGATCACGCGGCTCGCCCATGGCGTGCCCGTCGGCGGCGAACTGGACTATCTCGACGAAGGCACCCTGACGGCGGCGCTCCGGGCGCGCACGGCGATCTGAGGAGACCCATGCAGATCATTCGCAACATCCTGAAGGCCTCGGCAGCGCTGCTTGTTCTCGGCCTTGCCGTTCCTGCACAGGCCGCCTCGAAGGCCGAGGTGGAAACCCTGTTCCGCGCCTGGATCGACAACGATCTCTGGCCGGAGGCACAGAAGACCGGCGTCAGCGAGAAGACGTTTCGCGCGGCGATGCGGGGCGTGAGCCTCAACTGGGACCTGCCCGATCTCGTGCCGCCCGGCTCCAAGCCGCAGAAAGAGCAGGCGCAGAGCCAGGCGGAATTCTCCTCGCCGGGCGCCTATTTTTCCGAAAAGCGTCTTCAGGGGCTGGCCGGCAAGGGCGGCAGCCTTGCGAAGACCCATGCGGGAACGCTGCGCAAGATCGAGCAGCGCTTCGGCGTGCCGGGCGAGATCGTCGTCGCCATCTGGGGCCGCGAGTCGGGCTTCGGCAGCGCGAAGATCCCCTATTCGGCGGTGGAGGTGCTCGCCACCAAGGCCTTCATGTCGACGCGCAAGGACATGTTCCGCAACGAGCTGATCGCCGCGCTGCACATCGTCGACGGCGGCGACCGGACCGTGGAGCAACTGAAGGGCTCGTGGGCCGGCGCGCTCGGCCAGCCGCAGTTCATGCCGACCAGCTACCTGCAATATGCCGTCGATTTCGACGGCGACGGCGTGCGCGATATCTGGAATTCGGTGCCGGACAGCCTTGCTTCCATCGCCAACTACCTCGCGCAGAAGGGCTGGCAGGCGGGCCGCGGCTGGGGTTACGAGGTGACGATCCCTGATGGCGTTTCCTGCGCGCAGGAAGGGCCGGACCTTGCCAAGCCGATCTCTGCCTGGGCGTCGAGCGGCATCACGCGCATTTCCGGCAAGGCTTTTTCCGCCGGCGAGGGCAAGGCCTCGGGCATGATGCTGGTGCCCGCCGGCACGCACGGGCCGGAATTCATCGTCACGCCGAATTTCTACGTGATCAAGGAATACAACAATTCCGATCTCTATGCTCTTTATATCGGCAATCTCGCCGACCGCATCGCCTATGGCAGCGGTCCGTTCCGGGGCGCGTGGGGCGATGTCGGCAAGATGCTGCGTTCCGATGTGCTCGCCATGCAGAAGGCGCTCGTCGCCAAGGGCTACGATGTCGGCAAGGTGGATGGCCTGCCGGGCTACAAGACCCGCCGCTCCCTCGGCGACTGGCAGGCGAAGAGCGGCCTTGCGCCGACCTGCTATCCCGATGCCTCGCTGAAGACGAAACTCCGCTAGAGCATTTCCAGCCGAAGCGGTCCCGCTTCGGCGTCGGATAATGCTCCTAGGGACGCCCGCGAAACTGGCTAGTGGATTTCCACCTGCCGCTTGAAGCGCTCGTATTCATGCGGAACGATCGTCTGGCGTTCGATCATGCGGTGAACGCGGGGCGCTTCCGCGCCGCGATGGAGCTGGCGCAGCTTCTCGCCGTTGGCGGCGTCGGCATGGGTGCGGCGCTGGTTGTGACGCACATATTCAACCCAGGTCGGCACATGGTAGGTCTCGGTCCAGACGGTCGGGTTTTCCAGGTCCCGCATCAGCGCCCATTGGCCCGCGCCGTCGCGGATGCGGATGCGCCGCCGCTCGGTCATCGTCTCCAGGAAATCGGGAATGTCGTCTTCGGCGATCTCATAATCGATGAGGACGACGATAGGGCCGCTGCGGGGTTTAAGGTCGAGCGGCAGGTCCGGTTCGCTGAAGCGGCCCAGCGGATCGACATTGAGGCTCTCGAGTTCCGGCAGTCCGAAGCGCAGGCCGAGCGCCGCGCCGGCGAGCATCGCGACGGCGGAGGCAAGCAGGGCCGCTTCAGCGCCGTGCGTATCCGCCGTCGTGCCCCAGATCCAGCTTCCGGCGGCGATGCCGCCGAAGGTGGTGGTCTGGTAGAGTGAGAGTGCGCGGGCGACGACCCAGCGCGGCGTTGAAAGCTGCACCGTCGTGTTGAAGAGCGACAGAGCCATCACCCAGGAGGCGCCGGCGATCAGCAGCACCGCGCCGGTGAAGATTGCGGAGGCGCTGACGGCGCAGACGCTTGCGCTCACGGCAAAGCCGGCGAAGGAGAAGCGGGCGATGGTCTCGCTGGTGAATTTCTCGCGCACCCGCTCGTTCATCAGCGCGCCGCCGATGGCGCCGAGGCCGAAGCAGCCGAGCAGGATGCCGTAGGTCAGCGGCCCGCCCTTGATGAGGTCGCGCGCGATCAGCGGCAGGAGCGAGAGGATGGAGCTGGTGGTAAGGCCGAAGGCGAAGCCGCGCAGCAGCACCTTGCCGATATTCGGCGACATGGAGACGTAGCGCAGGCCCGCCGAGATGGCGCGGGCGAAATCCTCGCGCGGCAGGGCGTTCGGCGAAACGGCCGGCTTCCAGCGGAAGAGGGCGTAGAGCAGGGCGAAATAGCTGAGCGCATTGGCAGCAAAGGCCGCTGCCGCGCCGGCCGCCGCGACGATGGCGCCGCCGATGGCCGGGCCGACCGAGCGGGTGAGATTGAAGCCCATGCTGTTAAGCGAGACGGCGGCGGGCAGGTCCTCGCGCGGCACCATGTCGCCAACGGAAGCCTGCCAGGCGGGGTTGTTGAGCGCCGTGCCGCAGCCGAGCAGGAAGGTGAAGGTCAGCAGCAGCCAGGGCGTGATGACGCCGTACCACGTACAGAGCGTGAGGCCGACGGCGACCGCCAGCATGAAACACTGGGCCGTCAGCATCAGCCTGCGCCGGTCGAAATTGTCGGCGAGCGCCCCGGCGGCGACGGAAAACAGCATGATCGGCAGCGAGGTGGAGGCCTGGACCAGCGCCACCATGTTGGCGGAAGGGGAGATGGACGCCATCATCCACGCCGCGCCGACGGACTGGATCAGCCCGCCGAAATTGGAAATCAGGCTTGCCGCCCAGATCACCCGAAAGGTTTGGTTTCGGAAAGGAGCGAGGGTGGATTTCCGGTCCGGCACGTTGGGGCACTCATTCTCGACGCAGCGTTGGTGACAATCTAGTCCAAAGGACGAAAGCGGCAACCCGGTGGCGGCGACGAGGGATTAATTTGGCCGCCCACAGGCGCGCCTTGCTGCCGAACTTGCAATTCCGGCGAACCCGGTCTATATCAGCCTCAAATTCTTGATCGTCAGATGAAGAGTGGGTCCGCGAGGACCCGCTCTTTTTTATTGCCCCGATCAAGCGCATGATAACGACACTCCCGGGGAGGGCATGTCATGACCGACACGACCCAGACACAAATTGCCGTCGAGCCGCGGCTGATCGTCGAGACCGGCCTCGACCGCCGCGTAGCCGACATCATCGAGCCGACCATCGAGCAGATCGGCTACCAGCTCGTGCGCGTGCGCCTTTCGGCGCAGAACGGCGCGACCCTGCAGATCATGTGCGAGCGCCCGGACGGCACCATGACCGTCGAGGATTGCGAGCAGGTCTCCATGGCCGTCTCGCCGGTGCTCGACGTTGAGGATCCGATCGACAAGGCGTATCATCTCGAAGTGTCGTCGCCCGGCATCGACCGGCCGATGGTGCGCAAGTCGGACTTCACGCGCTGGCTCGGCCATCTGCTGAAGTGCGAGACGTCGGTCCTCGTCGAAAGCCGCAAGCGCTTCCGCGGTAAGATCGTTGCCGCCGACGAGAACGGTTTCACGCTGGAACGCGACCAGCCCGCCGCCGGTGAGGAGCCGACGGTCGTCATTCCCTTCACGGCGCTCGCCGAGGGCCGGCTGATCCTGACGGACGAGCTGATCCGCGACGCGCTGGCCGCCGACAAGAAGGCGAAGGCCGCGCAGGCCGCCAACCAGAACGACGAAGACGGCGACGACGAAGAATAAGTTGTGAGTGCGCTCCGCCCGTTGCGGTGGAGCGGAGAGGACGGAACCGGAGCGGCGAGCCGCTCCAGATATTGCCGGCGGCGATGCCCCGGCCTGAGACCATGGAGACCTGAAAATGGCAGTCAGTGCGAACCGGCTTGAGCTTCTGCAGATCGCGGATGCCGTGGCCCGCGAAAAGGTCATCGACCGCGAGATCGTGCTTGCCGCGATGGCCGACGCCATCCAGAAGGCGGCCCGCTCGCGTTACGGCACGGAATCGAACATCCGCGCCGACATCAATTCCAAGACCGGCGAAATCCGCCTCCAGCGTCTGCTTGAGGTCGTCGAGCACGCCGAGGACTATTCCACCCAGATCCCGCTGGAACTGGCGCGCGACCGCAACCCGGACGCCAAGCTCGGCGACTTCATCGCCGACCCGCTGCCGCCGATGGATTTCGGCCGCATCGCCGCCCAGTCGGCCAAGCAGGTCATCGTGCAGAAGGTGCGCGAAGCCGAGCGTGACCGCCAGTACGACGAATACAAGGATCGCATCGGCGAGATCGTCAACGGCACGGTCAAGCGCGTCGAATACGGCAACGTTATCGTCGACCTCGGCCGTGGCGAAGGCATCATCCGCCGCGACGAGATGATCCCGCGCGAGAATATGCGCTACGGCGACCGCGTCCGCGCCTTCGTCTACGACGTGCGCCGCGAGCAGCGCGGTCCGCAGATCTTCCTGTCGCGTACCCATCCGCAGTTCATGGTGAAGCTCTTCACCATGGAAGTGCCGGAAATCTACGACGGCATCATCCAGATCAAGTCGGTCGCCCGCGATCCCGGCTCGCGTGCAAAGATCGCCGTTATCTCCAATGATAGCTCGATCGATCCGGTCGGCGCCTGCGTCGGTATGCGCGGTTCGCGCGTCCAGGCCGTCGTCGGCGAGCTTCAGGGCGAGAAGATCGATATCATTCCGTGGTCGCAGGACCCGGCTTCCTTCATCGTCAACGCCCTGCAGCCGGCAGAAGTCGCCAAGGTCGTTCTGGATGAGGATGCAGAGCGCATCGAAGTCGTCGTTCCGGATGAGCAGCTCTCGCTCGCCATCGGCCGCCGCGGCCAGAACGTGCGCCTCGCCTCGCAGCTTACCGGCTGGGATATCGATATCCTGACGGAAGCCGAAGAGTCCGAGCGCCGCCAGAAGGAATTCAACGAGCGCACCAACCTCTTCATGGAATCGCTCGACGTCGACGAGATGGTCGGTCAGGTTCTGGCTTCGGAAGGCTTTGCCGCCGTTGAAGAGCTTGCCTATGTCGATCTCGACGAAATCGCCTCCATCGACGGTTTCGACGAAGACACGGCCCAGGAAATCCAGACCCGCGCCCGCGAATATCTCGAGCGCATCGAGGCCGAGATGGACGCAAAGCGCAAGGAACTGGGCGTTTCCGACGACCTGCGCCAGATCGACGGCATGACGGCTCAGATGCTCGTCGCGCTCGGCGAAGACGGCATCAAGACGATGGAAGACTTCGCAGGCTGCGCCGCCGACGACCTCGTCGGCTGGTCGGAGCGCAAGGACGGCGAGACGAAGAAGTTCGAGGGCCTGTTCTCGAAGTTCGAGGTTTCCCGCGCCGAGGCCGAAGCCATGGTCGTGCAGGCCCGTCTTGCGGCCGGCTGGATCACGGAAGAGGACCTTGCCGTTGAAGAACCGGCCGTCGAGGGCGGTGAAGAGGACGCCTGATCGGGCGTTCTTCAACAAGGAATAGCAGCCGGGGCGCTTTCACAGCGAAGGCGCTTCGGAGTTTGACATGCCGTCGGCCTTTTGTGCTGCGGTTTGCGTCGGCAACAACGGAAACCTATATGGGCAAGAAGGACGATGGCGTGAACGACCGCATGTGCATCGTGACGCGCGAAAGCGGCGATGCGGATGATCTCATCCGTTTCGTCGCGGGACTGGACGGCAGCGTCGTGCCGGACCTCAAGCGTCAGCTTCCCGGACGTGGATGCTGGGTGAAGGCGGAAAGGGCGATTGTCGACAAGGCGGTCGCCAGGAAGCTGTTTGCGCGTGCGCTGAGAGCGGATGCGAAGGCGGGCCCGGAACTGGGCGCGGAACTGGATCGGCTTCTGGCGGCCCAGCTCGGCGGCATGATGAACATGGCACGCAAGGCAGGCCAGTTCATCACGGGCTCTGCGAAAGTGGACCTCGCGGTGCGCTCTCTGGCGGCCCTTGCGGTCTTCCACGCGACGGACGCGGCGGCGGACGGGGTGCGAAAGATAGATCAGGCGAGGAAGGCTGCAAGCTTCCTCACCGAGGACGAGACGGAAATACCCTCCTTCAAGCTCTTCTCGGAGAGCGAATTGGAGGGCCTTTTGGGCCAGAATGCTTTTATCCATGCCGCAGCGCTTGCAGGGCAGGCGGGTGAGGGTGTAGTGAAGCGCGCAATCATGCTCGAAAAATACCGGGGCGACGCCCGGTCGGGGGCACATGGCGGCGCTGGCCAGCCAAACCAATGATGCGGGTTACCGGCTTTCAGCCGGCCCGAATGCATTGGATGTACACATTTGAACGACAGGGTCCGATCCGTATCTGGCCCTGATCTTAGGAACGGAACGGAATGACCGACAACGAAGACGACAAGACGATCAGTGTGGCTGGCAAGAAGACCCTGAGCCTGAAGCCCTCGGGGGTTCACCAGGGAACCGTGCGCCAGGACATGGGTCGTGGCCGCACCAAGGCCGTCGTGGTCGAGACCCGCACGAAGCGCCACTTCAGCCGTCCCGGCGAAGAGCGCCAGGCGGCAGCCCCCGTCACCCCGGTCCAGCGCCAGCCGGAACCGCAGCAGCAGAAGCGCCCCGCGCCGCAGCCTTCCCGTCCTGCCCCGCAGGCCGAGCAGAGCCGCCCGCGCGTCGGCGTTGTGCTGAACCAGCTTTCGCCCGATGAGGTCGAGGCCCGCCGTCGCGCGCTTGCAGAAGCGCAGATCCGCGACGCCGAGGAAGCGCGCCAGCGCGCCGAGGACGAGGCCCGCCGCAAGGTGGAAGAAGAAGCCCGCCGCAAGGCCGAGGAAGAAGCCCGCATCGTCCGCGAGAAGGAAGAGGCCGAGCGCCGCGCCGCCGAGGCCGCCGCACCGGCTCCGGCCGTCCAGGAAGAGGCTGCTTCGCAGCCGGTCGCGCGCCCTGCCGCGGACGCCCGTCCGCAGCCGACCCGCACGCCGGCTCCCGCTCCGGCTTCCACGCCGGTCGCCGGTCGCGGCCGCCGCGAAACCGAAGAAGAAGACGACAAGCGTCCGCGTGGCGGTGCGCCCGCCAATCGCGGCGCCGTCAAGCGTCCGGAACCGGCGAAGGTCCCGGCGCGTCCGAAGGCCGACGACGGCCGCCGTCAGGGCAAGCTGACGCTGACCACCGCTTCGAGCGACGAGGACGGCGCGCAGCGCGGCCGTTCGCTGTCGGCCATGCGCCGCCGTCAGGAGAAGTTCAAGCGCAGCCAGATGCAGGAGACCCGCGAAAAGGTCATGCGCGAAGTCATTCTTCCGGAAACCATCACCATTCAGGAACTGTCGCAGCGCATGTCCGAACGCGCCGTCGACGTCATCAAGTACCTGATGAAGGAAGGGCAGATGATGAAGCCCGGCGATCTGATCGACGCCGACCTGGCTGAACTCATCGCCGGCGAATTCGGCCACACCGTCAAGCGCGTCTCGGAATCCGACGTCGAAGAAGGCATCTTCAACGTTGCCGACGAAGAAGGCGATCTGGAATCTCGTCCGCCGATCGTGACCATCATGGGCCACGTCGACCACGGCAAGACCTCGCTGCTCGACGCCATCCGTCATGCAAACGTGGTCGCTGGCGAAGCCGGCGGCATTACGCAGCATATCGGCGCGTACCAGGTCGAGCAGAACGGCCACAAGATCACCTTCATCGACACTCCCGGCCACGCCGCGTTCACCGCTATGCGTGCCCGTGGTGCGCAGGCGACCGACATCGCGATCCTCGTGGTGGCGGCCGACGACAGCGTGATGCCGCAGACGATCGAGTCCATCAACCACGCCAAGGCGGCGGGTGTTCCGATCATCGTGGCGATCAACAAGATCGACAAGCCGACGGCGGACGCCCAGCGCGTTCGCACGCAGCTCCTCCAGCACGAAGTCTTCGTCGAATCCATGGGCGGTGAAACGCTCGACGTGGAAGTGTCCGCCAAGAACGGCACGAACCTCGACAAGCTCCTGGAAGCAATCCTGCTGCAGGCCGAAATCCTCGACCTCAAGGCGAACCCGAACCGCACGGCGGAGGGCGTCGTCGTCGAAGCCCAGCTCGACCGCGGTCGCGGCGCCGTCGCGACGGTTCTCGTGCAGACGGGTACGCTGAAGCCCGGCCAGATCCTGGTCGCCGGCGATCAGTGGGGCCGTGTGCGCGCGCTCGTCAACGACAAGGGTGAGCACGTCAAGGAAGCTGGCCCGTCCATGCCGGTCGAGGTCCTCGGCCTTTCCGGCACCCCGGCCGCTGGCGACAAGTTCGCCGTCGTCGAGAACGAAGGCCGCGCCCGCGAAATCTCCGAATACCGCCAGCGCCTCGCCCGCGAAAAGCAGGTGGCGCGTCAGTCGGGTTCGCGCGGTTCGCTCGAGCAGATGATGAACCAGCTCCAGAATTCCGGTCTCAAGGAATTCCCGCTGCTCATCAAGGGCGACGTGCAGGGCTCGATCGAAGCCATTGCCGGCGCGCTCGAAAAGCTCGGCACGGACGAAGTGCGGGTGCGCATCGTGCATTCCGGCGCAGGCGCCATCACCGAGTCGGACATTTCGCTCGCCGAAGCGTCCAACGCCGCCATCATCGGCTTCAACGTCCGTGCGAACGCACAGGCCCGCTCGCTCTCCGAGCGCCAGGGCATCGAAATCCGCTACTACAACATCATCTACGATCTGGTGGATGACGTGAAGGCGGCGATGTCCGGCCTGCTCTCGCCCGAGCGCCGCGAAACCTTCCTCGGCTACGCCGAGATCCTCGAGGTGTTCAACATCACGAAGATCGGCAAGGTCGCGGGTTGCCGCGTCACCGAGGGCAAGGTCGAGCGTGGCGTCGGCGTCCGCCTGGTTCGCGACAACGTCGTTATCCACGAAGGCAAGCTCAAGACGCTCAAGCGCTTCAAGGACGAAGTCTCGGAAGTCAATGTCGGCCAGGAATGCGGCATGGCCTTCGAGAACTACGAAGACATCCGCGCCGGCGACCAGATCGAGTGCTTCCGCGTGGAGCATGTCACGCGCACGCTGTAAGCGTTTCGCCAATAGAGTATCGTGCGAGCGCCGGACCTTTTCGGCGCTCGCATTTTTTTGAAGGTGACGACCATGACCAGAGCAACATCCTCGGCGCCGTCGCAACGCATGCTGCGCGTGGGCGAGCAGGTGCGCGCGGCGATCACCCAGGTTCTCCAGCGCGGCGAAGTACGCGACCCGCTTCTCGAAAAGACGGTGATCTCCATCTCGGAAGTTCGCATGTCTCCCGACCTGAAGCATGCCACGGCCTATGTGACGCCGCTCGGCGTCAAGGACCATGAGGTGGTGATCGATGCGCTGAACCGCAATTCGAAATTCATCCGCGGCCGCCTCGGCCCGCATCTGCGCCAGATGAAATACATGCCGGACGTGCGCTTCCGCGACGATACCAGCTTCGACAACTACAAGAAGATCGACGAACTCCTGCGCTCGCCGGAAGTCGCCCGCGATCTCGACGCCGAAGACGGCGACGAATAATTTCAGGTAAAAGATGTCCAGACCCCGCAAACCCAAGGGCCGGCCGGTTTCCGGCTGGCTGATCCTCGACAAGCCGTTCGATTTCGGATCGACCGAGGCCGTCTCCAAGATCAAGTGGCTGTTCAAGGCGCAGAAGGCCGGCCATGCCGGCACGCTCGACCCGCTTGCCTCCGGCATGCTGCCGATTGCGCTGGGCGACGCCACCAAGACCGTTCCCTATGTCATGGATGGCCGCAAGGTCTACGAATTCACCGTGACCTGGGGCGAGGAGCGCACGACCGACGACCTCGAGGGCGAGGTGACGCAAAGCTCGGACAAGCGTCCGACCGCCGATGAGATCAATGCGATCCTCGGCGAATATACCGGCACAATCCAGCAGATTCCGCCGCAGTTCTCCGCGATCAAGATCGATGGCGAACGCGCCTATGACCTTGCCCGCGAAGGCGAGACGGTCGAAATCCCCTCGCGCGAGGTGGAAATCCACCGCCTGACGCTGATCGGCTCGGACGAGAACACGGCGGCCTTCGAAGTGGAATGCGGCAAGGGCACCTATGTGCGCGCGCTCGCCCGCGACTTCGGCCGGCAGCTTGGCTGCTACGGCCATATCTCGGCGCTCCGCCGCACCTTCGTCGCGCCCTTCGGCGAGGACGACATGGTGCCGCTCGCGGACCTGACGGCGCTCGAAAAGATCGAGGACGAAGCGGAGCGGCTTGCCGCCCTCGACGCCTTCCTGATCGATACCGGCGAAGCGCTTTCCAGCCTGCCGCAGATCGTCATCAACGACGATCAGGCGCACCGCCTGCGCATGGGCAATCCCATTATCCTGCGCGGCCGCGACGCGCCGGTTTCCGCGGACGAGGCCTATGCCACGGCGCGCGGCAAGCTGGTTGCGATCGGCGAGATCGGCGGCGGCGAGTTCCGCCCGAAGCGGGTTTTCGCAGGCTAAATATCGGGGGGCGCAGCCCTCCGCCTCCGACTTGATTTCACCACAAGCTGCAGGCTTTATGAAGCGGCGCGGTTCGCCCACAAGCGGGCCGGGCGGCGCTTGGCCGCCCCGCGCGAAGGGTAAGGGGCTTGGCTGTTGACGATGGCGCCGACTGACAGGACGGTGCCCGCGGAGGAGGCGGGCAAGGGCACTGCCGCCGGCCGCGTCCGTCGGCGTATGCACCATCCCGTCGCCTTCTATCTCGTCTGCCTCATCTTCGTCGTCGTCATCCCGGCTTTCCTCTTTTCCCTCGTCGTGCTGAAACGCACCAATGAGGCGCAGGACCGGATATTCGAGTCGCTGCTGCGCACCTCCACCGGAGCCGTGAACCGCGCCGTCGAGCGCGAGATCTCCGGCATGTTCTCGACCCTGAACTTCCTGTCGACCTCCGATAGCCTGCTGAAGGGCGACTATGCGCTGCTGCACGGCCAGGCGACGAAGGCGCTGGAAGGCACGGATATCTACTTCCTCGTCATCGACCAGACGATGCGCCAACTCCTCAACACGCGCGTGCCCTACGGCACGCCGCTGAACCCGGCCTCCGAGCCGGTTTCCGCCGGACTAGCGCTGGTACGGGGCGAGCGCATGGTCTCGGATATCTTCTTCGGCAAGACGGCGCAGCAATGGGTCTTCAACGTCTACCAGCCGATGCGTCTGCCGGACGGCCGGCATGTGCTGCTGACGCTGACGAAGAACGCCGGGGCGCTGCGGCGCGCGGTCAACCCGGATATCCTCTCCCCCGGCTGGAACGCGGCGGTGCTCGATACGCAGGGCAGGGTGATCGTCTCGACCGACGAGACCCAGAAGACGGGCGCGCCCTTCTTCCTGCGCGTCGTGCCGTCGCTCCGCCTTGGCGTCAGCACCATGGAGCAGGACGGCACCAGCTACCAGCTCGTCACGGAATTCTCCGCGCTTGCCGGCTGGCGCATGATCGCCTGGGCGAAATCCTCCGACGTGCAGGCCCCCGCGGTCTCCTCCTTCCTCTGGCTGACGATCGGCGGCTCGGTCTTCGCTGTACTTGCCGCCGTGGGCGCGGCCGGCATTGCCCGCGTGCTCTCGCGCGATGTCCGTCTTCTGGCGCAGGATGCGCGCCGTCTCGGCGAGGGCGAGCGCGTGGCCCCGCGCCCCTATGCCATTTCCGAGCTGGAGACCGTGTCCCATGCGCTGGCGGAGGCGGCCGATGCCCGGATGAAGGCGGAAAACGACGTGCGCTTCCTGATGCGTGAGGTGGCGCACCGTTCCAAGAATCAGCTCACCGTCATCCAGGCCATGCTGAACCAGTCGGCGGCCGGCGCGGAAAGCGCCGGCGATTTCGCAGAGGCCTTTCGCCGGCGCGTCGCGGGTCTCGCCCGCTCGACGGACCTGATGATCGCCAACGCGACGCAGGGTGTGAACCTTGCGGAACTTGCCAGGAACCAGCTCAAGCCCTTCACACCGGACGATGCCGCGCGCGTGCGCATCGCCGGTCCCGCCGTCCGGCTTGGCCCGCAGGCCTCCCAGACGCTCGGCATGGCGCTGCATGAGCTTGCGACCAACGCCACCAAATACGGCGCGCTCGCCAACGAGGCCGGCATCGTCTCCCTGAACTGGACCGTGTCGGGCGACGATCTGAACCTCATCTGGCGCGAGAGCCGTGCGGTGATCGACAGGCAGGCCATTGCCGCCAGCCGCAAGGGCTTCGGCAGCGTGGTGCTGGAGCGCATGCTGGGCATGGCGCTCGATGCCCGGCTCGACTTCCTTGTACATGACGATGGCATCGAATGGCGGGTGACGCTCCCGCTCGCAAGGTTGCGCGACGAGGGCGTCGGCAGGCCGGAGGAGGGGCAATGAGAGCATTCGTCTTGCGGGCTTGCCTGATGGCGGCCACCCTTGCCGCTTCGCCGGCGCTCGCGGCCAGCGAATGCCTCGTCGACGACCCGACCGGAACGCCGCTCAACGTGCGCTCCGCGCCGAGCGGCCCGATCCTGACGACCTTGCCGAACGGCGCGCGCGTGGAGGTGCTGGAAGAAACGAAACGCGGCGGCAAGCGCTGGCTCTTCGTGTCGCTGGCGGGTGAACGGCTCGGCTGGATCTTCGGCGCCTATGTGGTCTGCCCGAAGGGCGGGAATACGCGCGAGGCGGCGCCCGGCCAGCCGACCAGCCAGCGCTGATGGCTCGAATCGGCGGTTGATGACGGCCCCTTCCATTTCGCCCGCTAATGGTTTATAGGCACCGCCAGCAATGCGGGCCTGCCCGCTTGCCTTCACGGCCATTGCTGGACGACATCCCGGCTTTTGGCGACTTTGGTTCTCCATTCATGAAAGGACATCTCGATGTCGATCACTGCTGAGCGCAAGGCTGCGCTGATCAAGGAATACGCCACCAAGGAAGGCGACACCGGTTCTCCGGAAGTACAGGTCGCGATCCTGACCGAGCGTATCAACAACCTGACCGGCCACTTCAAGGACCACAAGAAGGACAACCACTCCCGTCGTGGCCTTCTGACGCTGGTTTCCAGCCGCCGCTCGCTTCTTGACTACCTCAAGAAGAAGGACGAATCCCGTTACAGCAAGCTGATTGCTGCTCTCGGCATTCGCCGCTAAGCCTTTCGGCGGGCGTTCCTTGCGAACGCCCGCCGCTTTCTTTTGCGGAAGAAAATTCCGCCGTACCGTTCTGTCTGTGCCGGCTGCGGCCGCCTCGCGGAACGGGATTCTCCAGCAGGCCGGATGGGCCGGTCCTGCGGAACCAACCGATGGCCTGTCATGGGGCAGGATTGCAGGATGCTTCGGGCGCAGAACGCCACCACGGAAGCCTCCCGCTGTCTTGCCCATGATGCGTCACGAACACGGATAGACCACCTGCGCCTTTTCGGGCGGCGGTGCGCGTATCCGTCAAGAAGGACAAGACATGTTCGATACCCATACGGTTGAAATCGAGTGGGCCGGCCGCCCGCTCAAGCTGGAAACCGGCAAGATCGCCCGCCAGGCTGACGGCGCGGTTCTCGCGACCTACGGCGAAACCGTCGTTCTCGCCACCGTCGTTTCCGCCAAGGCGCCGAAGCCGGGCCAGGATTTCTTCCCGCTGACCGTCAACTACCAGGAAAAGACCTACGCCGCGGGCAAGATCCCGGGTGGCTACTTCAAGCGTGAAGGCCGTCCGTCGGAAAAGGAAACGCTGGTTTCCCGCCTGATCGACCGCCCGATCCGCCCGCTCTTCCCGGAAGGCTACAAGAACGACACGCAGGTCGTTGTCACGGTCGTCCAGCATGACCTCGAGAACGATCCCGACGTCCTGTCGATGGTTGCCGCTTCCGCCGCGCTGACGATCTCCGGCGTTCCCTTCATGGGTCCGGTCGGCGCCGCTCGCGTTGGCTACATCAACGGCGAATACGTCCTGAACCCGCATCTCGACGAGATGGACGAGTCGGTTCTCGACCTCGTCGTCGCCGGCACGCAGGACGCCGTCCTGATGGTCGAATCCGAAGCCAAGGAACTGAACGAAGACGTCATGCTCGGCGCCGTCATGTTCGGCCACAAGGGCTTCCAGCCGGTCATCGACGCGATCATCAAGCTCGCTGAAGTGGCTGCCAAGGAGCCGCGCGACTTCCAGCCGGAAGACTATTCCGAACTCGAAGCCGAAATGCTCGGCCTTGCCGAAACCGAACTGCGCGCTGCCTACAAGATCACCCAGAAGGCTGATCGCTACGCCGCCGTCGACGCCGTCAAGGCCAAGGTGAAGGCACACTTCCTGCCGGAAGGCGTCGAGCCGAAGTACAGCGCAGAAGTCATCGGCGCCGTCTTCAAGCATCTGCAGGCCAAGATCGTTCGCTGGAACATCCTCGACACCAAGAGCCGCATCGACGGCCGCGACCTTGAAACCGTTCGCGCCATCGTTTCGGAAGTCGGTATCCTGCCGCGCACGCACGGCTCGGCTCTCTTCACCCGCGGTGAAACCCAGGCCGTGGTCGTTGCCACGCTCGGCACCGGCGAAGACGAGCAGTATGTCGACAGCCTGACCGGCATGTACAAGGAACGCTTCCTGCTGCACTACAACTTCCCGCCCTACTCGGTCGGTGAAACGGGCCGCATGGGCTCCCCGGGCCGCCGCGAAATCGGCCACGGCAAGCTCGCCTGGCGCGCTATCCGCCCGATGCTGCCGACGGCGGAACAGTTCCCCTACACGCTGCGCGTCGTTTCCGAGATCACCGAGTCGAACGGCTCGTCCTCGATGGCCACCGTCTGCGGCACCTCGCTCGCTCTCATGGACGCCGGCGTTCCGCTGGCAAAGCCGGTTGCCGGTATCGCCATGGGCCTCATCCTCGAAGGCGACCGCTATGCGGTTCTCTCCGACATCCTCGGTGACGAAGACCACCTCGGCGACATGGACTTCAAGGTCGCCGGCACCGCCGACGGCATCACCTCGCTGCAGATGGACATCAAGATCGCCGGTATCACCGAAGAGATCATGAAGGTCGCACTCAGCCAGGCGCAGGGCGGCCGCAAGCACATCCTCGGCGAAATGGCCCACGCCATCTCCGAAGGCCGCAGCCAGCTCGGGGAATTCGCACCGCGCATCGAAGTCATGAACATCCCGGTCGACAAGATCCGTGAAGTCATCGGCACGGGTGGCAAGGTCATCCGCGAAATCGTCGAAAAGACCGGCGCCAAGATCAACATCGAAGACGACGGCACGATCAAGATCGCGTCCTCGTCCGGCAAGGAGATCGAAGCGGCCCGCAAGTGGATCCACTCCATCGTCGCGGAACCGGAAGTCGGCATGATCTACGAAGGCACGGTCGTCAAGACCGCCGACTTCGGCGCCTTCGTCAACTTCTTCGGCCCGCGTGACGGCCTCGTGCACATCTCGCAGCTCGCCCAGGAGCGCGTTGCCAAGACCTCCGACGTCGTCAAGGAAGGCGACAAGGTCTGGGTCAAGCTGATGGGCTTCGACGAGCGCGGCAAGGTTCGCCTCTCCATGAAGGTCGTCGACCAGGCGACCGGCAAGGAAATCGCCGCCGACAAGAAGGGCGACGGCGAAGCCGCCGAGTAATCGGACACCAATGCATGAAGGGGGCGCGGAGCGGCACGTTCCGCGCCCCTTTTCTTTTTTAGAGACCAATCATCCGCCGAAAGCCGACCATGACCCGCGACGCCCTGAAAACCCTGTTCCATCCCTTCGCCTCCGGCACGCTCGGCCTGCCGGGTGAGGGGGAACGCTACCTCTTCCTCGGCGCGGAAGCCGGCCAGCGCCCGCCGGAAGGCTTTGGCGCGTCCCTGGAGGCGGTGCAGCCGCTGCGCTCGCTCTATCGCGGGCTGGAAGCCGTGCGCGCACCGGTCAAGCCCGTCATCGAGGGCGAGGATTTCGACGGCGCACTCATCCTGATGACCAAGCACAAGGGTGAGAACGAAAACCGCATCGCCGAAGCCCTGCGCCGCGTGCGTACGGGCGGCCTGATCGTCGTTGCCGGCGGCAAGGAAGACGGCGTGCAGTCCATGCGCAAGCGCCTCGACCAGCTTGGCCTGACGGGCGATTCCATGCCGAAGTACCATGGCCTCGCCATCTGGTTCGCCCGCCCGGAAGACCCGGCGGAAGCGATCTCCAAGCTCGCGGCCAAGCCGGTGCGCATCGCCGGCCGCTTCACGGCGGCGCCCGGCATGTTCTCGCATGACCGCATCGACGACGGCTCCGAACTGCTCGCCACCCGCATCCCGGAGGATTTCAACGGCCACGCCGCCGATTTCGGCGCGGGCTGGGGCTATCTCTCCGTCATGCTCGGCGGCCGCGCGCCGTACGCGAAGGGCATCGACGTCTTCGAAGCGCATTACGAAGCGCTGGAAGCCGCCAAGGAGAACATGGCGGAGAACTGCCCGAACATCCCGGCGCGCTTCTACTGGTTCGATCTGACGACGGAAACGCCGCGCGACCACTACGACCTCATCGTCATGAACCCGCCCTTCCATGAGGGCCATGCCGCCGACCACTCGCTCGGTGCTGGCATGATCCGCATGGCGGCGAAGTCGCTGAAGATCGGCGGCCGCCTGCTGATGGTCGCCAATCGCGGCCTGCCCTACGAGCCGGTGCTGAAGGAGGCTTTCAAGGAAAGCGGCGAGCTTTGCCGCAACGCCCGCTTCAAGGTGCTGTGGGGCAAGCGCTGAGCCTCATAAAGGCAGCGCGAAGCTTTGCTTGACCGTTTCGCTCGGCACATCCGTCTTGACGGTCTGGATGCCGTTCCTGCGGGTGAGATGCGTCGACTGGAAGCGGCGATAGTCTTCCAGATCCGAGACGACGACGCGCAGCAGCGCGTCGCTCTCGCCGAGCATGATATAGCACTCCACCACCTCCGGTAGCCGCTTCATGGCGGCGATGAAATGGTCGATGGTCTCGGCATCCTGCGCCGTCAGGGAGATGCGCGCGAACATGGAAAGCTGCAGCCCCACCTTCGCCTGATCCACGACCGCGACATAGCGGTCGATGATACCGGCCTCCTCCAATAGCTTCACTCTTCGAAGGCAAGGGGAGGGCGACAGACCGACCCGCCTTGCAAGCTCGACATTCTGCAGGCGGCCATCCTGTTGCAGCTCGCGCAGGATACGGCGGTCGATATCGTCAAGCTGCATTGAAATCCTCACAAACGTTCAAGCCATTCAGCGGCATGGAATGCCAAATTCTTGTCCATTGCTGGCATTTTCGCAACCCCGTTGCGCATGGGACGGCATAGGGTGCCGATGTCTGGGTGAGGAGGGCAGGATGGACTGGGCTTGGATAATGGCGGCATCGGGCTTTGCCTTCGCCATGGCGGGCACGCCGGGGCCGAACAATACGATGGTGATGGCATCAGGCGCCAACTACGGCTTCCGTCGCACCCTCCCGGTCGCAATAGGCATGGGCATCGGCGTGGCGGTCATCATCTTCACTGTGGCTGCGGCAGGCGGCGCGGTCTTCTCGGAGCCGCGCGTGCATCTGGTGCTGAAATGGATCGGCATCGCCTATCTGCTCTGGCTCGCCTGGCGTATCGCGACGGCTCCGGTCGGCCACTCGTCCGAGAGCAGCCGGCAGCGGCCGTTCACCTTCGTCGAAGGCGCGTTGCTGCAGCTCGTCAATCCGAAGCTCTGGGTGATGGTCGCGGGCGCTGTGGTGACTTATGGCGGGGGCGTTGCCGGGGACTTTGCGATCCCATCCGCTTTCGCCGTCATCTTCGGCGGCGCGACGCTGGTGAGCACGCTGGCCTGGGCCGGCATTGGTGTTGGGGCAGGGCGCTTCATGACAGGGGAGCACAGCCTGAAGCTGTTCAACAGAGCCATGGCGCTGCTGCTGGTGCTGTCGCTTGTGCCGGTCGTATTCGACTGAGCACAAAGAAAAACGGCGCGAAGGAGAACTTCGCGCCGTGTGTGTGTCTTACTCGCTGTCCGCTTTCGCCAGCCGCTCCAGCGTCGGCATGGAGGTGATATTGTAGCCGGCATCCACATAGTGGATTTCGCCGGTAACGCCGCTCGACATGTCAGAGAGCAGATAGAGCGCCGAATTGCCGACATCCTCGATGGTGACGGTGCGGCGGAGCGGGGCGTTCTTCTGCTGCCAGGAGAGCATGGCGCGGGCATCGGAAATGCCGGCGCCGGCCAGCGTGCGGATCGGCCCGGCCGAGATTGCGTTGACGCGAATGCCCTGCGGACCGTAGTCGCCGGCGAGGTAGCGCACGGAGGCTTCCAGCGCGGCCTTGGCGACGCCCATGACGTTGTAGTTCGGCATGATGCGCACCGAGCCGCCATAGGTCAGCGTCAGCATCGAGCCGCCGTCCGTCATCAGGTCCGCCGCGCGCTTGGCGATCTCCGTGAAGGAGAAGCAGGAGATGACCATGGTGCGCGAGAAGTTGTCGCGCGAAGTGTCGGCGTAAAGGCCCTTCAGCTCGTTCTTGTCGGAGAAGCCGATGGCGTGCACGACGAAGTCGAGCTTGCCCCACTTTTCCCTGATCGCGTCGATCGTCGCATCCACCGAGGCGATGTCTTCGACGTCGCAGGGGATGACGAAGTCCGAGCCGAGTTCGGCGGCGAGCGGCTTAACGCGCTTGCCGAGCGCTTCACCCTGGTAGGTGAAGGCCAGTTCCGCGCCGACGCCGGCGAGCTTCTGGGCAATGCCCCAGGCGATGGAGTGGTTGTTCGCGACCCCCATGATGAGGCCGCGCTTGCCGTTCATGATCCCGGTCATCGGTGTCATCCGTTGTGGCGCTGGAAGACCAGCGTGGCGTTCGTGCCGCCGAAGCCGAAGGAGTTGGAAAGAACCGTGTCGATCTTCGCATTGTCGATGCGCTTGCGCACGATCGGAACGCCGTCGAATTCCGGGTCCAGCTCGGTGATATGCGCGCTTTCGCCGATAAAGCCGGCCTGCATCATCAGGAGGCCGTAGATCGATTCCTGCACGCCGGCAGCGCCGAGCGAGTGGCCGGTCAGCGACTTGGTCGACTGGATATGCGGGATCTTGTCGCCGAAGACTTCGCGGATCGCGCCGATTTCCTTGCTGTCGCCGACGGGCGTCGAGGTGCCGTGCGTGTTGATGTAGTCGACATCGCCCTTCACCGTGGCGAGCGCCTGGCGCATGCAGCGGATCGCGCCTTCACCCGACGGTGCCACCATGTCGTAGCCGTCGGAGGTCGCACCGTAGCCGACGATCTCGGCATAGATCTTCGCGCCGCGGGCCTTGGCATGCTCCAGCTCCTCGAGGACGAGGACGCCAGCGCCGCCGGCGATGACGAAGCCGTCGCGGCTGACGTCATAGGCGCGTGAGGCGGTGGACGGCGTGTCGTTGTACTTTGAGGACATGGCGCCCATGGCGTCGAAGAGGTTCGACATGGTCCAGTCGAGGTCTTCGTGGCCGCCGGCGAACATGATGTCCTGCTTGCCCCACTGGATCATCTCCGCGGCATTGCCGATGCAGTGCGCGGAGGTCGAGCAGGCCGACGAGATGGAATAGTTGACGCCGTGAATCTTGAACCAGGTGGCGAGCGTCGCCGATGCCGTCGAGGACATCGCCTTCGGCACGGCGAACGGGCCGATGCGCTTGGGCGAGTTGTTCTTGATGGTGATGTCGGCCGCCTCGATCAGCGTGCGGGTGGACGGACCGCCCGAACCCATGATGATGCCGGCGCGCGGATTGGCCGAGTATTCGGACTCTTCGAGGCCGGAATCGGCGATCGCCTGCTTCATGGCGACGTGGTTCCACGCACCGCCCTGCGAGAGGAAGCGGGCCGCGCGGCGATCGACGAGGTCGGTCGTGTCGATGCTCGGCGAACCCCAGACCTGGCACTTGAAGCCGTGGTCAGCGAAGTCCTGGCTGAAGCTGATACCCGAGCGTGCATCGCGCAGCGATGCCGTCACTTCGTCAGCATTGTTCCCGATGGAGGATA